>JAZNZB010000041.1:0-8288 GCA_045594705.1 Eubacteriales bacterium
AGGGACGGCAAAATTGCCGTCCCTATCTCTTTTTGGTGGAGCGCCTTCGGCGAATCAGAACCACGCCGCCACGCAGGGCGCGCCCATCGGCGCGTTCGCGTTGCGGCTTTGTTTGCGCCGGTTGCGTTTCCCATCTCAACGCCTTTTGGCGCAAACATTGGTTCTGATTCCGGCCTTAGCCTTTGAACTATTCCGAACCGCACGCGGGCGGGAGGATCGTATCCTCCCCTACAAACATTCCTGAAGAATGCGGACGCCGGTCCCTACATGTTGGAGGTGTGGCGGGGACATAAAGCCAAGCCCCTACGCATTTCCGCTTTGCGCTTTCCCGGGCCATAACCCAAGTCCTGACGTCACTACAATTATTAAGAATTATTAAGATTCCCAAAATCCGCGTCTCTTCCCTTGACTTTTGCTCACTTCTCTGTTATAATGCCCCGAGCGACAAAATACTACTTTGGAGGTCATCATGCTTTGGGGCTCTTACGGCATCGTGCATATTGCAACGCTGCTCTTATCCGCCGCGATCATCACAGGCTTATACTTCATTTTGAGAAACCGTTCGGATAAAACCAAAACCGTCGTGTTGTTTATCCTGTCCTTCTCGGGCATCGCGGCCATCATCTTCAATCTGGTCACCTGGGGCTCTCCCATTGAATATCTGCCCTTTCATATGTGCTCGATCACGGCCATGCTGCTTCCCTTTGCGGTCATTACCAGAAGCAAGGTGATCAACAACCTGTTGCTGCTTTGGTGTATCGGCGCGCTGATCGCACTGGTGCTCAATCAGGCGCAGGCAGAATATGAAATTTGGTCCTGGACTTTCTTCTTCTACTACTTCCCGCACACTCTGGAATTCGGTATTCCGATTTTGATGTTCGTGCTGAAGCTGACCGAAAAGAAACTGATCTACATTCCCACCACGCTTGCTCTGACAGCAGGCATTTACACCTGCGTGCATCTGATCAACGTCTGGCTCAACCAGTACGCCGTGGCAAACAACGTTGTGGACTGGGCGGGAGATGTAGTCAAGCTCAATTATATGTATTCGATCGACCCCACCAACCCCGTGCTGCAGATGATGTACAATCTCATCCCGCACCCCTACTGGTACATGTTCGTAGCGACACCCTTTATTGTGCTGTACCTTTGCATCGTGTACCTGCCCGAAATTATCAAGGCGATCAAAAACAGAAAAAAACAAACAAGTGTATAAGAGACATCAAAAAATCAACCGCCGAGAGCAACCCGCTTGCTCTCGGCGGTTCATATTTATCGCTGCTATGACAATATCAATTCTCACTTCTTATGCATTCGGTTTTTACACCATGAACGCAAAACAAGCAGCCAAGCGACAGCGGACAGAATCAAGATCGGCAAGGAAACCGTCAAGACGGACAGGATCGCCCGAGGAAAGCTTAACAAAAGCTCGGGGCTGAAATAAAGCCGATGAATGGCGCCGAAAAGTTTGGGAAGCATCACAGGCCAAATGGCAAAGCCGATGCTTGCCGACCAAAATTCCGGATTTTTCAGAATATAGGACAAAGTCTCCTTGAAGCTCCAGTCCTTTCCGCTCATATACGCAAGATACTTGGTTTTGTGGGTCGATGCCGTGACTTTCAGGTAAACCATGCAAGTACTCAGCATAAACGCGTACATGCAAACGCTTTTCCACAAATACTCCCCTTTACTGTCCGCTTCCACAAATATTCGTATTGCGGTTTGCAGCACCAGCATGCACAAAAAGGAGCTGATAAAATAACTCCAGAAAAGAACGACCGAATTCAAAATAAAACCCCCGATTTTTTTCATGTGTTCTTTCCTCCTACTTTATTTGCGACCAACCTTTCCATGACTGCCGCATATCCGGGCTCTTTCCGCAAAGCATCAAAAGCAGAATCCTTGCCAAGCAATGCCGCAAATTCCCGACAATACGAGCGCTCCTTTGTATTCATACTTTCCGCATGACATCCTCGATATGCAGGGGAGGTATACTTCCCATCGTGACTGTCACAGTAAACGGAATATCGGTACATTTCTTCAAGGGCGTCCAATGCTTGACCGTATTCTCCAAGCTGAACGTAAAGCGACGCAACTTGATAATACGCCGATGCAAGAATGGCCGCTTGGGAAAGGTAGTCCCCTTCCGGGTAAATCACCTTCATCAAATCGATGATCTGCTCATGGATGCAGATCTTTTCCTTTGGAGTATAGCACGGCAGGTCTGCAATCTTTCCAAGGCAGGTCGTAATACTCCCCACGTACATTTTGGCATAGCGGACAAGCTCCGCTCGACGCTCCTCGTCGGTATCGGTGCTCCAGCGCATGCGGATCTCCTCTTGAGATACCCATATATGCGGGAGCTCCTCGGCCAATTCCATAATCTCGTCGTAGTTTCCTCGTTTCCCAAGCAAAACGATCTTTAATCTGTATGCCTGATCGCGAGGACCGTTCTCTGTGCATTCCTTCAGGATCTTATCGCAAAGCCGCTCCATTTCCTTCTCGCTGCCCTGCATGGCAAGCAGTCCCTCGGCCAGTCTTGCCATCAGCTGATAGGACCTGGGGTATTGCTTCAAGCCATCTCGCGCAATCTCAACGGATCTTGCAAACTGTCCCGCCCGATTGCAGGCTAAGGATTGCTCCAATATCCGATAAATCTCTTGCTCATCCCGGCTAAAATCAATGCCCAGAAGGCGGTCTGTGCTCACCTGCAGAACTCTTGCTAAGATCGGCAGCTGAGAAATATCCGGAGCAGTGCGGTCGCATTCCCATTGCGACACGGCATTTGCCGTGATACCCAGACATTGTGCCAGCTGCTCCTGGGTCATTTCCCGCTCGCGGCGGAGCCTTTTGATATTTGAACCGATAGACATGATCCACTTCTCCTTACTTGATTCAAAAGCGTTTTCGCAATTTGATTATACCATATCCCGGGCATTAATTCAACACAGCCGTTTAACACCGGTTCCCAAGCAACGCTTCACTTCTGTAAGATTGGCTGTATCCTTTTGGTTTGCCCTTGATTATTTGACAAATGTGTGCTATAATGTAAAATGTAATATTATGCAATGAATAGCAGTCATAATGAAACCATAAAAGACGGGAGGGTATCAATGATCGATTTTGCAAATATTGAGAAATACAAAGAGAACAATCGTATTGAGGCCAAGAAAGCTCTTGGCGGTCTGCCCCATAGTATTTGGGAAACCTATTCCGCATTTGCAAACACTCTCGGCGGTATCATTTTGCTTGGCGTAGAAGAATACAAAGACAAATCCCTGCACCCCATTGACTTGCCCGATCCCGAAAAACTGATAAAAGACTTTTGGGATATTGTCAACAACACAAACAAAGTAAGCGCAAATATTCTCTCTGACAAGGATGTGACGATCGAGAACATCGATGGCCAGCACATCGTGGCTATCCGTGTGCCTCGTGCACAGCGCAGCGATAAGCCCGTATATATCGACGGCAATCCTCTTTCGGGAAGCTACCGCCGCAATGGTGAGGGCGACTACAAGTGTACCAAAGAAGAAGTGCAAGCGATGATGCGTGATGCAGCAATCAAAACACAGGATATGCTCGTTCTTGAAAATATGGAGCTTGATGCCTTCGATTACGATAGCGTGAAGCGTTACCGTATCCGTATGAAGACCTACCGTCCCGGACACGTTTGGGAGGAGCTTGAAGACGTAGAGTTCCTTTACAAGCTCGGTGCAGTCGGAAGATCGAGTGACGGAAAGATGCACCCCACCGCCGCAGGACTGTTGATGTTTGGCTACGAATACGAAATTGTCAAAGAGTTTCCCGCATATTTTCTTGATTACCAAGAGCAGTTTGATCCCAACACCCGTTGGACAGACCGTATCGTATCTTCGTCGGGCGATTGGAGTGGAAATATTTACGATTTCTATTTCCGCGTTTACAACAAGCTCACGCAGGATATTAAAGTCCCATTCAAGCTCGAAGGTGGCGACCGCATTGACGATACACCCGTTCACAAGGCACTCAGAGAAGCTCTTGCCAACTGCTTGATAAATGCCGACTATTACGGCAGACAAGGACTTGTTATCATCAAGAAGAAGGACGTTATCACGCTTTCCAACCCCGGCGGTTTCCGTATCGACGTGGAGGCTGCAAAGAGTGGCGGTGTTTCCGATCCTCGTAACAGTACGCTTATCAAGATGTTTCACCTCATTGACGTTGGCGAGCGTGCAGGTAGCGGTATCCCGAATATTTTCAGCGTTTGGAAAAAGCAAGGTTGGCCTGCTCCCGTTATCCATGAGAGCTTTGAACCCGACAGGATCACATTATCGCTGATAATCGGTAAAAGCGGCGATAAAAAAGCGGCGATAAAAAGCGGCGATAAAAAAACGGCGGCAAAAACCGTTGCACACAAGCAGGCGATCATCGCCTATCTGACAGAAAACGTTTGTGCAAAGAGCTCTGAAATTGCCGATCTTCTCGGCCTGAAGCCTTCAAGAGCCAAGGAGATTCTTGCCGAAATGATCAAGGAGGACATCGTCGTAGCTCAAGGTGGTAATAAAAACAGAAGCTACAAGCTGAAATCATAAGCTTGCGTTCACGATCATCATTCACAGAGGACTTTATGAAACTGATTTGGAGATATTTGAGAAAATACAAGCTTGAATGCGTCGTAGCACCCCTGTTCAAGCTGCTGGAGGCCTGCTTTGACCTTTGCGTACCCTTGGTTGTGGCAAGCATTGTGGACGGCGGCATCGAGGCGGGTGACGTGGGCTACATCTGGCGCATGTTCGGGCTTTTGATCCTGCTCTCGGTGGTTGGTCTTTCCTGCACGCTGGTTGCGCAGTTCTTTGCCGCGCGTGCGGCGGTTGGCAGCGCAGCCTCACTGCGACACGATCTGTTTGCACACCTGCAAGGCTACTCGCACGAGCAGACCGACTCGCTGGGCGTCTCTGCAATGATCACGCGCATGACCAGCGATACAAACCAGATACAGACCGGCATCAATCTGACGCTGCGTTTGCTTTTGCGCTCGCCCGTCATCGTATTCGGTGCCATGATCATGGCGTTTTTGGTCAAGCCGAGCCTTGCATGGATCTTTGTCGCGGTCATTCCGCTGCTCTCTGTGGTGGTTTTCACCATCATTCTGGCAGGCATTCCGCTTTACAAGCGCATTCAGAGCCGACTTGATGGCGTGACCGCCAAAACGCGCGAGACGCTGCGCGGTGTGCGCGTGGTGCGCGCATTCGGTCTGCAGGAGCGCGAGGTGGAGCAATTCAAGCAGGTCAACTACGCGCAGACCGCACTGCAGAACTTTACGGGCAGGATCACTGCGCTGATGAACCCGCTGACCTTTATCTTGGTCAACGGCGGCATCGTGGCTCTGGTATGGTTCGGCTCACGTCAATTCGGTCTGCCCGAGGGAGTCACCCAGGGCGAGCTGATCGCACTGGTCAGCTATATGTCGCAGATCTTAGTTGAGCTTGTCAAGCTGGCCAACACCATCATCACCGTGACCAAGGCGGTTGCCTGCGGCGATCGTATTCAATCGGTCATGGACGTGCACGCAGGCATGCCTGACGCCACGTCTGCCCCCGACAAGCAAGACGGCAGCAGCGTTTGCTTTGAGAACGTGACTCTGACCTACCGCGGTGCGGGTGCACCCACGCTGCAAAATGTCAGCTTCTCGGCAGCCCCCGGGGCTACCGTGGGCATCATCGGCGGTACAGGCTCGGGAAAATCCTCGCTGGTTGGGCTGATCCCCCGCTTTTACGACGCAACCGAAGGCCACGTATTCGTAAATGGCAGGGACGTCAAGGGCTACGCCCCCGAGATCCTGCGAGATACAGTGGTCACCGTACCGCAAAAGGCGGTGCTTGTCAGCGGTACCATCCGCTCCAATCTGCTTTGGGGCAATGAAAATGCCACCGACGAGCAGCTCTGGCAGGCACTTGAAGCGGCACAGGCCAAGGAATTCGTACAGCAAAAGCCCGAAGGGCTGGATTCGCCCGTTTCACAAAACGGCTCCAACTTCTCGGGCGGTCAGCGTCAGCGATTGACCATCGCCCGCGCGCTGGTTGCAAAATCGCCCGTGCTGATCTTAGACGACAGCGCAAGTGCTCTGGACTTTGCCACCGACGCAGCCCTGCGCCGCGCATTGAGGTCGCTTGACCATAAGCCCACTACCTTTATCGTCTCGCAGCGCACCTCCTCGATCGCGCATGCCGATCTGATCTTAGTGCTGGACGACGGCTGCGTGGTCGGCCAAGGCACGCATGATGCTCTGATGAATACCTGCGCGGTCTACCGCGAGATCTACGATTCTCAGTTCAAAGGAGGACAGGGTGCATGAAGACCAAAACCATCCTCCGCGTACTCAAATACTTAAAGCATTACAGATTGCTTCTTGCCCTTTCCCTGCTCTTTGCGGCCATCTCGGTCGCGCTGACGCTGTCCATTCCCGTACTGACGGGTGACGCGATCGACCTTTTGGCAGGAGAACAAACCTTTGCCGAGCGCGCCGTATTCGGCCTACTTGCAAGACTGGTCTCTCCCATGGGCATCACGCACGAGCAGCTGAACTCCATCCCCGCTATTTTAATTCTCATCTGCATCGCCATCGGCATTACGGCTCTGCTTCAGTGGCTGATGAACGTTTGCAACAACCGCATTGCCTTCGGCATTGTGCGCAGACTGCGACAGGACGCCTTTGAGCGTATTCAGACGCTTCCGCTCTCCTATATCGACGCCCACCCCGTGGGCGACACGGTCAGCCGCGTCATCTCGGATGCCGACGCCGTGACCGACGGTCTGCTGCTCGGCTTTTCCCAGTTCTTTACCGGGATTCTGACTATTCTTGGCACACTTCTGATCATGTTCTCGGTACACCCCGGCATTGCGCTGGTGGTGGTGCTGGTCACGCCGCTTTCTCTATTCGTGGCCGCCTTTATCACCAAGAAAACGCACACATACTTCCAAAATCAATCCAGAACGCGCGCCGAGCAGACCGCCATTGTGGACGAAATGATCGGCAACCACAAGCTGGTGACCGCCTTTAACCGAGCCGACGAGGCTGTGGCCGACTTTGACCGCGTCAACGACCGCTTGGCAAAAATCTCGCTCAAGGCTACCTTCTTCTCTTCCCTGACCAACCCCTCCACCCGCTTTGTCAATAATCTCGTATACGCGGGCGTGGTATTGGTAGGTGCTTTGATGGCCATTGCCACGGGCGGCGCGGCACTGAGCGTGGGTCAGCTTTCCTGCTTCTTGTCATATGCAAATCAATACACCAAGCCCTTCAACGAGATCTCGGGCGTGATCACCGAGCTGCAAAATGCACTGACCTGTGCGGGCAGACTGTTTGAGCTGATCGACGAGCAGTCCGAAACACCCGACGCCCCCGATGCGCTGGTGCTGGAAGAAGCGCGCGGCGAGGTCGCATTCGACTCGGTCAGCTTCTCCTACGTACCCGAGCGCCCTCTGATCAAGGATCTTTCCCTTTTTGTCAAGCAAGGACAGCGCGTAGCCATCGTAGGCCCCACAGGCTGCGGCAAGACCACGCTGATCAACCTGCTCATGCGCTTTTACGACACCACCGAGGGTGACATTCTGGTGGACGGCACGCCGACACGAAATATCACGCGTAACAGCCTGCGACAGAACGTCGGCATGGTGCTGCAGGACACGCATCTTGCACACGACACGGTGCGCGCCAATATTGCGCTGGGTCACCCCGATGCGACCGACGAGCAGATCGTAGCCGCGGCCAAGGCTTGTCACGCGCATTCGTTTATCAAGCGTCTGCCCAAGGGATACGACACCGTGATCGGCGGCGATAACGACACACTCTCGCAGGGGCAAAGACAGCTGCTTTGCATCGCGCGCGTCATGCTGCGCCTGCCGCCTATGCTGATTTTGGACGAGGCGACCTCGTCGATCGATACGCGTACCGAGCAAAAGATCCAGTCCGCATTTGCACAGATGATGAAGGGACGCACCTCGTTCATCGTGGCGCACCGCCTTTCTACCATCAAGCAATGCGACCTGATCCTTGTCATGCAGGACGGCGACATCGTCGAGCGTGGCACGCACGATTCCCTGCTCGCCGCGAACGGGCTTTACGCAAAGCTGTACCATAGCCAGTTTGAGGAATAAAAAAGCATCCCGATGGGGCTGACAAATAAGCGGAGTTTTCGCACGGGGATTGTCTGATGAGCAGTCTCCGTGCTCGCTTTTCTCGCAAAAAAACACCTATCGCAGGGGACGGCGCCCTCGACGTCCCGGGCAGGCACATGGAACTTATT
>JAZNZB010000042.1:0-14858 GCA_045594705.1 Eubacteriales bacterium
AAAAAGAGTCGCAGCTCCAAGCTGCCACGCTTTTTTGGTCAGTATTCCTCGCCAAAGGATGCGAATTCCTCGCTCTTTCCCTTCTTAGCCTGCTTTTCCTCCAGGTAGATCACGATCTTACGGTTGTTCTCCGAACCGATCGAGTTGGTGGAAACGCCCTCGATGTGCTGAATCTCGGAGTGAATGATTCTTCTCTCGTAAGGATTCATGGGCTCGAGCATGACGCTCTTCTTGTACTTGAGTACCTTGTCTGCCATTCTTCTGGCCAGGTTGCGCAGGGTCATCTCTCTCTTTGCACGATAGCCCTCAACGTCAACCGTGATCTTGACGTACTCTCTCTTAACGCCATCCTCTTTCTTGTTGGCAGCCAGGTTGGCCAGATACTGAAGCGAATCCAGCGTATCACCGTGGTGACCGATCAGAACGCCTGCGTTCTCACCGTCAATGTTGATCACCTTGTCGTCGTTGTTGCCGTCACTCAAAGTCACACTCAGGTCAAGCTCCATATCCGCCACCAGCTTCTTGAGAAATTCAAGTGCCAGGTATTCGCCACCCACAGTATAGCTTGCGCTGATCTTTGCAGGAACTGCACCAATGCCGAACAAGCCCTTCTTAGGCTCCTCCAGAACGGTATATTCAATCTTATCTGCGCTTTGAGCACCCAACTCAGCCACTGCCTTGGCAACGGCTTCTTCAATGGTCTTTGCGCTTACAACAGTTTCTTTTCTCACAATTATATCCTCTTGTCAGTCTTATGAATTTGTATCATCGGACGCATCGGTCTTTTCCTGCTTATCCGATTCGTCCTTGAGCGGCTCAGCCATAGCGGGAGCCTTCTTATTCTTGTTCTTGGTCTCGGGTTGCTCTTCCTCGTCCTCAGAGGTTGCGGGACGGCCGATATAGTTGCCCTTGGCATCATACTCGTCGTCATCAATGTGGTGCAGAGATCTGACGTTGGGGTTTCTCGTACCGCTGCCGCTTGACTTTACGGGCTTGGGATTCTTGCCGTACAGCTCCTTTTCTGCTGCCTTATAATCTGCCTCGGTAAACACCGGGATAGGCATAGCCTTCTTCATAATCAACTGCTTGACCGTGCCCAGCACACTCTTGAACATCCAGTAGATACCTACTGCTGCAGGAACGATGAATGCGATATAAACCGACATCAAAGGCATCATGAAGTCCATCATGCTGTTGGAGCAGCCGGTAGCCTTGTCGTTTTCTGCGGTGGTGGGCTGATAGGTCAGCTTTCTGTTGATCTTCATGGAGCTAAAGTATACCACAAAGGTCAGTACGGGCACAAGCAGCAGCCACCAGTGGCCTGCAAAGAATTCACCGCCGCCGGTCACAGCCGACCAGGGAGTCAGACCCATATTCCAGCTGCCGATATTGAAGCTGGGAATACCTGCGGTCACGATCTCCTCCAGCGCATCAAAGCAAGACTCGGCATTGGAGAAGTAGGAGAAGGACTTCAAGCTCTCAAAAGCATCGATGCCCTGCTCTCCAAGCTTGGAAAGGATCTCAATGGTGCCTCTCTCGGAGGACAGCGTGCCGCCAAAGCCGCCTGCCGCCACAGAGGTGGTGAAATACTGCGTAATGGCAGAAGAAAATGCCTTGGCCTGACCCAGCACGTAGAACGCAGGGTCAATGACCACGTAATACAGTGCCATTACGATGGGCAGCTGGAGCAAAAGAGGCAAGCAACCGCTCATGGGGTTGAAGTTCTCTTTCTGATAAAGCTCCTGGATCTCCTGGTTGACCTTTTGCAGCGTCGCCTGGTCATTTCTTCCCTTATAGCGATTGCGGATGGCCATTTCCTTGGGACGAAGCTTTGCCTGCTTGATCGAGTTCTTCTGCTGCGAAATTGCAAAGGGCAGCATCAGGATCTCAATGATAAGGCCAAAATACAGAAGGGACAGAATATAGTTGTTTGTGCCGAAGGTCAGGTACTTGGTTGCCCAGTTGAGTGCAAAGCCGATGGCACGCAAAATGGCATCCAGGAAGTTACCGTTGTTCTCAAGGTCGACCTCGGTCTGCATTTCTCTGATGATCTCTTCAGCATCCTCAACCGTCAGCTTTTCGGGAATGGTCACGTCCTTCTTGGAAATCTCCTCGGCGTCACGCAGAATCTGCAGTGCGTAAGCACTTGCTTCGCTCCAATCCGCCATTTCGACAAAGCCCTCCTCGATCGACAGCGTGCTGTCAAACGCGAAGTCGCCCTTATCGTTCAGATAGCTTTCCTTGTACTTCAGATGCTTTCCGACTGCGTTCTTTGCGCAAGCCGCCAAAAACAGCTGACGTGCCGAATCGTTGGATGCAAGCAGCCCGGCGATGTCCTCGATCGTATCGTCGTCGAGTGTTGCAGCAGGCATGTCTGCCTCAGGGGCAGCGGTTTGTTCCTCAGTGGTTTGCTCCGGAGTGGTTTCTTCCTCGGCAAATGCAACGGGCACAGTAACGCCGACCAGCACAAACGCCAGCAAAAGACCGGCGATCAGTTTTACAAACACAGACTTTACGTCTCGATTGTTCATAGTCATGGTTTTCCTTTCTTTACCCAAAAGGTAAAGCTCTTTACCTCAAAGGGTAAAGAATTCCTCTCACGTAATTGTGAAGGCTCTTTCGCCTTCTTTTTGGGATCATTCGCCCACATACCTCGCGGAATCCTACAAGGCGGGGCAGTTCGATCACGGATCGAACGCATTGTCACTCTCATCACCGTCAGATTTTTTCGGTTTTTTGTACCGCCATCCCATAGTCTTAAAGCCTGTCATGGGAACGGGATCGTATCCTGCCGGGCAACACGGGTTGCACCGCAGAATTCTCCACGCCGTCAAGAGCGAGGCTACGACAAAGCCACGATGTGTATATGCTTCCAGAGCATAGGCAGAGCACGTAGGCGTAAACCTACATGTGGGATGCGGCTTGAGCGGAGATAAAAATTTTCTGTAAAAGCGAATGAGTAATCTGCATAAATAATTCATCTTGTTTCCTTGGGATACATATCCAGCTTGTGCATCCCCCGAGACAGATCCGCATAGACGTCGCGCGAGGTTTTGCCCGCGATCTCGGGCTTTGCGCTGATCACGATCAGATATCCCGTTTTAAGCGGTTTTTTCTTGACCAGCTCCCTGTATGCTGCACGAATAATGCGCTTGGCGCGATTGCGCTGCACGGCGCCTCCCACCTTTTTGGTGACAGACAGCCCAAGTCTGTTGACGTATTTCTTTTCGGGATGCGCCAGCATCAGCCTTCTGGCAGCATAGTCCTTGAGAACGTAGACGGCAACCGTCCTGCCCACAAAGCGTCCGCCTTGTCTGAATGCCTTCAGATACAGGTGATTTTCTTTAATTGCGGTTTCCTTCACCCTGTATTCCCCCTTGTCTTGTGTCTTTTGTGCGTCGATCGTTTTTCCGTAGTGTTGTAATTCAATTTTCTACTTCGCAAAAAAACCCCGATGACTCATTCTGTGATGTGTAGGTCATCGGCGGTTTTTATGTGTGATCCTCAATCGAGAATCAGTATGTCAGTCTCTTTCTGCCCTTTGCACGACGTCTCTTGAGAACGTTTCTGCCGTCAGCGGTCTTCATTCTCTTTCTGAAACCGTGCTCCTTCTTTCTCTGACGCTTTTTAGGTTGATAAGTTCTAAGCATGTTTGGCACCTCCTTGCTGATCAATATCGGAAGCGTATCGTTTCACAGCCGACATTTTCGCTTTTACACAATGACATCATATATTATAAACACAAAACGCGCAAATTGTCAAGTGTTTTTTGAAAATTTCAAAAGAATTTTCGAAAAAATTCCCTTACATATCCTCTACTCGCACCAAAGGACCGTCTGCAGGCAGCTTTTTGATGGTTTTGTGCCACAAAATAAGCAGGAAAGCCATACTCATGGCGATCGACATCAGCTCCGCGATTGGGAACGCCCACCAGATGGCCATCAGTCCGTCCGGCGTTTGCGCCAGCCAAAATGCTACGGGCAACAGCACCACCAGCTGACGCGCGATCGACACGAACATGGAAAACAGGCTCTTGCCAAACGCACTGAATACGCCGCCTATGGTGATGGAAATCCCCGCAAAGATAAAGCTGAGCGAAATAATGCGCAATGCCTGCACGCCGATGCGCATTTCGGGCGCGCCCTCGGACACGTTGAAGATACCCAGCATCTGCGCGGGAATCAGCTGCATCAACACAAGGCCGAGCGTCATAAAGCCAACAGCGATCGCGCAGGAAACAATGGCTACGCGCACGATCCTCTTTCTCTTTTGTGCACCGTAATTATAACCCACAATAGGGATCAGACCGTTATTGAGACCAAACACCGGCATAAACACATAGCTTTGCAGCTTGAAATAAATGCCCATGACGTTCTGCGCGGCGGTGGTCATGGCACCAAAGCCGTTGAAGATCAGATTGAGTCCGCCCGTCATGATCGAACCGATCGAGCCCATGACGATGGACGGAATACCGATGACGTAGATCTCCTTGATCAGCTTCAGGTCCGGCTTGAAGCCCCGGAAGGACAGATGAACTTCCTTGTTGCACTTATGGTTGAGAATGATGCCGAAAATCGCAGACGCGATCTGCCCTATAACAGTGGCGATCGCCGCACCCGCAACGCCCAACCCAAGGCCAAAAGGCATGGTGATCGCACCGCCGAACAAGGGTGTACCGCCATCTAAAATAAAGAACGGGTCAAGCACGATATTGATGATTGCACCAAGCCCCTGCGTATACATGGACAGCATGGTATTGCCCGAGGATTGCATCAGCTTTTCGATCATGAGCTGTGCACACGATCCAAACGAAAAGATCAGACAAATCGACAGATATTGCACACCGGCATCGACCACTGCGGGGTCGGATTGATTCATGAGCTGCATAAAGGGCTTGACCGCAAAAATACCCAGCAGCAAAAAGAAAACATAGCTGCAAGCAGCCAAAAACATGCCGTTGGCCGCAATGGCGTTTGCCTTTTTTTGATCCTTCATGCCAAGATTGCGCGAGATCAGCGCGTTGACGCCGACGCCCGTGCCCACGCCCACCGCGATCTGCAGATTCTGCACGATAAAGGCAATGCTCAGCGCCGCAACTGCGGGTGACGCGCCCTCTCCCTCATACGGAATATAGGACACGAACATGGTATCCACCACGTTGTAAAACGCCTGCACCAGCATGGATGCGATCATGGGCAGCGACATATTCAAAAGCAAACGTGTGACGGGCATGGTGCCCATTTTATTTTCTCTTGCGATTTTTTCCGCCAATTTTTTACTTCCTTCGTCTTTCTTTGCAAATTCAAACTAAACTTCATTATACCACAAATATATACCAGCGTCAATAGTGCCATGTACCAAATTACGTGTTCTCGCTTGGACAAGTTCGGTCATTTTGCATTTTGTTTTTCTGCATTATGCATTTTTTCATTGACTTAACAATAAAAAAATGATATAATAAATCCAAAGTCAATGAAAAAGGAGGGGGATGCATGCACGAGATCATCAAAGAGGCGGATTTTCGCCGCGAGATCAAAGGCGAGGTGCGCCCTTGTTACTTTTTCTTTGGCGAGGAGGACTACCTCAAAAACGCCGCGCTCAAGCAGGCGCGCGCCACGCTCGGCGGAGATCCTGCCTTTGATATTTTCAATTACGCCGTCATAGACGGCCGCGAATACAGCGCAGACAAGCTGCTCGACGTGCTCGCTCCCCCGCCCATGATGGCAGACCGCAAGCTGATCGTTTTGCAGGACCTTGATTTCGGAGATCTCAAGCAAGCCGACTTTACAGAGCTTTGCACGGTGCTCGGCACACTGGAGGACTACGACTACAATACGTTGATCATCACCGCAGCCTGCGACGGCTTTGATCCCGGTTCGCTGCCCAAGCGTCCCTCGTCGCAGCTCAAAGCACTTTGCGAGGTGGCAGTCCCCGTGCATTTTGAACGCTCCACCCCTGCAAAGCTGGCGGCCTGGGCGCAAAAGCACTATGCCGCTCACGGCGCGCAAGCATCCGCCCCCGTGGCAACCTATACCGTTGAATACTGCGGACGCGACATGTTCTCTCTTGCATCCGAGATCGACAAGATCGCTTGCTATGCACTTTCCCACGGGCGAAGCGAGGTGACCGAGGACGACGTCAAGACTGTGGCCACCCCCGCCACCGAATTCGGTGCTTTTGCCTTTGCCAACGCCATTTCCGAGGGAAGACGCGCAGATGCTCTGCAAATTCTGGACGACATGAAATTCCGCCGTATCGATCCCGTGATCGTCATGGGCGAGGTGATCGGCACTTACAGCGAGATGCTGATGATCAAAACGCTTTCGGATAAGGGTTATTCCGCCCCCGAGATCGCCGCACAGCTCAAAATGAATGAATACAAGCTCGCCCGCTATCTCAAGAGCCTGCGCAACGTGCCGACCCGGCGCATACACGCCACCATCCGCGCAGCTGCCTTGGCGGACAGCGAGCTGAAATCCGGCGCAAAAAGCTACGCCCCGCTTGAAAAACTGATCTGTTCTTAACATAAAGGAGATAACTATGAAGATTTTGAATTTCGGCTCTTTGAATTTGGACTACGTATACTCGGTGGACCACTTTGTTGTCGAGGGTGAGACCCTGGCATCCTCCGTGCGCAATACCTTCTGCGGCGGCAAGGGACTCAACCAATCTGTCGCGCTTGCACGCGCGGGTGCATGCACCTACCACGCAGGCTGCGTAGGTCCCGAGGGCGGCATGCTGACCGATATGCTGCAGAGCGCGGGCGTGAACGTGACCTACACAAGACAGGTGGACACCCCTACCGGTCACGCCATCATTCAGGTCGACCCCAAGGGCCGCAACTGCATTTTGCTCTTTGGCGGCGCAAACCGCTGCAACGACGAGGAGTTCATTGACCGTGTGCTTGCCGATTTTGACGCAGGCGACTGGCTGGTGCTGCAAAACGAGATCTCGGGTCTTTCCCACCTGATCACCGCTGCCAAGGCCAAGGGCATGACCGTGGTGCTCAACCCCTCTCCCTTTGATCTGAGTCTGCTTGCGGCAGGGCTTGGCAAGGTAGACTACCTGTTGCTCAACGAGACCGAGGGCAAGCAGCTGACCGGCTACGACGCGCCCGACAACATTCTCAACGCCATTCGTCAGGCCTACCCCGCCATTAAGGTCGTACTGACGCTGGGGAAGGACGGATGCATCTACGACGACGGAGAGCTGCGCGTTTCCCACGGCATTTTCCCGGTCAAGGCGGTAGATACCACCGCCGCAGGCGACACCTTTACCGGCTTCTTTATCAGCGCGATCAGCACGGGAGTTTCCCCTGCAGAGGCCATTCGCCGCGCAAGCGCGGCAAGCGCGATCGCGGTCTCCCGCCCGGGTGCAGCACCCAGCGTGCCCACCGCCGAGGAAGTGGATGAATTTTTGAAGAATGCGTAATGACAGAAAAACCGCTCAAACGAGCGGTTTTTCTATTTTTATTGTAGCGGGCGATCACTGATCGCCCCTACGGATCATCCGTTCAAAAAAGCAAAATTTCAACACAAACACTCGTAGGGGCGATCAGCGATCGCCCGCACCGGCAACAACAACCATCTATAAAATCCCGGGTTTCAAAATGCGAAAGAAAAACCGCTCGAATGAGCGGTTTTTCTGTTTTATTCTACTTTCACTCCCGTGATCAAAGCGATCGGGCAAAGTCCTTTGGGCTGATCGTTGGGCACGATGGCAAAGACCACGTCCACGGTCTGCCCTGCATACGCCGCCAGATCGGCGCACACGCCCGAGGGGACACCCTCGTTGCCCTGGAATACGATCTTATCGGGATGCTCCAGCACGTCATAGCCCGTACCTGCCAAGAAGCTGTTGCCCGCGTTGGCAATGCCGCTTCCCTCGGTCAACGGAGAAAATCCGTCGCGACCGTACAGCGAGCATTCCTGCCAGGTCTTGCCGCCGTCTGCCGACCACATATAGGTCTTGATGCCGCCCTTCGCTACGGACCAGCCTGCGATGGCAAGCTTTCCGCCGTCCACGGTGGAGGCATTGTAATCAAGGATATCCAAGCCCTTATCCGAGCTGCTGCCGCGCGAATTGTACGGGCCGTCACCGTCGCCCGCACCGTTGATAAAGTCAATGAACGCGGTAAAGCGAACGTCGGAAACGGTGTAACCGCTCGAAGCATCCACAAGATCCGAGAAGGACGGAGGTACCGAAGGTCTTCCCTGCTCGGTTCCCGCCTCGGGCTTTTGCTCACTCTCGGGCCAAGGCTCGAAATCCTTTTCGCAGACCACCTTGAAGGTGCGGCTGTCCGCGCTGTCCATATTGAACGCAAACGCATACGAATACGTGCCGTTGCGATCGTAATATACGGCATAGCCGTCGTAATAGTGCGCATATCCCTTGCTGTCGGGAGTCTTGGAAGAGTTGACCGTCAGCTCTACCCACTCGCCACTCACCTTTTCGTAAATGACGGGAGCGGTCAGCTTATCAAAGCCGTACACGCGCACGACCTTATTGTTCGAGCCGCCGGAAACGGTAAACTCCGCGCTCTTGCCGTTCACCGATTTGACCGAAGGCACGTAAACACTTTCAATAATCTCGCCATCCTGTACACTCAGCTTGACGCCGTTCAGGCAAGTATTCTCACGGATCGCCTGTACGTTGGAGTCGTCGGTCGAGGTATAGAAGCCCCAGGGGGAGATGATCAGACACAGCTTCATGGTGTCGCCCTTCTTGAGCGTGACGTTTGCGAGATCCAGCGACAGGCTGTACTTGGAATTCTGTCCTACCGCGACAAAGCCCGCGTCGCACTTCTGCCCGCCAATGATCATTTCGGAATCGTAGATCACCACGCCCATGTTGACGTTGTTCTTTGCCCAATCCTGTGCAGTAGCTTCCAGATCGTAGAGTGCCACGTAAGGAGACTCGCTGCCGAGCTTGATCACCTCGGGATCGGCAGAGGCGTTGACAGTTCCATGCACGACCTTGTTATTCTGATCGAGGTAGCCGATCTTGGTGTATGCGCCCGCATAACCCTCAAAGGAATAGAATGAGAAATCCTTGGCAAAGTCGGCAATGCTGATATCCTGGAGCACCTCGTAGTTGATCTCGTAGTAAGCGCGCAGCTCATCGGTCTCGGGCAGCTCTACGTGATTGTACGAAACTCGGATCTTGCCGTCGTCCGAGAGATAATCCATCTTGACGTCGGTATAAACGGGGCCGGAGGAGATGATATCATTGTGGTAATTCTCGGTCGCTACGTGGTTGCCCTTGGCATCCGTGTACTGCAAAAAATACTGGAAGCCGCCGTGGGTATGCTGGGGCTGGTTGTCATATCCCTCTCCCTTGGGCAGCTCAAACCAATAAGGCATGGACATCGAGCGGAAGTCGGGCAAGGTCCACAGATCGCGTGCACCGTACAAGGGGCAGATGCAGCTGGTCTCGGTCGTGCCCAGAGACAGATGATAGTAGGGCCAGAAGAACTGAATGGAGGACAGCTGCTTCAAGGGAAGTTTGCCCCAATTCATATACAGATTGAGCACGGTCAGCTCCACCGTCTCCCCTGCCGCAAGCGAGATCGGGAAATAGGTCTCGGAATAGGAAGGATCGCCGGGATCAAAAATCGGCTCCTCGTTCTCACCCTTGAAGTTCTTGCAGATCATGACCGGAATGGGCAGGAGCATATCGTTCTGATCCAGGATCAACGCATTTTCACCACAGCCGCTTGTGGTCGTGGTATATACGTAAACGTTGCGGTCGCTCTCGCCTGCCGTGATCGAAATATCTGCAGTATAGTGGCGGTTCTGCTCCGAGAAGAAGGGCTCGTTAAAGCCGGTGCCGCCAATGCCAAAGCAGTATGCGCCTCTGAGTGCGTCATAGCCGAGATAAGCATCCGACCCGATATCCTGCAAGGGATTGCGCTCAAATTCAGCCTCGGTCAGAAAAGCATCAAAGCTGTGGCTCTCGTCGGTATACAGACGGTGACCCATATAGAAATCGTCCTTGGTCGTATCGGGATTGGCGGTCAGCTCACCATCCTTGGGTCTTGCGCTCTGGGTCACGGTATAAGTGCCGTTCGCCAAATTCACCTCCAGCTTGCCGCTGCTTTCATGCGGCAGCAGGATAAAGCCGAGGATGCCTGCATCCTTAATGTCAAAGCCCACGTATTCACAGCTGTCAAAATCCACACCGTCAAGAGAATCGTGTGTGCCGTTCTTGTCCTTGACGATCAGCTTTTGCACCTTGTCTGCAGGGATATCGGTAATCATACCGAGACTTGCGATCCCCGTGACGTATTCGGTTGCCACAAAGTGCAGCACCTGATTCATTTTGTCCGAATAGGTATGGAAGGTTCTGTCCAGCAGCACGGCGGGTGCGGACATATCCAGATTGACCGCCTTGATATCCTTGATCTGTACCGCCTGACCGGAACCGCCGATATCAAAGCGCAAGGAGGTAACGTCCCCCGTATAGTCAACGGCATTGCTCAGCACCAGTGTATACGTGTTCCATTCATCGTTCCCCAAAAGGTTAAAGCGCACGCACTGCTCTGCATTGTGCCCCGTACGGTCGCCCGCAATATAGTACAGCTCTCCCGAGGTGGCAGCGGTCTTGACCGAAAACTGCACGGCATTGAACTGCTCTGCAGGATAGGAAAGCCCCTTTTTGGTGGTGTTCCTGACCGTATAAACGTACGGATCAAAGCCGTCGGCCACGTAAGAGATCACACCGTCCGATACGCGAAAGCTTGTAACCTGGTTGTTTTTGACGTTGCCCTTGTTGATGACAAAGGCCATCTCGTCGGTCACCGCAGCACCACCCATGAAATTCTGGCCCATGACGTGCGCATCATAGTAATAGTAGCTCATGCGATAGATGTTGGCATGCGGTGCGGCCGTGGATTCGGATGCAAAATAGGTCTTGCCGTCCTCCATGGTCATATAGACGTCCATGGTATTTTCCAGATACACGCCGCCCTCGGCATTTGTCAGAGAGGTGACCTGCATGGAGTCGGCGGAAGAAAGGTTGTATTCCAGGCGCATATTTTGGTTTTCAATGCGATAGCCAATTCTTGCAGGCGTGGAATAGTAGGCCTGCACACCATTCGCCAGGCGATTGGCCTGCATGATGGTGCCGGCATACGGCCCTGTGATGACCGGCTCAACGTATTCCGGATCATCGGGTCCGGGCTCTGTTCCCTGCTCGGGATCGGTATCCGTGCCGGGGGTAGTCTCGTCCGTCTCGCCACCCTTCTTGGAGCAAGCAGTCATGCACGTGCCCATCAGCAGCGTAAGGGATAGAATCAACAGAAGAATTCGTGTAAATTTCATAAACCAACTTCCTTTCCGATAGGATACTTATATTGTACAGGATTTTTCTTCCCGTGTCAATCGGCAAGCCCACTCTTTTTACTTTGAAATCAAGCAGAAGGTGTTTACTTTCTCGCGCTTTTCTGCTACAATAGAGATATCTCAATTCGCGCAAAGAGCAAGCAAGACTGCCGCAAGGAAAGGAAGAAGTGGGCTTATGATGATCAAAAACAAAAAGCTGTTACTTTGGCTCTCGATTGCATTTCTGTGCATCATGGCCGTGCTGGGAGTACTTTTGCAAACGGCACAAGCAAGCATTCCCATCAATCTGCGCTATACGGCCATCGTGCTTGCCTGCCTTTTCTGCATTCTGTTTGCAGAGACGTCGGATTCCTATCTCTTTACGCAGCTTGCGCTGGTATTCACGCTCATGGCGGATTACTTTCTCGTCTATCTGGATGACATTCAGAAAGCCCCCGCCATGCTTTGCTTTTCGGTGGTGCAGATCGCGTACTTTATGCGCCTGTACCGCGAAGACGGAAGCGAAACGCGTCGCAAGCTTCACCTTATCTTGCGCGTTTCTCTTTCGGTCGCGGTCGTGGCCGTCACGCTTGCGGTGCTCGGCAAAAATTGCGACTTCGTGGCGTTGGTCTCCATGTTTTATTACGCCAATCTGATCCTCAACGCCGTTTTTGCATGCATCAGTTTCAAGAAGAACCCCGTTTTTGCGATCGGACTGGTCTTATTCATTCTGTGCGACACGGTCATCGGACTTGGCGAGATCGACGCCTATCTGCCCATCCCCGAGGAATCGGTCATGTACAAGATCCTCTCCCCCGGCTTTGATCTTGCCTGGGCATTCTACCTGCCCTCGCAGGCACTCTTGGCAATCAGCCTGCTGCCTCGGCGGTGGCAATCCACATAACGCAAAACAGGGATGGCATGAGAGACTTCTCATAAGGAAGTCTCGCATGCCATCCCTGTTTTTTCATGTCACTTTCAATACCAAATCGCACCGCTCGCATATCCCGGTCGCCTCAAAATATCTGTTTTCAAGCGGGATCCACTCGTCAAAGAACCGCTTTGCAAACGCGGGAGTATTGCGCGTAAGAATGCGCTTTCTCTGCAGATCGGGGTCGATATCCAGGAATACGGCCAGGTCGTAATATCGGCCAAATGCGGGGTGCATGGAATACGCGCCCTCAATCACGGTCAGCCTGCCCGGCATCACGGTCTGCTCCTCTCCAAGGCACTGCGTCGCGCAGTCAAAGCGTCTGAATTGCACGCTCTTGCCCTGTGCCAGCGGCTGCAAAATCTCCTTTGCAAAGCGTTCCCTGTCCACGTTTCCGCCGACCTCTGCAAGTCGCTCTTTGGTGCGCTGCTCGGGGCGCAGGAAAAAGTCATCCATGTGAAACACGGTACAGGAGTAAACCTCCCGCAGCATGTCCGCCAGCGTGCTCTTGCCGCTCGCGCTGCCGCCCTCAATGGCCACAATGACCGACTCCTTGCTGCCCATTTTGTCGATCGCGGCAAACAGCGGCAAATAGTTTGCAAACCGATTGGAAATCACGCGATAAGCGGGCTGATAGGCCGCGCGAAACGCGTCCGAATGGTGCAGTGCGGGATATCCCGCATCACGCCAAGCGGTGACGGCCTTGTCAAACTCCGCTTCGTTCAGGGGCAAAGCGCCTTTTGCAATCATGCTCTTAGCCACCTGAAGCTTTTCTTCAAGCAGCTCCCTGCCCCTCTCCTCTTTCTTGGCAGAGAGGCAAAACAGCCTTGCCAGCGTGGAAGGCGCAAGCCCTTCGTTCAGGCAGGACAGGTGCACGCGGCAATACGCTCCGTCCAAGGGCTCGATGCAGGGCGCGGCATCCAGAGGCACGCGCTCATATTCGCGCTCAATATACGCCAGCACCGCGCATTCATCCGATACCAAATGGTCACAGCCAAACGCGCCATGGAACAAAAACTTGCATACGTCCTGTACCCCAAGCTGCGGGTAAGCCGCACAGTGCTCCTTTAACAATGCTTCGGTTGGATTCATACCATCTTATTCATCAACTTCATCAATATACGACACCAGCTGCAGATCCCTGATCTCCATGGTGTGATAGAACGTTCCGATGGTCTCCCAGCCCACGTTCATGCCGCCGATATACAGATCGGAAAGCGAATCCACGGTGAAATATCCGTCATCCAAGCCCTTTTTCAGCATATCCTCCAAGAAAGGCTTGAGGTCGATCTCCACGTGTACCCATTCGCCGCTCAGGTCGGGGGCTCTGTCCTTGTACAGCGTTCTGCCGCTGTTTCGGTAGACGTGCTTGGAGCCGATCGAATAAATCATGGCACCCGAGGAGTCCGCCTTGCCGCCGTCGTAGCCGATATAGTGATTGGTTCTGTCAGCGCGGTTATCAAACAACTGCACGCCAAACCAGCAGAAATCGTGGGAATCGGTGCCCTTGACGTAAAAATACATCAAAAACTGTGCTGCGCGGGTCCAGTCACCGTCGATCGGGGTCTCCAAAAATTCCAGCAGACGAATGTCCATGGAAAGCACCAGGCGGTCAGCGTCGCAGATCAGGAAATCCATATCCTTTGACGACTCCAGGGACTGCGCAAAATTATCCTGCTCAACCAGAAAATGCGGCCAGTAATCCCCTTGCACCGCAGGTCTTCCGTGGTAATACAGGCTGGTATCCAGCTCAAAGGTCATGACGTTGTGCTCGGGGTCATATCCAAAGCTTCTTCCCATGCCGTCCGTGATCACGGTCGGTTCGCTCTCTATGCGGTTTTCCACAAAGCATGGGCCGGAGTCCCACTGCGCAAGTCTCCAGACGGGACTGTTCGCTTCACCGCCGTAAAAATCATGCTCGTCCAGAACCGAAAATACGTCTCCGTTGTCATGATCCTTTTGAGAGATCAGCTGGATACCGTCTTCGAACGTCAAGTCGGCAATGATCTGCATTTCCTTTTTCTCCTCCTTAGGCTGAGTCTCTGCGGGCGCGGTCGTGGCGACTGCCGTGGTGACTTGCGTTTCGGGCTCAGTGGTCACAGCTCCGCTTGCCCCGGTCTCTTCGGGCAGCGGTGCGGGTGTTTCCTCATTGCAGGCCGCAAGCAAGGGCAGGCACATTACAGCGATCAGAATAAGCAAAAACAGTCTTTGTGTTTTCATGATTTCCTCCCGTATGCGTTTTTTTCATTATATCATAGATTTGCAGAGATTGCAATCACTTTTTGCGGGAACTTGCGGAATCTCTTTTGAGTCCTTCCGCACCTGTCAAAAAACGCACCAAGCCATGGGGTGATACTCCAAGCGGAGTATCTCCCCAGTTCTATTCGCCTTCCGGCGAGTGATATTGCTGCGCAGTGATATTTGGACTTCGTCCAAGTGATATTCGCTGCGCGAGTTTTAGAGGCGAATAGAATATCACTGAAGCCGCAAGGCTTCAATATCACTATCGCAGCAGCGATAATATCACTCCGACGCAGTCGGAATATCACTCATATAGCAAAAAGAGAGAGCTTTGCGAAATATCTTTTCGCATTACTCTCTCTTTT
>JAZNZB010000043.1:0-18672 GCA_045594705.1 Eubacteriales bacterium
TTTGATTGGCAAAAAAGGCCAACCACACAGCCGGTTGACCTTTTTTGGCACCCCCAACGGGAATCGAACCCATAACTAACCCTTAGGAGGGGTTTATTATATCCATTTAACTATGGAGGCGTAATATAACAAAGGAGATTATACCACACTCCGCTCAAAAATGCAATACCCAATCAGAAAAATCACGCCGTATAATTCCCTCTTGCATTCTCCCCTATTTCATGGTATAATACTTGTATCCTCAAAAGAAAGGACGGATCTCTTATGGGTAGAATGCTTGGTTCCTTTGCAGACGACGAAGAGCTCGACCGCCCGGATTTAAATAAATGCCCGGATTGTGACTGTTTTTTTGCAAGCGATGCTTGCCCCTTATGTAAAAAAATATGCCCCGACGAGATGCGCGCGGGTAACCGCAAGCCTGTCAAGCACAAAAAGCGCAAAAATCGTTCGGGTACAGGCAGAGTTCAGTTTATCAGCTGGTATCACCGCTGGTGGTTCATTCTGCTCATGTTCTGGTTTATGCCTATCGTGGGCATTGTGCTGTTGGTTTCCAGTCCGCACGAAAAATGGAAAAAGTGGACGGCAGCCGGTGTTCTTGCCGTGCTGTATCTGATCTCCTGGATTGGAGTCGGCGGTATCATTTCCATTTTCACCAATCTGTTTGATCGCCCCGTTGATACCTCGCTTACCTACGAGCAATACGTGGCGGAATGTGACGAGCTGACTGCCGAGCAGTATTACCGCTCCTATGCCGAATACGAGGATGACTTTGTCACGCTGGAGCTCAAGGTATTCAAAAAAGCCATGTTCACTGATATCAACGGTTACGACGAATACACCTACTATATCTGCACTCCCGCAGACGGCGGCGACTATTACATCATTCTGCGCGACTGTCTGATCAGTCAAGAGCAAGTGCTTATCCCGGGAGACACTCTCACCGTGTACGGCCAGGGGGATATCTACTGCAAGGCGTTTGACACCGATCAAGGCATTTACCAAGGCCCTTGCCTGAACATGGCGTATATGGAATTTGTTGAATAAGGAATAAAGCCCGAGACATCGCCTCGGGCTTGTTCTTTTATTTCTGTGCGGCGGTTGCGGCCGTCAGCGTATTCTGCAGCAGCATGGTAATGGTCATAGGACCGACACCGCCGGGCACGGGCGTGATCATGGACGCCACCTCGGATACGGGCTCGAAATCCACGTCACCGCACAGCTTGCCGTCTGCATTGCGGTTAATTCCTACGTCAATTACCACAGCCCCGGGCTTGACCATATCGGCTGTGACAAAGCCTGCTCTGCCCACCGCGCTGACCAAGATGTCAGCCTGCAGGGTCTGTGCGCGCAGATCGGGCGTGCGGCTATGGCAGACGGTCACAGTGCCGTTATCGTGCAAAAGCAGCATAGCCATGGGTTTGCCCACGATATTGGAGCGGCCGATCACCACGCAATGCTTACCCGACGCACTGACACCGCTGCGCGAAAGCAGCTGCATGACGCCTGCGGGCGTGCACGGCAGAACGTTATAATCACCGATCATGATCTTGCCGACGTTGTACGGATGGAATGCATCCACGTCCTTCTCGGGCTTGATGCGAAGCAGGATCTTTTGCTCGTCCAGGTGCTTGGGCAAGGGTAACTGCACCAAAATACCGTGGATATCGGCACACTCGTTGAGTCTGTCAATCAGATCAAGCACCTGCTGCTCGGTTGCATCCGCGGGCAGCTCGTGCACCTCGGAATAGAATCCCACCTCTGCGCAGGCCTTGTGCTTATTACGAACATAGACGCGAGATGCGGGGTCTTCGCCCACGATGATCACTGCCAGTCCGGGCACGGTATGATATTTTTCCTTGAATTCCTGTGTTTTTTCAGCAAGCTCGGCACGGATCTCGGCCGAAATCCTCTTACCGTCAATGATGGTCGCCATGCTCTTCCTCCTCGGTTTGGGGTTCTTCGGGTTCTTTTGTTTCTTTTATTTCTTTGGGTTCTTCTTGTTCTTCGGGCAAAGGCTGTGCAAGCTTTGCGGCTCTTTCCGCCTTCTTTGCTGCGACTCTCTCTGCTTCAATTCTCTTCTGCTCCGCACGGAATGCCTTGATATCGGGAACAAAATAGGGCGAAAAGACTGCGGGCATCTTTTTCTTACAGGTCAGCACGAAGCCCACGATCAAGGTTGCAACAGACGCGATAAACAGAACAAGACCCAGCATCTGCGAGATGCGGATGCCTGTGCCCGGGACATACAGGCTGTCAGTACGCAAGCCCTCGATGAACATTCTGCCAAAGCCGTACCATGCAAAATACAGAAGCGCGATCTGTCCGTTGAATTTCTTCTTTTTGTAGATCAGATTGATCAGCACAAAGCCGAGCAGATTCCACAAAGACTCATAAAGGAAGGTGGGCTGCACCTCCATGAACTTACCGTTGGTGGCCGTCGAGTTAACGCCCATGCGCAAGCGGTACAGAATATTGTTCTCGGATACGGGGTAGGTCTGATCCGGACCTAAGAACGCATACGTGATCTTGCCGTCCACGATAGGCGAGCCGAACGCTTCTCCGTTGCAGAAATTACCCCACCTGCCAAGTGCCTGTGCAATCATCACGCCGGGTGCTGCACTGTCCAGCACGGCAAACACGTTGGCCTTACGGATCACCGCCATAATCACAAGACCGATCACACCACCGATGATGCCGCCGTAAATGCCAAGCCCGCCGTTGCGGATGTTGATCCAATCCGCCAGCGTTTTGTACTGCCCCGAGTCAAGCGAGGTCAACACGTAATAAAGGCGCGCGCCGATGACACCGAGAATGACGGTTGCCATGGCGATATCCAACAAATTGTCCACAGAAACGCCCTCGCGTTCCGAGCGATACTTGGTATACAGCACGGCAAGCACGATGCCCGCGGTGATCAGCAAGGCATACCAATAGACCTCAAAGCCAAAGATCTCAAAGGCTGCTCTTTTGATGGTAAATTCCCCGATTCCAAGTCCGGGAAACGATATTGTCGTCATATTCAGACCTCCTTATTCTTGCACGTCCTCGGGATACACCACGGACAGGCACATATTTTGCTTGACAAAGCAACGGTGCAGATACTCGGTTACCTGCTCGTACGTCACGCTCTCCATCAGCTGCGCGTAGGAAAGCACCTCGCTGCCGTCATCCGCAAAGGACAGCAGCACGTTGACAATATTTTCGGGAGAATCGAATTCCGAGACAAAATTGCCGTATTCCACGCGTCGGCAACGCTCAAAATCCTCTCTCGGAATGCCGTTTTTCTTAAGCTCTTCAATATAGTCGAGCAATGCAGCGTATACTGCCTCGGGGTCATCCGACTCCCCTGCTGCCGTACCGTTTGCCACGCGCTCACAGATCGAATAGCCGTAATAAAGGCCATAAGAAATCAGTCCTTGCTCGTAAAGTTCACTGCAAAGCTTGCCCGACATGGAAAAGATCAGCTCGAACAGCAGCGTCATGCAAGCGTCCTTATGGATGCGAACGGCGGGATCGGGCGAAATATCCGTATCCTTAAGGCCTATGTAAAACACGGGTCTTGGTACGGGCATATAGCTGACCGCGCGCTCATTGACCACCGTTGGCTGCTCATCAAATCTCTTGCGTACAAAGCGCGGCGGCCAATACTCGGGCTCTATGCACTCGTTGACCACGCGCACAATCTCTGCGGGAGTAACGTCACCGCACACCGCAAGAGACATGTTGGACGGTACGTAAAAGGTCTCGGTACAGCGGTAAAGCAGCTCAGGCGTAACAAGCGATATGGATTGCTCGCTTCCTGCGATCTCGTTGCGCACGGTATGCGTTTGGTACATGGCCTTCATCAGCCGGCTGTAAGCCCGTTCCCAGGGATGATCGGCCGCTCCTCTGATCTCCTCAGCGATGATGCCACGCTCACGCTCTACCGATTCTTCGGTAAAATACGGGTGCGTCACAAATCGCAAAAGCTCGCCAAGACAAGCGCGAAGCCCTGAGGTACAGTTGAACAGATACGCTGTTCGGTCATATGAAGTAAAAGCATTCGCATCCGCGCCAAGCGCAGAAAACTTCAGATCGGAATTGACACCGTCCTCATTTTCAAACATTTTATGCTCCAGATAATGCGCCGTACCCTCGGGCATGCATCTCTCATTGCCCTGCTCGTCCAGATATTCGCTGTCCATCGACCCAAGACCGACCTGCAGCACGGCATAGATAGTGGAGCACTTTTTGGGATATACGAAAATCTTCAGACCGCTTTCGTGCAGCAGCTCGGTATATCGTTCGCCAAGGCGTACGTTACGAAGCACACGTCTTTGGATAATATGATCAGTCATCCAAGCCCTCCTCTCCCGTCACCGTACCGTTGAGGAAATACACCGTATCGGACACGGTTGCACGCGCCACTCTCAAAACGTCCTGTGGGGTCACCGCCTTGACGCGGGCTATGCATTGCTCAAGCGTGAGCGACGAGCCGTAAAACACCTGTCTGCCAAACCAATAGGATTGCATTGCGGCCGGCGAATCGGTGCACTGACGCAAAATATTGATAAGTGATTTTTGTGCCATGGCAAGCTCTTGCTTGCTCACGAGCCTGTTTTGCATATGCGCAAGCTGAGAAAAGATTTCTTCCTCGGCCTGTTGCTTGTTCTGCGGCAGAATTCCGCAGGAAACGTTAAGCAAGCCCTTATGTGCCACGGCTGCACTGTAGCAATGATAGCAAAGGCTGTGCTTTTCGCGCAAATTCATAAACAGTCTTGAGACCGAATTGCCGCCGAAGATCTCATTGAACACCGATTGCGCGATCGCGTCGGGATGGTCGGGCGTAATGCCGGTGCGGAAGCCGATCTCCAGCTTTCCCTGTGCCACGGGCAGATCCTCGGTCACGCGACGTGTCTGCGCGGGCGGCGGCAGGATCAACGTGCCCGGCATGAGGGCTTGTTCTGTCGGCGCTTTTGCAAACAGTTCGTCAAGCAAAGCGGCTACACGCTCGGGATCGTCGCTGCCAACGTAAAAGCACTCTATACGAGCACTTTGTAAAAGCTTTTTATGATGCTCGGTCAGCATTTCGGGTGTAAAGGATGCTACCTGCTCGACCTTGCCCACCAAGGATGCACCGTAAGGCTCGTCTGCACACATGCATTCACGCAGACGCATATGGGCATATGAGCGCGTGTCGTTGACCTGTGCACGGATATCGTCGCAGGTATTCTTGATCTCGCTCTCCACATTTTCGCGGCGTAAAACACCGTTTTCATCCCGAAGTGGGTGAAACATCATTTGCTCGATGACGTACAGCCCGCTTGCAAGTGGATCGGTCTGCTCGCCCACCGGCAAATAACGCTTACCAAGCGTTTCCAGTACAAAGCCGATGACCTGACAATCGCCAAAAAAGCTGTTGCGATAAGAAAGTGACGCACCGTACAGCATATCCAACGCGTAATTGAGATCCTTGATGGCAGGATACTGCTCAGTACCGCGCCGCAGCACAGAAAACAACAGCGTAGTCAGAGGGGATAGCTCCCTGTCTGCAGGCAAAATAAACGAAATGGACAACTGCGCGTTTTTGAAGCGATCGGTTCGGATCGCCCGCAAATTGACAGCCGGTGTGATTTTATATAAAGTTGGAATCATTGTTTCTCCACGTATACATATTACTTCTATATTATCATACACCCAAAACCAAAAAAAATCAAGTCTTTTGCCCATTTTGCTCTTGCCATGCGCTCAATTTTCCATTATAATAAAGTAAATACCATTTTCGGAGGTGTATGATGCCCTTTATTGACGTCAAAACAAACAAGCAGGTGACAAAAAACGAAGAGATCACCTTAAAGGAGCAGCTTGGCCGAGCCATTGCCATTCTGCCCGGCAAGAGCGAGAGATGGCTGATGCTGGAGATCAAGGATTCCTGCCACATGTATTTTCACGGCAGCGATGCACCCTGTGCCATGGTACAGGTGCAGGTATTCGGCAAGATCGACGCGCAGAAGTGTGAGGAGCTGACCGCAGAGGTCTGCCGCATCATGCAGGACGTGCTTGAGATCCCCGTGGACAGCACCTACGTCAAATACGAAGAGGTCAGCCTGTGGGGCTGGAGCTCACAGAACTTCTGATGAACAAGCTCTTACTGATCGACGGTCATTGCCTGCTCTTTCAGATGTTTTATGGCATGCCCGCACGCATTGTGGGCAAAAACGGGCGCGCCATTCAGGGAACGCTTGGCTTTGTGGGTGCTTTGCGCAAGATGATCGCCATGGTGCACCCGACGCACATAGCCGTGATCTTTGACGGCGAGGTGCACAATCCACGCACCGATCTGGATGCCGATTATAAGGCCAATCGCGAGGATTTTTCGGATGCCGATGCGGACGACAATCCCTTCTCTCAGCTGCCCGATATTTACGCAGCCCTTGATTTGATGAGCATTGCGCACACCGAGACCACAGATTGCGAAACAGACGATGTGCTTGCGGCTTATGCCAAGAGATACGGGGACGACACGACGGTCGTGATCGCCTCGCAGGACAGCGACTTTTTTCAGCTGATTACGAATCAAGTACACGTGCTGCGCTACCGCGGTGAGAAAAGTGTGATCTGCGACACAGCGTACATACAAAACAAATTCGGGATTCTCCCCTGTCAGTACGCCGATTTCAAATCGCTGACGGGTGACGGCTCGGACAACATCAAGGGCGTGCCCGGTGTTGGCCCCAAAACAGCTGCCGCTTTGATAACGCAATTTGGCACGCTGGAGGCATTGATCGACCATCCCGAGCAGATCACGCGCCCAAGGCTTCGCGAGGCCGTGGAGCAAAATCTTGACCGTCTGCGACTCAACAAGCAGCTGATCACGCTGGACGGACACGCGGCAATTCCCTTTACCCATAAACAGCTCGTCTATACCGATTGCGGCTTGACTACGACACAAATTTTGGAATGCATCGGATTACGATAAAAAAAGGACTTGGCCAAGGGCGTGCAAAATTAGCGGCAGAATAAATAAAAGCAGAAGTCAGATGGCTTCTGCTTTCGGCTTTTATGATGCACAACCCCGCCCGTGTCATCCTGAGCGGAGCAAACAATTGAGTATTGTTTGCGAAGTCGAACCCGACCCATGGGAGGGCGCGCGCAGCGCGGGATCTACGGGCACAACGCACCCACCCTCCTAGATCCTCAAAACGCTTGCAGCGTTTTGACTTTCAAAAATCAGCAAATTGTTGCAGATTTTTGAAAGTTCGACTCACAAACATCCGCACAGGGATGTTTGTTCGCTCAGGATGACACGAGGGGAATTGCGCTTTTTCCGCTAATTTTGCACGTCCATGGCCAAGTCCTTTTATTTTTACTTCAGCTTATCTTCAATCTTATCGGATGCAGCGTCCAGATAATCGTTCTGCATCATTTCGATCCAGCCCTTGTCAACCAAGGCTGCAAGCTTTGCATCCATGGGAATCTGAGCCAGCAGATCGTAGCCGAACTGCTTTGCGATCTCCTCGATGTGGCTCTCGCCGAATACGCTGATCTTCTTGCCGCAATCGGGACAGAGCACGTAGCTCATGTTCTCAACAAGACCAAGCACGGGGATCTCCATCATATCCGCCATGTGAGCCGCCTTCTTGACGATCATGGAAACCAGCTCCTGAGGGCTGGAAACGATAACAATACCGTCAAGCGGAATGGACTGGAACACGGTCAGCGGAACGTCGCCCGTTCCGGGAGGGCAGTCGACGAACAGATAGTCAAGATCAGCCCAGACGGTCTGCGACCAGAACTGCTTGACCGTGCCTGCGATGACGGGGCCTCTCCATACAACGGGTCTGGTCTCGTCGTCCAGCATCAGATTGACAGACATGATCTCAATGCCTGTGGTGGTTGCGGGAGGCAGCATACCGTCTCCATCCCCCTCAACGGGCTTATGAAGGCCAAACGCCTTGGGGATAGACGGACCGGTGATATCGGCATCCAGGATACCGACGCGATAGCCCTTGCGCTGCATCAGCACAGCCAGCATAGAGGTCACAAGCGATTTACCAACGCCGCCCTTGCCGCTGACGACACCGATGATGTGCTTAACAGACGACGCGGGATGGGGCGCTTCATACATGCTCTGCTTATCTCTGGAGGAGCAATTTGCAGAGCAGGTGGAACAATTGTGGGTACATTCGGACATTTTTAACACTTCCTTTTTTGGTAATACTATATTTGTTATCTCCAGTATTATACCGCACATTTACGACAAATGCAAGGGGCTTGGCAACTTTTTTGAAGATTTTGGACAAACTTACATTTTTTTTGCCATGTCTCTTGATATTCGGGCAAAAACATTGTATAATAATTAGGATTGATATATTATAAATATAAACCATATTTTGGAGGACGTTATGAACAAACTGCAAAAGCTTTCCAACTTCAAGGGTGTGCAGGGTCCCGTGCTGACCATCGTGATGGACGGCGTAGGTCTTGCTCCCGATACAATCTCCAACGCCGTTGCAGGCGCGTATACCCCCACGCTTGACGCGCTGATGGCAAATTATCCCATGGTCTCGCTCAAGGCACACGGCGTAGCCGTCGGTCTTCCCTCCGACGACGACATGGGCAACTCCGAGGTCGGCCACAATGCCCTTGGTGCAGGTCAGGTATTTGCGCAGGGCGCAAAGCTGGTCACCAATTCCATTGAGTCGGGTAAGATGTTCGCATCCGCTACCTGGCAGGAGCTGATTGCCAACGTCAAGGCGAACAATTCCACGCTGCACTTCATGGGTCTGTTCTCGGACGGCAACGTGCACTCTCACATCGACCACCTCAAGGCTATGATCACGCATGCCAAGGCAGACGGTGTTGCAACCGTTCGCGTGCACATCCTGCTTGACGGCCGTGACGTAGGCGAAACCTCCGCTCCCGACTACATTCTTCCCTTCGAGGATTTCCTGGCTTCTCTGAACGACGCATCCTTTGATGCAAAGATCGCATCCGGCGGCGGCAGAATGACCGTGACCATGGACAGATACGAAGCAAACTGGAGCATGGTTGAAAAGGGCTGGCACACTCACGTGCTGGGCGACGGCAGACAGTTCGCATCCGCCATTGAAGCATATAACACCCTGCGTGCCGAGACCGGCAAGATCGACCAGGATATCGATCCCTTCGTCATCGCAGCTGACGGCAAGCCCGTGGGCACCATCGAGGACGGCGACAGCGTCATCTTCTACAACTTCCGCGGTGACCGTGCCATCGAGATCTCCAAGACCTTTGACACGCCCGAGGGACAGTTTGACAAGTTTGACCGCGTTCGCTACCCCAAGGTAGTTTACGCAGGCATGCTGGAATATGACGGCGACCTTCACATCCCCTCCAAGTACCTGGTCAATCCCCCCGAGATCTCCAACACCATGGGCGAGTACCTGGCCAACACAGGCGTTGCACAGTACGCCATTTCCGAGACCCAGAAGTACGGCCACGTGACCTATTTCTGGAACGGCAACAAGTCCGGCAAGTTCTCCGAGCAGCTGGAAACCTACGTGGAGATTCCCTCCGACGTCGTTCCCTTTGAGCAGCGTCCCTGGATGAAGTGCGCTGAGATCACCGACGAGCTGATCAAGGCTTTGCACGAGGGCAAGTACACCTACTACCGCGTCAACTTCCCCAATGGCGACATGGTCGGTCACACCGGCTCTCTGGCAGCGACCCGTTGCTCCATGGAAGCACTTGACCTGCAGCTGGCGCGCATTCTCAAGGTGGTTGACGAGCTGGGCGGTGTGGCACTGATTACAGCTGACCACGGCAACGCAGACGAGATGTACGAAATGGACAAGAAGACCAAGCAGCCCAAGGCTGACAAGAACGGCAACTTCAAGGCAAAGACCAGCCACACGCTCAACCCCGTTCCCTGCATCATCTACGACAACACCGATGCAAAGAACTCCTACAGCGTCAAGGCTGACAACGGCACCTTCGGTCTTTCCAACGTAGCGGCAACCATGGTCAACCTCATGGGCTACAAGGCTCCCGACATGTGGAACGAGTCGATCATTGACGTTGAATAATTTTTCGATAAACAAAAGCCACCACGCGGTGGCTTTTGTTTATCATCATAATTTGATCGGATAATCGCCAAAGCCCATGCAGCAGGAGATGCCCTTGAGCGAAAAGCGTTGCATTTCAAGCGTTGCGATCAATATGCACAGACAGGTGTGATACATGTCATTGATCTCATAAGTGTATCCCAACGACTTATGCTTGGATTTCTTTTCGATAACCCACCCGACAGCGATCAGTTCGTCCAGAGCTACTCTCAACGTGTCCTGATCTAACTGAACCTTTTCCTGCATTTCTCCAAAGCTGATGTCGCTCATGGAAATGATGGCAAGACAGACAAGGAGATTTATTCTTTTTGAAAGCGCGGGTAATGCCTTCTCAGCAAAATCAAGCGTGTCTTTGTCTACGTTTTCAAAGAAATCCCTTGTGATAATGGCACCGTAGCCTTTGCCCGAAAGCAATGACAGACCGTTTTCACCGACAATATGCAACGGCTCGTCATACATGTAAGGATCCCTGTTTTTATTGTTCCATCTGCCCAACCCGTGATGCGCATAACAAAAAACCTTCAAGGCATCCCTATACGACTCTGCGCTCATTTGCGGATGCTCCGCAACCTTATCCCAAATCTTATGATAGATGTCTTCATATGTGTATTCATATCCGTAATACATATAATCAATGCTGACACCAAAATACTCAGCAATCAAAGGGATGATTTGCGTATCGGGGAGCGACGTGTTTGTTTCCCATTTTGAAACGGCTTGGGGTGAAATATTCAATGCGATGGCTAATTGCTCTTGCGTGATCCCTTTTTTGCGTCTGAGATCGGCTATATTTTTAGCAAGGTTTATTTCTTTCATATGATTCTTCCTTTCAATTTCACCGCGAGCTCTTCGGTTATGATTTGATTATAGCACACAGAAAAACAATTGTAAACAACTTGTTCGGCTTGCATCTCAACTCGCAGTTGTTTTAAGAACAATTCGTCCTACCGGCAGTAGTCTTTTTGTATGAATCTGTAGGGGGCGACGTCCTCGACGCCCCGGGCAGAAACAAAGTAACTAATACAATATAAAATTAGTTTTTGCTTACCCGGGGCGTCGAGGACGTCGCCCCCTACGGTTATAAATTGATTGGTGATAAAAATCAATGCTTATTGATTAATGACACAACCGCATCTGCAATGCACCGTGCATCAATTCCCGCTGTGGTATAAACCGATTCGATCTTGTCCTGGATGACAAAATTATCATCAATTGCCATGATGGCGTGCGCGGGCAGGTTGCCGGTTCTCGCCATGGCATCCGAGAGCATCATACCAAAGCCGCCTGCGCGGATCTCTTCCTCCAAGAATACGATAGGCGTTCCCATGTTGCCGATCAGCTCGGTGACACGATTTGCAAGCTTGTCGTAGGGCTTGATGTATTCGCAAAGCAAAATGCCTGCACGAATTCCCTGTCCTGCCAAGGAATCTACCGCCTTGATGGCCTCGCGTACGATTTTGCCATGCGTGACGATAACGCACTGTGCGCCATCCGTATTCCACGCGCGCACGTCGATATCGGCATATGCGCCATCAGGATAGAAGCGCGAAAGCACGTCGTCGTGTTCCCTGCCGTTGGGATAGCGGATGGCCACCGGACATGTTTCGCTCACTGCGATCCTGATCGACAGCGCAAGTCCGTCTGCGGTCACGGGTGTATAGATCTTAACGCCCGGGATGTGCGAGAGAAACGCTACGTCAAAAATGCCGTGGTGCGTCGCGCCGTCCGCTGCACTGATGCCCGCACGGTCAATGCACAGGACAAGCGGCAGATTCTGCAGCGCCGCGTCGTGAATGATCTGGTCGTAAGCACGCTGCAGGAAGGTGGAATACACCGCAAACACGGGAATATAGCCGTTTGCCGCCATAGCCGCTCCAAAGGTGACAGCATGCTCCTCGGCAATGCCAACGTCAAAATACCGCTCGGGATAGGCCTTGTGGAAGGTCTCAAGTCCCGTACCGTCGCCCATTGCGGCAGTGATGGCGCAAATGCGGTCGTTCTCCCTCGCAAGCTCGGTCAACACCGCTCCCGTGATCTTGGAGAAATTAGGCCGCTCGGAGCTTTTGCCCGTGGGTGCGACACCGTGATATGCGGTAGGCGCTTGCTCTGCGGGCTCGTAGCCAAGGCCCTTTTTGGTCTTGACGTGAATGATCACGCTCTCATCCAGCTTCTTGGCCTCACGCAAAAGCGTCTCAATAGCCTCCATGTCGTTGCCGTCCACGGGTCCGAGATACGTAAGGCCCATATCTTCAAAATAATTACTGCCATACAGCGCATTCTTGATACCCATCTTGACACGCTTGACCACGCGGAACAGGTGCTTGCCCACAAGCGGAATGCCCTTGAGCACGTTTCTGGTCACCTTTTTAGCGTCAAAATATGCCTTTCCGCGACGGATGTGCGCCAAGGTATTGGCAATTCTGCCTGTGTTCTTGGCAATTGACATTTCATTTTCGTTGAGCACAATAATCAGACGCAGATTCTTATCCACGTTATTGAGTGCCTCGTGCACCATGCCCCCGGTAAACGCACCGTCACCGATGACGGCAATAGAATAGGCATCCGAACCCGAAAGCTTATCGGTCATAGCAAATCCGAGTGCCGCAGAGATCGAGGTGGAGCTGTGCCCCGCACCAAACGGGTCGTGTTCACTCTCGTTTCGCTTGGTAAAGCCCGAAAGCCCTCCGCCCTTGCGCAGCGTATCAAAGCTGTCTGCTCTTCCGGTCAGCAGCTTATGTACGTAGGCCTGATGTCCAACATCCCAGATCATGTGATCCTTAGGCGAATCGAACACGCGGTGCAAGGCGACCGTCAGCTCGACTACGCCAAGATTGGACGCCAGATGACCGCCATTCTCATTGACGCGTTTGATCAGAAAATCACGGATCTCGGCGTTCAGGCATAGCAGCTGCTCCATGCTCAGCAATTTGAGCTCTGCCGGGCTGTTTACACGGCCGAGATATTGATAATCGTTAAAGTGTTGCATCCTGCGCCTCCTTCCGTTCGTTTTAACCTATCTATTATAGCACACATACAGCACAAATGCAAATCCTTTTTGCGTCATTTACGAATTTTTCACACTTTTTGCAAAGATTTGGCTAATATTCGGTATTTTGCTTGGTATTTTTCAAAATCTATTGACAAAACCGCGCATATCATGTATAATGCTTAGTAATATTTTGAAAAGGAGAACACTTACACATCATGGACGGAGACAGTATACGATTATTTTTACTTGTAATCGTATTTGTTGCCCTTGTATCCTGCAGCGGATACTTTTCGGCTACGGAAAGCGCATTTACTGCGCTTAACAAAATCAGAATCAAAAGTCAGGCAGACGAAGGAGACAAGCGCGCCAAGCGTGCTTTGCATATTACAAACCACTTCGAGCGTGCACTGACTACCATCCTCGTTGGTAATAATATCGTCAATATCGCGGCAGCCTCTGTGGCTACCGTCATAGCTGCGCAATTATTAGCCCCTTCGGGCCTTGACGAGGATACCATCAATATCATATGTACGGTATACGTCACGGTAGTTGTATTTATTTTCGGTGAGATGACTCCCAAGAGTCTCGCAGGTGACAGAAGCGAAAGCATTGCATTGCTCTTCGCCGGTCCTTTGCGCTTACTGATGAAGCTTTTTACACCTATTGTGGCCGTTTTTTCTCTTTTGAACAAATTTGTGGCACGCTTTTTCAAGGAAGAGGAAGAGCCCTCGATCACAGAGGATGAGCTTTACGACATCATCGATACGGTCGAAGAGGAAGGCGTTGTGGACGAGGAACAGAGTGATATGCTCAAATCCGCGCTGGAATTCTCGGGCACAACTGCTGCCGACGTCATGACTGTGCGCCAGGATATCGTGTATATCGATATCACCATGACAAACGAGCAGATCAAGGATCTGATCATGCAGACTACGCACTCCCGTATTCCTGTATGCGACGGTGACCCCGATAATATCATAGGCACGTTACCCATTCGAGCATTTCTCAAGGAATATCTCAAAAACCCTGACCTGGAGCTGCGCTCTTTGCTTATTCCCGCTTTCTTTGTCAAGGCGAGTGCCAATATTGACGACCTTTTGACCGTTATGCGCCAGCACCGCTACTACCTTGCCGTAGTCATTGACGATAAGGCAAGCACGATCGGTATCGTCACCATCGAGGACTTCCTTGAAGAGCTGGTTGGCGAGATCTGGGATGAGGACGACGTGGTTGATCCGGACTTTATCAAGATGGGTGGCAACTACTTCCGTATCACCTCCCGTATGACAGTTGGCGATGCCTTCTCGCGCATCGGTCTTCCCGCCCCCGAGCAGGCTGTGGCGCAAAGACCCCTGATCTCATTTATTCTGGACACTCTGGGCAGAATGCCCGAGGAGGAAGAAAGCATAGAATACATGGGAGTTGAGATCATTGCGGAAGAGATCAAGGACGGCAGACTCCTGCAAGTCGTCATTCATATCTTAGATGATGAGGAGGTGGCCGCACAATGATCGTATACTTTATTTTCATCGCATTGATGGTCATTCTCTCGGCCTTCTTTTCAAGCAGTGAGATCGCAATCAATTCTTTGAATATGACCAGACTGAAAAAAGCGGTTGACTCGGGTGATAAAACTGCTAAGGTTGCTTATAACTTAAGCGAAAACTTCACCGGAACGCTTTGCACCATTCTGATCGGTAATAATCTGGTCAACACCGCTGCGACCACTGCAGCAACCGCGCTGATCCTGAGCTTGCTGACCAAGCACAAGATTGCGGGTGCCGATGAGCTTGCTCCCGTTCTGACCACTGTTATTATGACAGTCATCGTTTTGATCTTTGGCGAAATAATTCCCAAGAATATCGGTAAAATGCATCCGGAGCGTTGGTCTCGTATCGTGGCATATCCCATTCGCATACTGACCTGGGTACTCTTCCCCATCGTTTTTGTGGTCACCTGGTTCATGCGCAAGCTCCGCGGTATTTGGGGCACGGATGACGAGGATGCTCCCACCGTAACCGAGGAGGAGCTCTCAACCATCATCGACACAGTTGAGGAAGAGGGCGTCATTGACGAGGATCAGGGAGAGCTTTTGCAATCCACGCTGGAATTTCCCGAAACCACGGTTCGCGAGGTCATGACCCCCAGAATTGATATGATTCAGATTGATATCGACGACGATCCCGAGTCGATCCGCGAGCTCGCAGATCAGTCTCGCTATTCACGTATTCCCGTATACCGCGACAGTATTGACAACATCATTGGCATTCTGGTTCTCAACCACTATTATAAGGCCTTGGCTGAAGTGGATGGCAACGTGAACAAGATCGACCTGGAGGCTCTTCTGATCAAGCCCAAGCTTGTGCACAAAACGCTGCGCTTACCCAATGCATTGGGCGTCATGCGTGAGCACAAAACGCACCTTTTAATCGTTGTAGACGAATTCGGCGGAACAATGGGTATTGTCACAATGGAGGATATCCTCGAGGAGCTGGTCGGAGATATCTGGGACGAGTCAGACGAGATTGTCAAGGAGTTCCGAAAAACCGGAGACAACACCTACGAGGTCTCGGGAGACATGAATATTGATGATTTCTTTGCTGAGATTGAGCACGAGGACGACGATTTTGAGTGCGAATACAAAACCATGGGCGGTTGGGCTATTGAGGCAACCGATGCTGATCCGCACGTAGGCGACAGCTTTACTTACAAGAACATGTGTATCGTTATCAATGAAATGGACGACATGCGCGTGACACAACTGACCGTTCTTGTGACCCCCCTCCCTGACGAGGACGAACAAGAAAATGAATAAAAACAGAGCAAGAACTTTCGTTCTTGCTCTGTTTTTTTATTTTGCGGTCGATCCTATATTCTTATCAGCCTTTGCCGCTGCCTGCGCGGCCTTCTTCTCATTTCTTCTCTTCTGTTTGGTCTTGAGCAGCTCGGAATCCGGGGCAATCTTGACCAGCTTTTTTTTCGTGCTTGCTGCAGAGGCGGAGCTGATAATCAGCATAAACAGGCAGAACACAAAAAGAAGAACCAACAAAGCACCTACACCCAAAATGATATAGGTAGAAATATGCGTGGTAGAAATGTGCGGTATAGCAAACGGTATGGAAATTTGCGGCATACGTGGTTCCTCCGAAATCTTTTTACATTATTGTCATTATAGCACATCATTTCTCTTTTGTAAACCCTCTTTTCGGAATTCTATTGAAAAATTCTTATAAATGTGTTAGAATATTGGTAGTTTGAATCTTGGAGACATATATGGTTGAAGTAGTTGCAGCCCTGATATGGGAAAACGATACGTTTATGATATGCAAGCGGCCTGCGCATAAGGCACGGGGATTGCTTTGGGAATTTGTTGGCGGTAAGGTGGAGCCGGGCGAGACGCACGCTGAAGCGTTGATACGAGAATGCCGCGAGGAGCTGGCTATCACGGTCAAGGTCGGAACGGTGTTTTGCGAGGTCACACACACTTACCCGGATATTACCGTTCACCTGACGCTGTATAACGCCGCAATTGAAAGCGGTACACCGCAAATGCTGGAGCATTGTGATATCCGCATGATCACGCCCGCAGAGATTCCGCAGTACGACTTCTGCCCTGCCGATCAGGAGATCTTAGAACTGATTATGAAAGAGGGTAAGTCATGAGAGTAGAGTATTTTAATTTTCTGCCAAGGCAGGCCAAGCAGATACGGATCGCGGTCTTTATGGATGAACAGGGCTTTACCGATGAATTTGACGCCCTGGACGAGATCTGCACACACCTTGTCATGTTTGACCGAGATATCCCCGTGGCCACCTGCCGCACCTGGCTTGCCGAGGACGGATGGCACGTGGGCAGACTTGCCGTAATCAAGTATTATCGCGGACGCGGCCTTGGACAAGAAATGCTTGTGCATGCCGAAAAATACATTCGCAATCTTGGCGGGGATTCCATTTCCCTGCACGCGCAATGCAGAGCCGAGGCCTTTTACCGCATGTGCGGCTATACGCCTTACGGCGAAACCGACTACGACGAGGGTGTTCCGCACGTGCACATGAGAAAAATTCTGAAGTGAGGATCAAAACATGCAGATTTTAACCGAATACCAAAAGGAATGGACCAAGCTATATAAGGCGGAGTCCAAGATGCTCAAGAAAGCGCTCGGAAAGGATTGCCTGACCATATATCACATCGGTGCTACGGCCTGCGAGGGTATGCCGGCAAAGCCCATCATCGATATTTTGGTCGTCTTGCGCGATCATGCCGACGCAAAGGCATTGACAAATTGCGGCTATATCAAGCGCCGTGATGATGTATATACCACCGAACACGACGGCATGCAATACCGCGTTGTCTGCGTGCCTGCCAAGGACAAGGAAACCATTGCCCTGCATATGGCTTATCTGAATTACTTCCTTGGTCAAAAGCAGCACACCGAGGAGTTTGCACAGAAAAAGCGCGCCATCGCAGAGCAATACGCAGACGATACGAATGGCTACGAAAATGCAAAGAAGGCTTTATTTGAAGAGCTTGCACCCATCGCACTGAAGCATAAGGAGAAGACTGAAAGACAAAGCACCGGTATGGCGATCGGAATGTGTCTTGGTTGCGGTGTAGGCACCGCTCTGGGCTTCGCATTCGGCAACGTTGGCATCGGCATGTGCTTGGGTGTCTCGATCGGCATGTGCTTTGGTCTTGCACTTGGCTTGGCAGGAACGTCCAAGAAATCGGATCAGTAAAACAAAAAGGAACTGCGTTCTCTCTGAATTCTTAGCGGAGAAATGACAGGCACAAAAATTTCGGCAGAGAAGTTGTTTTCTCTGCCGATTTGTGTTATAATAGAGTCAACAAAAAGCCTCCCTCCGAGAGGGAGGTGGCACGGCGTAGCCGTGACGGAAGGAGCCTGCGTGACTTTGGGGTTAAATTAACTTTATTGTAACGCACTCTCCCTCACCCGACTTTGTCGGGAGCTCCCTCCCGGAGGGAGCCTTCGGACACGCTCATGCATCTTTAGGGGTTTTGGCTTTGCCTGAAGCCTTTGTAATACAAAGGCGAAACTGGCGATAAAATGCAAAGATAAAACAAATACTACAAGGAGTAATGATATGAATCTATCTATTCGAAAATTGACAGTTGAATTATTAGATGATTGGTTATCCTATTTTGACAAAGATGCTTTTTCAGATAATGATGAATGGTGCGGATGTTATTGTATGTGCTATCATTGGAATAACGCATTACAAAAGAAACGGGCGTGGAATTGCGACAAGGATTGTGCCGAGTATAATAGAGAGCAAGCAATAAATTTTATCAAGAGTGGACGTATGCAGGGATATTTAGCGTATGTTGATAATGAGGTTGTTGGATGGTGTAATGCAAACGATAAAAAGGCATATGACAATGTAAATTTTAATTTTGCAAAGCAAGTTCCTGACAACGGAGAAAAAATTAAATCTATTGTTTGTTTTTCCGTAGCTCCCGGATATAGAGGTAGTGGTGTTGCTACAGCATTGCTTGATTACATATGCCAAGATGCAAAAGCGGATGGATATGTGATAGTAGAGGCATATCCATTTCAACATAATAAATATCACGCTTAT
>JAZNZB010000044.1:0-28707 GCA_045594705.1 Eubacteriales bacterium
CCCACCACGGGCGGCCTTATCAAGGCGGCACGCTGCGGACTGGTTACCTATCGCATCTCGGGCGGCTACTTTGCAAGCCCCATGTGGAGCACCAAAAACACGCGCAGAGGTTACTTGCACGGTAAGCCCGTGCACGTCTATACCGCCGAGCAGATCGCGCAGATGAGCGAGGACGAGGTCAATCGCATCATCCGCGAGGATCTGTACGAGGACGCATACGCGCGGCAAGCGCAAAATCCCCGAAAATACAAGGGCAAGAACCTTGCAGAGAAAATGGAAAATCTGCTGTATATCTGCCCTGTTTGCGGCAAGGTGGACACCATCCGCTCGCAAAAAGACCGCGTCTTTTGCACCGCGTGTGATTTTTCCGCCACCTACGACACCTACGGTTACCTGCACGGCGCGCCCGACAGGACGCTGACCGAGCTTGCTGCACGTCAACGCGACGTAGCCAAGACGCTCGTAGCCAAGCAGACCGCTGTTTTTGCCAAGGATGCAAGGGTCTACACGGTGGATAACCACGAGGAAACCGTGATCGCACAAGGAAAATTCGTCATGGACGCGAACGGCATTACGTGCGGAGAGCTACACGTGCCCATGTCCGAGATCAACGAGCTTGCCATGCGCGGCCGACGCTTCCTGCTCTTCAGCTTTGGCAAGACCTATTGCGAAATGACCGCCCCCGACGGCAACAATATTTATAAGTTTTTTGAATATTATCAGATTGTACAGGCACAGAAAAAGCAACAGGTAAGCAAAGAATAAAAAACAACCCTCGAGCAGTATTGGTCGAGGGTTGTTTTTATAGAGAGTTCAAACCGTCAAGATCACAAAGTCGTATCAAATGCATGTTACCGAATTGTGTTTGGATTTCATAAAATATTGAAAAAGGTGTTTACAACACCCCCAAAATATGCTATACTATACATGCGACACAAGTTAATAGCGGGCTTGCTCCAAGTACATGATTCCAAAGTGTACGTTTTTACCATAGGTAAAAATGTACGCTCCATTTTCGTATGCTTTGGTCTTGTACTTGCAGCTATTCGAAAATACTTGTGTCGCAGCAATTGGAGCTACCATTTTTCAGTGCGCAGCTTCGGCTGCGCACTTTTTATTTTGAGGAGGTCGTTATGCATTGCTCTTTTTTGGATTATCAGGATTTACTTTTTCGCGCAGATTTTTCCGATCCCGGAATCGACCCCCATGCCGATGAAGTACGTCTTTTGGAACGTGCCTGGGAACACGTTGAAGCAAGGTTGGTTCTGCCAAAATATCACAAATTCAAAAAATTTGCCAATGCACTGTATTGCGGATGCAAGCTTGCTATTCATCACCGTGTGACAATAGAAATTGTTTATTATTATTCTTCAGATTCGCTTTCGATATCCTTGCAAGACCAATCGCTTCAATTTTACGACTCCAAATTGATGGTATCCATGTGTTCGGATGCAAAGCTTATCAGTTCTTCATACAATCCTTCTTCCCAAAAAGTACATTTAGATATTACTTTCTTTGACTAATTCCCAAGCAACTCATCTTTTTCTCTCCTCTGCATAGCGCCTAAAAAAGCCGCTCATGGGGCTGAATAATAAGCAATAAAACGATTTGTGTGTGGATGCACTTGTAATGACACCTTGAACCAAGAGAAGTGCGCCCCCTCGTGTCATCCTGAGCGGAGAAAACATCCCGGGTGGATGTTTTCGTAGTCGAACTTTACAAAATCTGCAATAAATTGCTGATTTTGTAAAGTCAGGACGCAAAGCGTCCTGAGGATCTACGAGGGACACGTTCATCGCCCGTAGATCCCACCTTTCGAAAAGTGGTCAAACCGCTTTTCGAAAGGTGCTGCTGCGCAGTTCGACTCCGCTCGCTGCCCTGCAGCATTGCTCCGCACAGGATGACACGGGCGCGGCTGCGTACCTGACAAAACCAAAGCAGAAGTCTATAATCAAGACTTCTGCTTTCGTTTTATTCAATGGTTCCGATTATTCTTCAGCTCATCCGAGCGGTTTTTCTATTTCATTTGATTACATTTTATCTCTCCGCGCGGTTCATCAATGCTCTGCCGTTTTGCTTGAGCCACGCGTGGCGGGCTTTGTAATCCGGCATGACACGCGCGATCTCGTCGTAAAACGCTTTTGAGTGGTTCATATGCTTGCGATGGCACAGCTCGTGCACCACCACACTATCCAACACCTCGGACGGCGCGAGCATCAAAAGGCAGTTGAAATTCAAATTTCCCTTTGCCGAGCAGCTGCCCCATCGCGTTTTTTGCGTGCGGATGGTAATTCTGCCATATTCCACGCCCAAAAGTGCCGCATAATACGCCACGCGCGCGGGAATGACCTCTTTGGCCTGCTTGGCAAGATGTTTCAGCTCTTGCTCGGTCAGCTTGGGTAAATTCTGCCCTGCGCGCTCCTTTGCGAGATTCTTGACGATCCAGGACTCGTGCTTGATCACGAACGCGTCAATGGTCGCCTTGGGCAGCCTCATGGGCGCACGTACAATCACCTTTCCGTCCTTGATCTGCAGCCCCAGCGTCTTGCGGCGCGCGCGGATCAGCGTATATTCTCTCATTTTTTCAGCTTGACCGCCAACGCGCACCAGCCGTTTTCCTCGGCGCGCTCCACGATCTCAAAGCCGTGCGCTTCAAAGCAATCAACCACGTCCCGGCTTCTCTCCATAATGATGCCCGAAGCCAGCAGCACGCCGTCGTTCGCGATGTACTTATGTACGTCGGGCGTCATGCGAATGATGATATCCGCCACGATATTGGCGCACACAAGGCCGTATTTTCCGCCCTCCAGATCCACCGCGCGAAGCAGGTCGGACTGGTCACAGGTGATATTGGTAAGCCCCGAATCCTTGATATTTTCGCGTGCAACGCGCACCGACATAGGATCGATATCATACGCCTTGCACTCCCCTGCGCCGAGTCTGGAAGCACAGATCGCCAGAATGCCGCTGCCCGTGCCCACGTCCAGCATACGCACTCCGGGCGTCGTATATTTCTCCAAAAGGCCGATGACAAGTCTTGTGGTCTCGTGCGTGCCCGTACCGAATGCCATACCGGGGTCCATACGCACGACCAGCTCGCCTTCTGCAGCCTCGTACTTTTCCCACGCGGGAACGATAACGATCTTGGAACCGATCTTGATCGGCTTATAATAAGCCTTCCAGGCGTTAGCCCAGTCCTCTTCGTTAAGACCGATCATCTTGATCTCGCCCTCGATGCCGTCCTTTGCAAGCATTTCGCGCAAAAACTCCACATCCTCGCGGATATCGCGCTCGATGGGCAGATAGACCGACACCGACGCGATGGTCTTGTCCGCGTTGAGAATGCTCTCGTCGATCAGATCACCGTAACAGGTCTTGAGATCGATATCGCTGTAATCCTCGATCATCAGATTGTTGTTGATCATGCTCATCACAGCCACCAGCGCGTCCAGCTGCTCCAGCTTGACCGTGACGCGGATCTGCGTCCACTGCGACGTCTCGCCCCAATCCTCGCAAACGTAATCCTTATCTACCATACTCATTTACCCTTTTTGAAAAAATTTTTCTTCTTTTTGTAGTTGCTCTCACCGCAAGCCTCGGCAAAGGCGCGCATTGCATCCTTTTGCTTGGAGGTAAGCCCGGTGGGGATCTCCACGCCCACCGTAAAGATCAAGTCTCCTCTGCGAGAGCTGTTGTTCAAGTTGGGGATTCCCTTACCGCGCAAGGTAAAGGACGAGCCCGACTGCGTGCCCTCGGGCAGATCGAACTTCTGCATACCCTCCAAGGTAGGCACCTCGATCTCGGCACCCAGCACCGCCTCGGAGACGGTCACGGGAATGTCGCAATAAATATTCGAGCCGTCGCGCTTGAAGATCTTGTGGCTCTGTACGCTGATCTGCATGATCAGATCTCCCGTAGGTCCACCGTTCTTGCCGTCGCAGCCCTGGCCGCGCAGAGCGATCTTTTCGCCGTGGTCAATGCCTGCGGGAATGTCAACGGTCAGATTCTTATTCTCGCGCTCCATGCCCGCGCCTCTGCAGCGGGAGCAAGGGGTCTTGATGATCTTACCCGTACCGCGGCACTTTTCGCACGTGCCCGTGGACTGGAACTGCATGCCGCCCATGCTGTGCACGGTGCGCACCTGGCCCGTACCGCGACATGCCGAGCAGGTCTCGGGAGCTTGTCCGCCCTCGCTGCCGTTGCCTCCGCAATCGGGACACTTGCGCAGTCTTGTATAGGTAATGGTCTTTTTCGCGCCGAATGCCGCCTCCTCAAAGGAAAGCGTGACGCGAAGCTGAATATCGTCTCCGCGCTGCGGACCGTTGCGGCGTCTCTGTCCGCCACCGCCAAACGCACCGCCGAAGAACGAACCGAAAATATCGCCAAGATCTCCGAAATCCGTGCTGTAACCACCGCCGTAGCCACCACCGCCAAAGCCCGAGCTCTGGTCAAACGCCGCGTGACCGAACTGGTCGTACTTGGCCTTTTTATCGCTGTCGGAGAGTACCTCGTAAGCCTCGTTGACCTCCTTGAACTTGGCCTCTGCCTCGGCGTTGCCGGGATTCATATCGGGATGGTATTTCTTCGCAAGTACTCGGTACGCCTTTTTGATATCCGCATCGGACGCGCTCTTGTCAACGCCGAGTACCTCGTAATAATCTCTTTTGTCTGCCATGTCAAAATTCCTTTATAACCTGCTGTAGGCTGCCGCACAAAGTGCGACAGCCTTAGCCGTATTTGATTACTTATTGGAGTTATCCTCGTAGTTTGCGTCGTAATAGGTGCCGTCGCCTGCGTCGTAGTTGCCGCCCTGCTGGCCGCCCTCTGCGCCGCCCTGTGCGCCCTGCTGACGGTACAGCTCCTCGGATACCTTGTAGAATGCCTTCTCTGCAGCCTCGGTATCAGCCTTGATTGCCTCGGTATCGCTGCCCTTCAGGGTCTCCTTGAGCTTTTCAATGCCGGCCTTTGCCTCATTGATGGCATCGGGGCTTACCTTGCCCTCTACCTCGCCAAGGGTCTTTTCCATCTGGAATACCATAGACTCCGCACGGTTGCGTACGTCAACGGCTTCCTTCTGCTTCTTATCCTCTTCCGCGAACTTTTCAGCCTCACGAACTGCCTTATCGATGTCCTCCTGAGACATGTTGGTCGAGGAGGTGATCACGATGTGCTGCTCCTTACCGGTGCCCTTATCCTTTGCGGTGACGTTTACGATGCCGTTTGCGTCGATATCAAAGGTAACCTCGATCTGAGGAACACCGCGGGGAGCGGGAGCAATGCCGTCCAGAATGAATCTGCCAAGCGTGGTATTATACTGTGCCATTTCTCTCTCACCCTGCAGCACGTGGATCTCAACAGAGGTCTGGCCGTCAGCTGCGGTGGAGTAGATCTGGCTCTTCTTTACGGGAATGGTGGTGTTTCTGTCAATGATTCTGTTAAAGACACCGCCCATGGTCTCAATACCCAGAGACAGGGGGGTTACGTCTAAGAGCAGCAGATCCTTGACCTCGCCGCCAAGCACGCCGCCCTGGATTGCTGCGCCGATGGCAACACACTCGTCGGGGTTAATGCCCTTGAAGGGTTCCTTGCCGATGAACTTCTTAACTGCTTCCTGTACGGCGGGAATTCTGGTAGAACCGCCGACCAACAGGCACTTGTCGATCTGAGAAACGCTCAGACCTGCATCGGAGAGCGCCTTCTTGGTGGGGATCATAGCACGGTCGATCAAGTCAGCAGTGATGCGGTCAAACTCAGCTCTGGTCAGGGTTGCCTCGAAATGCAGAGGGCCTGCGCTGGTCGCGGTAATAAAGGGCAGATTGATATCTGCGCTCATCATGCCGGAAAGCTCGATCTTTGCCTTCTCTGCTGCATCCTTGAGTCTCTGCAGCACCATCTTATCCTTGCGCAGATCAACGCCGTTTTCCTTCTGGAACTTATCAGCCATCCAGTCGATGATTCTCTGGTCGAAGTCGTCGCCACCCAGCTTGGTGTCGCCGTTGGTTGCAAGCACCTCAAATACACCGTCCGAGATCTCGAGAATGGATACGTCGAAGGTACCGCCGCCAAGGTCGAATACCATGATCTTCTGCTCGATTTCCTTGTCCATACCGTATGCAAGTGCTGCAGCGGTGGGCTCGTTGATGATTCTCTTGACGTCAAGGCCTGCGATCTTACCTGCATCCTTGGTTGCCTGACGCTGTGCGTCGGAGAAGTATGCGGGAACGGTGATGACCGCCTCGGTTACGGTTGAGCCGAGATAGCTCTCTGCATCGGACTTGAGCTTCTGCAGGATCATTGCGGAGATCTCCTGAGGCGTATATGCCTTGCCGTCAATGTTGGTCTTCTTGGCAGTACCCATTTCTCTCTTGATCGAGATGACGGTTCTGTCGGGGTTGGTGATAGCCTGACGCTTTGCAACCTGGCCGACCATTCTCTCGCCGCTCTTGGAGAACGCGACGACAGAGGGTGTGGTTCTGCTTCCCTCGGGATTGGGGATCACGATGGGCTCAGAGCCCTCGAATACTGCTACGCAAGAGTTTGTTGTACCTAAATCTATACCGATAATCTTTCCCATAATTGTTTTTCCTCCTTATATATGGTGTGTAAATAGATTTCAAAATCAGTTTGCGACGATGACCATGGCAAAGCGAAGGATCCTGTCTCCCTTTGCATAGCCCTTTTGGTAAACCTCGGTGATCTCGCCTTCACCGTGCTCCTCATCTTCAATATGCATGACTGCGTTGTGCTTTTCGGGGTCAAAGGTCTCGCCCTTTTCGCCAAACGAGGTAATGCCCATCTTGGCAAGTGCGTCCTCTGCGCCCTTCAGCGTCATGGAAAGGCCCTTTTGGAGTGCATCCGCTTCGCTGACGCCAACCGCACGCTCCAAATTGTCGATGATCGGAAGAATGCCCTTGAGTGCATCCGCGTAAGCATCTGCATAAATGCCGTCCTTTTCCTTGGCGGTACGGCGACGGTAGTTGTCGTATTCCGCGATCATGCGCATATATTTGTCGTTGGCGGCTGCCAGCTCAGCGTTGGCTGCCTCCAGCTTTTTTTCAAGCTCAGCGACCTGCGCCTCTGCTTTTTTAAGTTTCTTTTTATCTGCCTTGCCCGGCTTTTCCTCGGGCTCGGCCTGTACCTCGGATGCTTGTGCCTCGGCTGTCGCCTCTTCCACGGTCTCATCCGTCGGTCTTTTGGTCTCCTCCATTATGCTCTCCTCCGTTCAACAGTTTGTTATCTTGCAGCATATCGGCAATATTGCCGCTCAGGCTCTCCAGCGTTGCCAGCACCTTGGCGTAATCCATACGGCGCGGACCGATGATGCCGATCGCACCTACGGTCTTGCCGTCCTTGACGATATGCTTATATACCATAGCCGAATTGTTCATAGGCCCTGTCATGCCGCCCGATCCGAACACGACGTTGACGTCCTCTCGGTCGCCTGCGGACACCAGATCCAATATCTCGTCCTGTCCTTCCAGTGCGCCAAGCACGTGCTTGAGCGTGTCGCGGTCCTCAAATTCGGGATATTGCAGCAGCTGATCAATGCCGCTCCAGCGCACCTCGCCGTCATCCAGCTCGTTGAGCGTTTCGTAAACCGCCTTGATGACCGGTCCGACAAACGCCGCGTGCTGTCCCATCTCGCTCTCCATATTCATAATAATAGGAAGATTGATCTCGTGCGAGGTCAGCCCCGCAATATTGTCGTTGAGCACGTGCGAGAGCTGTGCAGTCACATCTGCGGTGATCTCGGTCTCTGTGCGGATGCTCTTGGTTTTGACGTCTCCCACAGCCGCCACCATGACTACGATAAACTCGGTGGGGCGAATGTAGATGATCTCAAAGCGATTGATGCGCGCAGCGGATGCGCGGGGCTTGATCGCAATGCCCGTATAGTTGGTCAGGCTGGACGCCACGCGGGACGCCGCATCCAAAACCTCGTCAAGCTCGTGCATCTTGGCCTTGAGCAAGCCGCCGATCTGCTTGATCTCGTGCGTGGTCATGGCGTAGTGCTCGATCAGCGAGTCCACGTAAAAGCGGTAACCCAGCTCGCTTGGCACTCTGCCCGCTGAGGTGTGAGGCTGCACCAGGTAGCCCATCTCCTCAAGCTCGGCCATTTCGTTGCGGATGGTAGCAGACGAGCAAACGATCTGCTGATTTGCCATCAGAGATTTGGATCCGACAGGCTCGCCCTCGGCAATATGTGCTTCGACGATCGCCTTCAATATTAATTTTTTGCGTTCGCTCAAGCCGTTCTGCTTGCTTCCCATATCGTTCTCCTCTCTTTCAGGCCTCTTTTTTGACAGTTTTTAGCACTCTTTCGACTTCAGTGCTAACCGCTGACATAAATTTACCACGATTAAGGGGATTTGTCAACCCCCTTTTGCCATTTTTCTTTGTTAATATTTTATGAACACTGCTAATTCCGCGCCGAGAGTGCTAAAATTGAAAAAGTGAACTTCAACGTACTCCAACACGCATTAGTATTGAAAAATACGCAAAAAAATATTCCGCCTTGCCCGCAAGACGCAACAAAAAGAGCCTTCACATGGGACAATGTCATTAAGTTAAGGAATTGGCCCCCCGCCCCCGTCATCCTCGAGCAAGCATTCCCGTTTTTAAGATTCTTCGCTTCGCTCGATGAATGAATACCTCCGCTGCGCGGAGCTTAAACGGGAATGCGCCGCGAAGGATCTTGGGGGCGGGGGTATATTGTGATTTCTTAACTTAATGACATTGTCCGATGGGGATGCGGAATTAGCAAAGAAATGAGGATGATTTATCCCCATTTCTGTTAGAATGATAAAACCGACATATGCATATAAACAGTTGCAGGGGACGGCGCCCTCGACGTCCCGGGCAAGCACACAGAACTTATTGCATTGCGAAAAGATTTGTTCATGTAGGGCGGGACGTCGAGGGCGCCGTCCCCTGCAAATATAAACCTGCGGGGTTGAATAAACCTTTCACAAAAAATAAAGGACTGCACCCGTAAGATACAGTCCTTGTTTTGTGCGTATTTCCCGCTAATTCATCAGCCTCATGTGAAGGCTCTTTTTCCTACATTCTATGAATATACATTCTGCTCGGCGTCTCTTCCCCGTCGCCCATGGCGTGGCAGTAAAACTCCCAGCCGTAGCGTTCGTAAAAGGACTCGTGGTCGGTCAGCAGATACAGCGTATCAATGCCAAGCGCGTGCATATCGCGGCAAACAAAGTCCAAAAGCGCACCCGCAATGCCCTGCCCGCGGCAATCCGGCTCAGTATAGACCGCGCAAACGTTGGGGGTAAGGTCGGGGCGGTCGTGAAAATCGTTCTCGATCACGCCAAGTCCGCCCACAATTCTCTCGCCATCCATGGCTACGTACCAGGCGGGCACAGCATGCCCGGCAAGAGCCTCCTGCATGCTATCCAGGTAGGCCTCTTTGGGAATGCCCCATTTTTGGTGGAACCAAAGTGCCATCTGCTCCTTTGCTTCGGGTTTATCGATCAGTCTGATAATAGAATAATTCATAACGGCTCCTTTAGCGCAGCGTCCGCAAATATTCCTTTTGCCCGGACGTGATGCGAAAGCTCTCTGTTGCTTTTTGTATGGTTTTGTTGTGTACCCAAGCGGGCAAACGATGCTGCTCTACATATGGCAGCGCACTCTCCCACTGCTTGGCCAGCGCGGTGGCAAAATACCACGCGATCATCATGTTCACGTAATATTCCCCGCTCTGCACGGCTGCGACACGCGCAAGATGCGCGACGTCAAAATCCGCGTCCAAGAAATACAGCATGAGCAGCTCGATGCCAAACCGCACGGTATAAGGATGCTCGCTTTGCAAGCATCTATCAATATATAACAAAAGGCGTTTTTTATCCTTGGTTATGATCTGCGGGCGCAGCGAATCGCATACCGCCCAGTTGTCCACGTACGGCAAAAACGCATCCAACGCGGCGTAGCATTGGTCAGCGTCACGCATTTGCCCGATCAGAAAGGAATGCAGGTGGTTTTCCTCCAGATATACGTGCGGCAGCTTTTGCATAAATGCCTCTGCCTGCGCACTACCTGCCAACTCCTTGGCATACGCACGCAAAAGCGGCACTCGCACGCCGATCACCTGTTCACGCGAGATCGTGGGCACCAGCTTGGCAGAAAAATCCCTGTAAGTGAGATCTTGCATGTCAATCAAGCGGTCGTAAATATAGGTCATTGCTCTGCCTCTTTCCCCAACTGCGCGCAAAGCTCGTCATAAATGCGCTCTGCCTGATCGCAGATATAGGCCTTCTCGCGCTGGTCGCAGGTGTGCAGCCTTGCCTTGCGCGGCAAGCCCCACACGTCAAAGATGCGCGGTCCGATCCATTCATCGGGTGCGGTGCTCTCAAACACACCGCGCAAGATGGACAGGCTGGCGCGGCGCGGCTTCATGAAAATGATCTTCATGGGGTACTTAATCAGCGCGTACAGCCATTTCGGGTAATGCGCGGTAATGCCGGTCACGGCAATTCCGGGGTGCGTGACGGCGACAGCAAGCCCTGCCTGCGCAGCCGCTGCGGGAGAAGCAAACATCAGATATCGCTTGGCGTTTCCGTACACAAGCGAGGCCTTTTTGCGCGTGCGGAAGTCCACGTCGTCGGGATCGGTCTTGGAGTAATTGTGCGCAATGCTGCCCACCAGTACCACTCTGCCGCCACGTGCGGCAAGCACGGGCGCAAGACGGCGCACAAGATAATAGGGTGCGGCAAAATTGATCTGAAACACGTTATCCAACCCCGACGAGGTGATAAAGCGCGGCACGGCATACGCGCCCGCGTTGCAGATCAGCATGTCGATGGCTTTATATCGCAAGATCTCGGCCGCTGCGTCCACAGACGCCATATCGGACAGATCCATAAGCACGTATCCCACCTTGCAATCGGGATATTTGCGCCTCAGTCGGGAAATGAGCGCATTGACCTTTTCCCCGTTGCGGTCAAGCAGCACAAGCTGTGCGCCAAGCGCAACAAGACTTTCGCAAAGCGCGTTTCCAAGCCCTCCCGTCGAGCCGGAAACGGCAACTGTTTTGCCCGCAAGCGAGGTCGTATTCTTTTTGATCCAAGTCGCAACAGTCATGCACTCGCCCCCTTTCACTTCTTTCATTATATCACAAATCCCGATTTTTTCAATACTCGCGAAAAGAAAATTCCCAACAGCACACAACGGCGACTTTAAAAATTATTTTGATTTTTCAAAAAAATCGGACTATTTTCAAAAAATAGCGTCTATATGGATGAAGGGACAGTTGATTGCCGGCCAAAGCGCAATTCTTGACAGATTTTTCCCGATATGATATAATGAAGAAAAGCGAACCGTGAATTTCGCAAAAAAAGCAAACAAATTTCAAAACGCGTTCGGGGATGCGTCTTGGCGGGGACGGAGCATTGTTACGCTGCGACACAACCGAACAAGACACAAAAACCGATACTGCGGTGTAACAAGGACCCGTCCCCCGTTACGCGCAACACGAAAAATCCATTATAGATCAAAAGATCAAAAGAAAGAAATGTAACAGAGAACCGTCCCCTGTTACATGGATTATCGATCCGACAAATCAGCCGCCTGACCGGAATCAGCTTTGGCGTGGTGCGACGGATTTAGTTAAGGGTCGTGTCACAGTGGACAGTTCTCAGTAACGCTGCGCATCACAGAGAACCGTCCCCGGTAACACTCGATGATAGCAAACCGATTGCTTATGATTACAACCAAATGTCAAGAGCAAACTACCATTCTCGCAAACAAACTCGGCAAAGCAAGTGTTACAGGGGACGGTTCTCCGTGACACCTGCGGTGTTGCCGAGAACTGTCCCCTGTGATGCGCGAAACAACAATTTTTTAAGCAAAATCAAACTGCACAGAGAACCGTCCCCTGTGCTCTTTACATGGCACATATAATGGAAGGCATATATTATGGAAGACATATTGGTTCAAAAACACAAAGAAACGATGAGCATCCTTAATTATTGCAATAACATAGACGAAAATCGAGATTTGCTCAAAATTTTCCAAGGATTGCACATTGACAAAAACGGGGTGCCTCATAATCAAGAGATGTTTGATCAATGGGCAAGTATTTCCCAACAGATGGAGGATAAAAGCATTCGGGACTTGACTGTCATCTTTCTTGAACAGATGCAGGAAAAGTATTTTCCCTTGCTCAAAAAAACCGTTTCTGTTGTGAAATCATTGCCCGATGAAGAAATCGCTCGACTGCAATCGGTTAAAGTGAATTATTGGAATCGCGCTGATATCAGGATTGAGCAAGATTACAAAGACATGTTCAAGATTTTGGATCACTGCTATTTTCAAACGCACAACGATGATCTCGGGGTACTTCTGGGCAGTTTATCCACTGGAGTATGGGCCGACGGTTTGCCGGCCGACCTGGCGGATTATGAGCTTTGGCTAAACAGTGTCGAGGCAATAAAGGATAACGATATCATCACCAAAATCATCGCCTTTCTGAATCAATTCGGCTTTTCATTCAAGACATACGACCTTGCGCCCACCATCTCCTTCGTACAATCATTGTCCGAGGAGCAAATCAAAAAAATAACGCAATCAAACAACGGTAAGTCGCAGGAATAGTGTGAAAACCGGCTTCGCTAATATCGGGGGGGTAAGACCCCTGCGAGAAACAACAATTTTTTAAGCAAAATCAAACTGCACAGAGAACCGTCCCCTGTGCTCAAGTTTATAATAAGTAAAACTGATACAGTTAGGAGAAATGATGAATACAGATTTGAACCGGCAAGCACTAAATGCTGTAGACCAATGCCGATGGCGTGATGCGCAAGAGTTGCTGTATAAATATGTTAGAAAAACCCCCTGTCACAAATCATACCACAATTTAGGCTACTATCTTTTGATAAACGGACGAATCAGCCCCAATGGTGCATACCGGAATGCTGATAAAGTAGCCGTGCGTTACTTAACAAAAGCAGCAGAATATGACACAACAGCTGCAAATCGTATTGCCTTGGCCATGGCTGTAGACATTCTTCAGGAAAAGCATTCCGGTGTATGCGATCCAACTGCCTATCGAACCGCCTTTCTGGCTATGCAAGAAGCACATGAAATTGAACCATCATATGAATCCATGTATAATAAAATTCGCTACTTGTATTTGTCTGAACCCCAAAATGACACCATATTAAATGAGTTGCGAAGCCTTGTAGATGTCTTTCCGTGTTACGAAAGCATTTGGTTTTTTTGTTGGTTGTTAATGGAACGTGGATTGGCCGATGAATGTCTACAATACATGGATATGTATCAAAGTGTTCTTTCCGAAGACGATATGGATCGTATGATACTATATTACAAATGCGGAGCATATGAAAAGTGCTCTGCTTTATATGAACCTTTACATGACAAATGGGTTTTTAGAGTGTCAGATGCAGCATTCATGGTAGACAGTCTAATAAAAACCGGAGATGTAGAGGCAGCATACGAGTGTGTTCAAAACTGTATATCATTCTATTCAGAGTGTCCGAATTCACAAATAAAGTCTAAATGTAAATGCTTTAAGGATATGCTTTCCGATGATGTGACTCTATCTACTAAGAATAGATTAAAACTGATCGAAAAGTATTCCGTAAAACCCAAAATTATACATCAAAATTGCTTTCTACTTTGATGAATCTGGGGCAAACAATCTGATGCTGTTCCCTGTTCATTACCCTACTCTAATAAATCTATGTAACAGGGGACGGTTAGCGTGAAAACCAGCCCCCGCAGAGTGACAAGATTGCGCAAAAATGCGCGAAACAACAATTTTTTAAGCAAAATCAAACTGCACAGAGAACCGTCCCCTGTGCTCCCGTCCCCTGTGCTCCTACCTTATTCTCGCCACATTAGGAGGTGCCGCATGCCCGATATAACGTCCAAACGAATCTTATTATTGCTTGTATTACTGTTAACAGTAGTGTTGCATTCATGTATTGCGTGGGATCCTGTTTTTAGATATGATGGGAAACATGTGGATTGTGCTGCAACCGCAATTTACTCAATACCGGGCATATTTAGCTTAGCGAATGATGAATTATTAATCTTGGAAAAGGATTCGCATGGGCGAACCATGTTCGCATACAAAGCAACCGGAAGTGCCTTGCTGGTTGAGCATTCGGATGCAGGTTATAACGGATATTTTTTGTTTGTGGTGATCATGCAGGCATCTGATAGTGAAAATGTGTATTTTCTTCCGGAACAGAATTATATTGGAAAAACACTAATCGATGACGGAAACATAACCAATAAGTCTATTTTGACCAAGGAATATGTTGCTTCCCTCTTTTCCGAGAATGAACTATTAAGTTTGCAAAGCACAAATGAATGGGAACAACCGTTAAAATCTTTAGATATGTATACTTGCGCTCCCATGGAACTTGAAAAACAGGATGACCATTATCCCCCCAAAAAACAAAGGCAACTTTCGGAATATATAGCTAATCCCCCATTGAAATACTGGCTATTTCGAAGAGATTGCGAGGGAAAGTATTCCTATTTTATTCATGTAATTAACGATTACGAAGAAGACGATAAAACAGAGTATACTTGGTATTTGGTAGTGTTGGATAAGGACCAAAACCTATACAATGGTAGCACCTCGGTAATAAAACTGGATCAAAGCAAAGACTTAGCTGATCAGGTCAAAGCATTTTTGGCACAAAACAATTGGGTAAATTAGTCAATCCCCCGCCGCTTTGCGGCGGGGAGGGGCCGGACAAGCTGATGCTGTTCCCTACGCGCAACACATAATACCCTTATAATATAAGGAAAAACCATGTAACAGAGAACCGTCCCCTGTTACAGACGTGTTAGGAGGTAAATATGGATTTAGGCATTGAAATATATACAAAGTACAATTTGATCATACCATGCATAGCTGCAATTATCTTGACAGCTTTCATCGTAGCAGATGCCGTGTCGCTATATAGATTGCGAAAAATCAAGGGAACATCATCAAAGCAATACCATATTGCTTCTCTTGTAATTCTCGTTCTAATACTATGTGCTTCCACATATCCTTTGGGACGTGGAATGCATCTGGTTCATGAGAGAAAGCAGGATGCGATAACTGTTACATGCGAAGTTCTCAACGTAACGTTTATCTCTTACTCCCCGAGATATTATTACAATCACGAAGCAACTCGTGCGGTATGGATTCACACAACCGATCAAAAGTATTATATGGTTGATACAGGTGAAATCTCAATCGGTGATCATATTGAGATTACATATTTGCCAAATAGCCGCTATGTAATCGATTATAAGAGGGTTATGCAAGAGGAAGATTCTTAGGAAAATGACTTGAGCATTCTTCCATACGAAAGATCAGCATAAACTAACATCTCCAATACTTTTGTCACCTCCCTCAAAACATCCCCGCAGAGTGACAAGATTGCGCAAAAACAAATTCCAAGTGTAACTGGGCGAGCAATCGTCTTTATCCCCCCGCCGCTTTGCGGCGGGGGTGCGGACAAGCTGATGCTGTTCCCTGCTTATTCCCCTACTCTAACAAATCTATACACCCAGCCCCGAGGCGAGCATCCGCTCGCCTCGGGATATTTTTCTAAAAAAAGGATAAATTGCACAAAAATTTTTCAAAAAACTATTGACAAATCACAAAGCGTATGGTATACTCTGTAAAGTGTTTTGCTTTACACAAATTCACGTATGTATATCGGGAGTTTTCTGATGTTTGAAAAGAACCTCAATATCGCATACCTGTTGGAATTTTACGGCGAGGTGCTGCCCGAGAGAAAGCGGACGGTCATGGAGTACTACTACCACGACGACCTTTCACTCTCCGAGATTGCCGAGGAGATCGGCATTTCCAGACAGGGCGTGCGCGACATTATCAAAAAAAGCGAGGAGGAGCTGTTCCATTACGAGAACACTCTGCACTTAGCGCAGCGTTTTCTCAAAGCAAAGCAATATGCGGACCGTGCGCAAAGCCTGTGCCGCGAGCAGCATGCCTCCGCGGAGCTTTCCGAGCAGATCGAAAAGCTTTTGGAATGCATGCAATAAAGTCAATTTTCATGGAGGATTACAATGTTTGAAAGCTTAGGCGAAAAACTGAGCAATGCCTTCAAAAAATTCAAAAACAAGGGGAAACTGACCGAGGCGGACGTCAAGGCAGGTATGCGCGAGGTCAAGCTTGCGCTGCTGGAAGCGGACGTTAACTTCAAGGTGGTCAAGGCCTTTATCAATACCGTGTCCGAGCGTGCCGTTGGTACCGAGGTCATGGAAGCACTCAATCCCGGACAGCAGATCGTCAAGATCGTCAACGAGGAGCTGACCGCTCTGATGGGCGGCTCGCAATCCAAGCTGACCATTGCTCCCAAGCCTCCCACAGTCATTATGATGGTGGGTCTGCAGGGTGCAGGTAAAACCACCCACGCAGGTAAGCTTGCACTGATGTACAAAAAGCAAGGCAAGCGTCCCCTCTTGGTCGCGTGTGACGTGTACCGTCCCGCAGCCATCAAGCAGTTGGAGGTTGTCGGCGCGCAGATCGACGTTCCCGTGTTCCAGATGGGTGATAAGGAATCCCCTGTTAAGATTGCTAAGGAAGGCATGAAACTTGCCATGCAAAAGGGCTACGACATGGTGTTTGTGGACACCGCGGGCCGTTTGCAGATCGACGAGGTGCTCATGGAGGAGCTGCAAAAGATCAAGGAGGCCGTACAGCCTGCTGAGATCCTTTTGACGGTGGACGCCATGATCGGTCAGGAGTCGGTCAACGTGGCAGATACCTTTAATAAAATGCTGGATATCACCGGCGTGGTGCTCACCAAGCTGGACGGCGACACCAGAGGCGGTGCGGCACTTTCGATCCGCTACGTCACGGGCAAGCCGATCAAATTCATCGGTATCGGTGAGAAGATGGACGCCATCGAGCCCTTCTACCCCGACAGAATGGCCAGCCGAATCCTCGGCATGGGCGACGTGCTGACCTTGATTGAAAAGGCACAGCAGCAGTTCGACGAGAAAAAGGCAGCCGAGATGGAGCAGAAGCTGCGTCAGCAGACCTTCACGCTTGACGATTACCTCGAGCAATTCGATCAGCTCAAGAATATGGGAGATCTCAACCAGCTCGCAGGCATGATCCCCGGCATGAAGCCCGGTCAGCTCAAGGACGCCAAGGTGGACGAAAAGCTGCTGGCAAGACAAGAGGCGATCATTTTGTCCATGACCCCCAAGGAGCGCGCAAAGCCCGAGCTGCTCAACGCGTCGCGCAAGATCCGCATTGCCAAGGGCAGCGGCACCACGGTCGAGGACGTCAACCGCCTGCTCAAGCAGTTTGAGCAGATCCGCAAGCTCATGAAGCAATTTGCTGACATGGGCAAAACAAAAAAAGGCAGACGTGCCTTAGGTAAGATGAACATTCCGTTCTAAATCAATCGGAATTCATAAATAAAAATATATAAATCAAAATTTGGAGGAATTTTACCATGGTTAAAATCAGACTGAGAAGAATGGGCGCTAAGAAGGCTCCCTTCTACCGCGTAGTTGTTTCCGACAGCCGTAGCCCCAGAGACGGTCGTTTCATCGAGGAGATCGGTTACTACAATCCTATGACCGCTCCCCAGGAGATCAAGATCGACGCTGAGAAGGCTAAGAAGTGGATCGCTAACGGCGCACAGCCCACCGAGACCGTAAAGGTTCTGCTCAAGAAGACCGGCATCACCGAGTAATCACGGGCGAGGTTTAACATGACGGATTTGAAGACCACCTTGCGTGACATTGCAGCCGCCATCGTGGACCACCCCGATGACGTGCAGGTCGTCAGCGAGGAAACTGAGACAACCATTACCCTGACCTTGAGCGTGCATCCCGACGATATGGGCATGGTCATCGGCAGACAGGGTCGCATTGCAAAGGCGATCCGTACCGTGATCAAGGCCGCATCCGCCGGCACCAACAAAAAGGTCAACGTAGACATCAGATGATGAAAAAAGAACGGCACACAGCGTGCCGTTCTTTTTTCATTAAGTGATATGCCTCGCGTGGCTCGGCGTGATATTTTTGCTTCGCAAAAGTGATATTGCTCCCAATGGTCGCAGTGATATTCTATTCGCCCGTGGAACTTCAAACGCGCGCAGCGCATATCACTGCCCAAGGCAATATCACGCGCGCAGCGCATATCACTCGCCACAGGCGAATAGAGTTGGCGCACCTGCTTTATCGCAGGTGCACCATGCGCCCTTTTTCACATATCTCTTCTTCCCTCTAAGGCCTGCATGAGCGTGTACTCATCGGCATAGTTGAGGTCTGCGCCCACGGGAATGCCGTAGGCAAGTCTTGTGACCTTGATGCCAAGCGGCTTGATCAGGTGCGCAAGATACATGGCGGTTGCGTTGCCCTCAATATCCGCGTTGGTCGCCAGGATAATTTCCTTGACCGTGTCGTCCTCCAGCCTTTGCAACAGCTCCTTGATCTTGAGCTGCTCGGGAGTGACGCGGTTCATGGGCGAGATGACGCCGTGCAGCACGTGGTACACGCCGCGAAAGTCCTTGACGCGCTCCATAGCCATGACCGCCTTGACGTCGGTCACCACGCAGATCACGCTGTGATCGCGGTACAAGTCGGAGCAGATCGGGCACATCTCGCGGTCGGTCATATTCTGACAAACCGGGCACAGATGAATGGATCTCTTGGCCTCCAGGATGGCATTGGCAAACTCCTCTGCCGCCTCGTCCCCCATTTCCAAGACCGCAAACGCCATACGCGTCGCACTCTTGCGTCCTACGCCCTCCAGACGGGCAAACTGCTCCTCCAGCTTGCGCAGGGCTACCATGTATTCAGCCATATCAGAACATGCCGGGCAGACCCATGCTGCCGGTGATCTTTTCCATCTCGGCTGCGTTGGTGGTCTCCACGCGCTTGATGGCCTCGTTAACGCCTGCAACCAGCAGGTCGGTCAGAGTCTCCACATCGTCGGGATCCACGATCTCGGGATCGAGGTCGATCGACAGAATTTCCTTTTTGCCGTTGATCTTGACGGTCACAACGCCGCCGCCCGCGTTGACTTCATACTCGCGTGCGTCCAGCTCCTCCTGCTTTGCCGCCATATCCTCCTGCATTTTCTGTGCCTGGCGGATCATGGACTGCATGTTCTGCGGTCCGCCGCCCATACCCTTGGGAATATTTGCTCTCATATCTATATCTCCTTAAAAAATATTTTTCAGTCTTCCTGTGCGCTCTCCAAGATCTCGTCGATCACAGAGGACTCGGTCGCCTTTCCGTCACACTCAAAGAGCACACGGTTCTCGGAAATGCTCGTGCCCAAAAGGCTTGAGAGAATGCTGCAAAGCGTGGGAACTGCGTTATAGCTCTTGGCCATCTGAATATCAAAATCCGAGCCGAATTTGAGCACCACGCATCCGCTCTGATCGGTATATGCCTTTGCGCTGAAATAAAATGCCGCAGGCAAGGGGTTTGCCTTGTTCAGCTTTTCCAAGACCTCCGCCCAGACGCGCAAGGGACGAAGCACTCTCTTCTCTCCCTCGGCTGCGGGCTGCGGCTTGGGTGCTTGTGCCTTTTTGGGGGCGGGGGCTTGAGCAGGTGCGGTCGATTCCGGTTTCGGCTCTGCCGAAATATTCGACCCTACGGTCGTTGACATTGATGCGGACGATTCGATTTTCGACTCTGCCGAAGTTCTTCCCTCTGCGGGAGTTGACGCAGGTGCAGCTACGGTGAACTGCCCAAATGCGATTTTGTCCTCAAGGGCTGCAATACGCGTAAGCAGAGCCTCGGGAGAGGTCTCAAGCTCGGGATCGCACATGCGCACCAGCGTGGTCTCTGCCACAATTCTTTTGATAGCGTTGGCTCTTTGCATGGAAAGGTAAGCCTGCTCCAAAAGCGTGCTGTGATACAGCAGCGTTTGCGCCGAAAATTGCTTTGCAAGCTCGCTCATGGCGGCAAGCTCGCTGTCGGTCAGGTCAAGATAGGACGCTGCGTCCTTAGCGGTGCGCAGCACCAGCATTTCGCGGTAAAGCGCGATCAGATCCTGCCAAAAGATGGCAATGTCCTTGGAGGATTGCACGATGGCATCGATCTGCGCAAACAGCTTGTCGTAATCACGCGTCGCAATGGCCTTGACCGTTTGCATCATGCTGTCTCTGCCGGTCGAGCCTGCAGTTTCGTTGACCACATCGGGCGTGATATGCGCACCCGTGCCTGCGCAAAGCTCCAAGAGGCTGATCGCGTCACGCATGCCGCCCTGCGCCATACGGCCCAGCAGCAAGGCTGCCTCGGGATCAAGCGAAATTCCCTCCTGCCCCGCAATGTAAGAAAGGCGGTTGGCCAGCACCGGCGTGGCAATTCTGCGGAAATCATATCGTTGGCAACGCGAGATAATGGTGGCGGGCAGCTTTTGCAGCTCGGTGGTCGCCAAGATGAACACCACGTATTCGGGCGGCTCCTCCAGCGTTTTAAGCAGCGCGTTGAACGCACTTGCCGAGAGCATATGTACCTCGTCGATGATATACACGCGCTTTTTGAGCGTTGTGGGTGCGTAGACCACCTCGTCGCGGATATCGCGGATGTTGTCTACGCCGTTGTTGGAGGCTGCGTCCATTTCAAGCACGTCGGTCGCTGCACCCGATTCGATCGAGCGGCAGGAATTGCAAACAAGGCAAGGCGAGCCGTTTACGGGCTGCTCGCAGTTGACCGCCTTGGCAAGGATCTTTGCGCAGGTGGTCTTACCCGTTCCGCGCGATCCGCAAAACAGATATGCATGAGAAAGCCCGCCCGTCCTTGCCTGATACTGCAAAATAGACGTGACGTGCTCCTGACCGCAAACGTCCTCAAAGCGTTGCGGACGCCATTTTCTGTAAAGTGCCTGATGCATAATTACCTCCATAAAAAACAGCACCTTGCCGCAAAACAAGACCATACACCTCAAAATCGAACGTCGCCCCTACGCGATCTTCGTACCTCCTGCTCAAAACAGGCAACCTCACGGCACACCGAGGTAACCGCTTAATGCTGCTTGGTTCCCCACCTGACATGGTTCACAGCCCCCGATTGCGTAAGACCCGTTTCTCAACACAGCAGATACGACTCTTGTATTCGTAAAGGTTCGATCCTCAGAAGAGGGATCCACCCCTGCTGTAGCGGATTTCAGGTACAGGGCTCCGCTGCTTCCCCGGCTGGTATGGCCTTATTTCACAGCATGATGCTGTAGCCTTGCTATTATACCACAACAAAGATAGAAATGCAAGTCTTTTTACGAATTTTTCACAATTGGCAAAAATCTCACGACACCGTGCGCGTAAATCCCCCACGCCTTGTGCAGTATGATAGAGATATCTCAAAAAAAGAAAGGAGTTTTAAGCATGAGATATCTGAGAGTTCTTCCCTTTGCGCTGGCCTGCCTGCTGATCTTTGGCTTTTGCACAGCATGCAGCGACAAGCAAGCCAACACTGACACACAAAAAACACCCGAGCAGCAAACCGAACAGTCAAGCGGCAACCAGAGCGTGGCAGACGACGTATACCGCGAGCAGCTGGCCTATTACGAGCAGATGGTGCTTGATCTGCAGGACGAGATCTTAGCACTCAAGCAGCAGCATTACGTGGACACCTTTGCCTATAAGCAGACCATTGCGCAGCTTGAGGCGCAGTTGGGCGCACTTGATACCGACGTCTCGGCAAAGCCCGAGCAGCCCACCGAGCAAGCACCGCAGCCCGAGCCGCAAATGCCCGCATTTACATACGAGGTCAAAAACGGTACGGCCACGCTGACCTCTTACACAGGCAGTGCCACCGATGTGATCGTGCCTTCCGAAATTGATGGCTACGCGGTCACGGCACTTGGCGAGGGACTGTTCAAGGACAGCAGCGTGACAAATGTGACTCTGCCCGCGTCAGTGACAAGCATTGGCTGGTTTGCGTTTTACGGCTGCGCTGCCCTGCAGACGGTCACGCTTGGCGAATCGGTCACCACCATCGGCTACACCGCCTTTGACGGCTGCCCCAAATCCATGACCATCTGCGGTACCGCGGGATCGTATGCGGAAAAATACGCGATGAGTTATGGGCTGCAATTCAAGACTCAATAATCTGTTTTTGCAGGGGCCGGCGTCCTCGACGGACCTGTGAGACTCAAAAAGCCTGCCATACGGCAGGCTTTTTGCTTACATTACAAATCCACACGATTGCGCGTCTCCCCTTTTCGGAACGCATCAATGTTCATACAAATTTCGTCAAGGCATCTCTTTCGTGCCTCGAACGACGCCCAGGCCATGTGAGGTGTCAGGCAGACGTTGGGCGCATCCTTGATCTCAAAAAACGGATGATCAACCGGGAACGGCTCTGTGCTGAACACGTCGCATCCCATGCCGCTGACCTTGCCGTCCTTGACCGCGTCCGCGATCGCCGCCTCATCCCAGACAGCACCGCGCGCAACGTTGATCACAATCGGCTTTCTTTCCATCATATCGATCTGCGCGGCTCCGATCATGCCGCGACTCTCGGCATTGAGCGGCGTATGCAGCGAAATGATATCCGACTCGCACAGCAGCGTTTCAAGGTCGGTGCACTCCTCGCTGTCGGGATTGCGCTTATACGCTAAAACCTTACAGCCAAATGCACGTGCGATCTCGCCCACCTTTTTTCCAATGTTGCCGTATCCCACGATGCCCCAGGTCTTGCCGCAAAGCTCGTGGTACACGGGCACAAGCAGATTGGGGCTGCCTTGGCGCGAATACCAGCCGCTTGCGGTGGCAGCCGTATAAGTGGGCAGATGCGAGCAAAGGCTGAGCGCCATGGCCACGGTCAGCTGTGCCACGCTCTCGGTGGAGTACCCCACCACGTTACACACGGCAATGCCCTTTTCGCGGCAGTAGGCCACGTCGATATTATCGTATCCCGTGGCAAAAATGCAGATCAGCTTCAGTGCGTCGGCACAAGCAAGTACCTCAGCGGTCAATTTGACCTTATTGATAACTGCCACCTCGCAGCCCGCAAGTCGCTCCCGTACCTCGTCGGGCGTGCTTGCATCATATACGGTCAGTTCTCCGAAGGCGGAAAGCAGTGAATAATCCAGATCGTTGCCAATGCTGGCCTTATCAAAAACGGTAATCTTCATAGTAATCTCCTAATGGTTTCTGTCTTTCAGTATAGCAAATCACGCTCGATTTGTCAAGATTATGTGAATTTATTGAAAAAATCTCGCATTTTCACCAAAGTCGGTATACATATTCATAATAATGTCACATTTTTATTCTATAATTACCATGAATTTTTATTGTTAAAAGAGGAATTTCTGAATGCTTCAACTTAAAAACATTGTCAAAACCTATACTGTTGGAGACACGGACGTCCACGCCCTGAACGGCATCTCGCTGAGCTTTCGAAACAGTGAATTCGTTTCGATCTTAGGCCCTTCGGGCTGTGGTAAAACCACGACATTGAATATCATTGGTGGCTTGGATCGCTACACCTCGGGTGACTTGCTGATCAACGGCAAATCCACCACCATGTACAAGGACCGCGACTGGGATACCTACCGTAACCACTCGATCGGCTTTGTATTCCAAAGCTACAACCTGATCCCCCACCAGAGCGTGCTCTCCAACGTAGAGCTTGCGCTGACCGTTTCGGGCGTGCCCAAGGCTGAGCGTCGCCGCCGTGCGCGCGAGGCTCTGGAGAAGGTGGGGCTTGGCGACCAGCTGAACAAGCGTCCCTCTCAGATGTCGGGTGGTCAGATGCAGCGTGTATCGATCGCGCGAGCACTGGTCAACGACCCCGATATCCTGCTGGCCGACGAGCCGACCGGTGCATTGGATACGGTCACATCTGTGCAGATCATGGAGCTGCTCAAGGAGATCTCCAAGGATAAGTTAGTCATCATGGTCACGCATAACCCCGAGCTGGCAGAAACGTATTCTACCAGAATCGTGCAGCTGCGCGACGGTAATCTGATCGGTGACTCCGACCCCTACGAGCCCGACGAGGCAGAGATCAACGCTGCACGCATAGCGCCCCCCAAGGTGACCAAGGGCAAGGCGAGAATGTCCACCAAAACGGCCTTCTCTCTCTCGCTCAACAACCTCATGACCAAAAAGGCGCGTACCTTCCTGACCTCCTTTGCGGGCAGTATCGGTATCATCGGTATCGCGCTCATCCTTTCCCTTTCCACCGGTATCAACAACTTTATTGACCAGGTGCAAGAGGATACGCTTTCCACCTATCCCATCACCATTTACAGGACCGAGCAGGACTTTTCCGCGCTGCTGGGTGCTATGCAGCAGACGCAAGAGGACGTGGAAGGACGCGAGCCGGACGATCACACCATTTATATCGACGATTCGCTGGATCAGATGATGTCCGCTACGACATCTACCATCGAAAACAATCTGGAGGCATTCAAGGAGTTCTTGGACGATCACGCAGAAGAGCTTGAGGATTACGTGCTGGATATCCGCTATACCTACAACTACACGCTCAAGGTCTTCTCCGAGGACGGCAACACGCAGGTCAACCCCACAACCATTTTCGATAACATGGGACCTGCATTCTCGGATATCTCCAACATGATGGGCGCAATGGGCAATATGGGCGGCGGCTTTACCATTTTCGAGCAGATGATCGACAATGAGGAGCTGATCCACTCCCAGTACGAGCTGGTCGGAGAGGACAGCGAATGGGCCGACGATCCCACCGAGGTCATGCTGGTGCTGGACAAGAACAACGCCATCAGCAATATGACGCTTTATATGCTGGGCGTTAAGGACCAGTCCGAGATCTCGGATATTCTGATCGAGCTGTTCACCAATCCCGATTACAAGGTTCCCAAGACCGATCCCATGGACGTGGACGATTTCGTGGGCATGACCTTCTTGGTTGTTCCCGACAGCGCATATTACTATGAATCCGAGGACACCTTCACGGTTGACGGCAAGGTGCACCACATCTGGCGTGACGTGCGCAATGATCCCGATTACGATGCTGCAAAATTTGCCAAGGAAAACGGCGTTGAGATTACCATCTCGGGCGTCATCCGTCCTTCCGCAAACGCCATGGCAGCATCCATCTCCTCTCCCATCGCGTACAACACCTCCCTGCAGGCTTATATGCAGGAGATCATTCGTGAGAGCGACGTGGTACGCGCACAGGAGAAGATTCCCGATTACGATATTACCACAGGCCTGGAATTTGACGAGGGCCAGTACCTCGGTCTTTCGAGCAGCGAAAAGGCTGATCTGTTCGACGACTTTATCAAGGACAACGACGAGGTCATGATTCAGATCATGGTCGACTATATCAAGGCTGCCGAGCAGACTCCCGAGCAGGATTCCGCTCTGGATGGCATGAGCCGTGACGACAAGATCAACTTTGTCATGGAGAATTTTGCCGACTTGGCGGATTCGCACCCCGAGATCTACAAATCCATTATACTGGGCATGATGAAGCAGACCATTGGAGATGCTTATGAGAGCTATGCAGGCTACTTTGAATCCATGACTGCCGAGCAGCTTAAGGCATTTATGGAACAATCGGGCGGCTCTTCGACCGAGAGTGAAAAAGCACTGCGCGGATATCTGCAAAGCCTTTCCGATGACGAGCTTGACAGCACCGTCACCAAGATCAAAACCGGTAGCAGCCAGGACAGCTCCGACATCCGCGACAGATATACCGACGAGCAGCTCATCGAAGCCTTTGAAATGAGCTACAACAAATACAGTGACGATCAAAAAGCTATCCTGTACGACGAATACATGCCAAACATGCTCTCCAAAAACGATAAGGAGGACGTCATGGAAATGTTCGGCTGGTATCTGGATGAGCAGCCCGCTTCGATCAGTATTTATTCCAAGGACTTCGCATCCAAGGACTATATCTCCGCGCTGATCGATCAGTACAACCGTGATGCAGAGGACGACGGCCACGAGGAGAACGCCATTCACTACACCGACCTTGTCGGTATGATGATGTCCTCGATCACCATCATCATCGACGTCATTTCCTACGTGCTGATCGCGTTCGTTTCGATCTCGCTGGTGGTTTCCTCCATCATGATCGGTATCATCACCTATATCTCGGTACTGGAGCGCACCAAGGAGATCGGTATTTTGCGCTCGATCGGTGCATCCAAGGGCGACATCTCCAAGGTGTTCAATGCAGAAACCGCCATTGTCGGCTTTGCAGCGGGCATGATCGGTATCATCATTACCATTCTGCTCAACTTCCCGATCAGCTGGGTCGTACAAGGACTCTCGGGCATGTCCGGTATCAATGCGGTGCTTCCTTGGTGGGGCGCTGTCGGACTTGTTGCAATCAGCATGATTCTGACGCTGATCGCAGGTCTGTTCCCTGCAACGCTGGCTTCCAAGAAGGATCCCGTGGAAGCGTTGAGAACCGAATAATCCTTCAAACACAAAGCAAATATTTCCTTTCAAGGCAGGATTTGTCAAAAATCCTGCCTTGTTGTTTTGTATTGGATTTGCTGACAGATGTTGTGTGTTGACGCGGCTCTTGCATCGTGTTAGAATGTGCTCGTGGCTCAAGGAGCAACAATTCACAAAAGCACATAAGGAGGATTTTTCATGAAATCCAAAAAGGTACTCAAGATCTTACTTCCCATCCTGGGCGCAGTGGTGCTCGTCGCAATCATCGTTGCGTGTGCCGCGACCGGCAAGGGCAATGACCATACAAATGAAAGCGATACAGACACGCAAGAGACTACCACACAGCAAAGCACGACCGCACCCGATTCAAGCGAGCAAGAGACCACAACGGCAGAAGATTCTACGACCGATCCTGACACCCAGGAAAGCACCACTCCCGAGGAAACTACACCCGAGAGCACAACCCCGGAGCAGACTACTCCCGAGCAAACTACTCCCGAACAGACTACTCCCGAACAGACTACTCCCGAGCAAACCACGCAGCCTCCTGCCGAGGACAGCTCTGACGAAGGTAGCTCGGATGCAGGCAGTCAGGACGGCACCACAGACACATCCGACGAGGGCGCAGACTCCTCTGAGAATGACGGCAGCAGCGAGGACGGTGACGGCGAAAGCTCTTCTGCAGCAGAATAAGGGCAAAAACGAGACCGACAGAGATGTCGGTCTTGTTTTTGTTCAAAAAAAGAAAAATAAAATATCAAAAGGGGCTTGCATTTTCGGTTTTGATGTGATATAATAACAAAGTCGCTGGTGTGGCTCAGGGGTAGAGCAGCTGATTCGTAATCAGCAGGTCGAGGGTTCGAATCCCTCCACCAGCTCCAAAAAAGAGAGTCAAGGTCTTTTCAAGACCTTGACTCTCTTTTTTCGACCTGTTGCACCGATTCAGAACCCCGCATGCGCGGCTCTGCCGCTCATGCAAGGTTTGCGCCGGTTACCCAAACAATTTTCTCGACCTTTGGCGCAAATATGGGTTCTGAATCCCTCCACCCACCATTTGGGATCCTGCGGTCGATTCTTGAATCGACCCTACGTGCGCGAATTGAACGTATATCGCGCGCAAATATGGGTTCTGAATCCCTCCACCCACCATTTGGGATCAATCGCGGTCGATTCTTGAATCGACCCTACACGCGTAAATCTCATGCAAAACGCAATTCCGCCCCACGATTTCATTGACAACCCCGCATTTTTATGATATACTTCTTATATATTGTCGTTCCATCGGAGGAAAACACATGAATCTTTGTGATACAAGGACGATCAAGCAGATCATGGGCATGTACGGTCTGCATTTCAAAAAGGAATTCGGGCAGAATTTTCTGACCGAGAAATTCGTGGTCGAGGACATCGCGGACAACTGCTGCGATGACTGCGACGCAACTATTTTGGAAATCGGCCCCGGTCTCGGTACGCTGACGCGCGAGCTGGCGGCAAGATATAAAAAGGTCATTTGTCTGGAGATCGACAACGGCATGATCCCTGTGCTGAAGTACACGCTTGCGGATTTTGACAACGTAACCGTCTATAATCAGGACGTCATGCAGGCGGATCTGAACGAGCTGTTGGGCGAGGCGTTTGCCGAAGGTACTGTATCTGTCTGCGCAAATCTGCCCTACTATATCACCACCCCCATCATGATGAAGCTGCTGGAATCCGGACTTCCCTTCTCGGATATCACGGTCATGATCCAGGCCGAGGTGGCAGACCGCCTTTGCGCCAAGGCAGGAAGCAAGGATTACGGTGCGATCACGGCGGTGCTTGCATACTATGGCACGACCGAAAAGCTGTTCCGCGTCAAGGCTGGCTGCTTTATGCCCGCCCCCAAGGTGGATTCCACCGTCATCCGCACCAGACTCTACAAGCAAAAGCCGTATCATCCCAAGGACGAGGCACTTTTGTTCCGCACCATCAAGGCGGCCTTTGAGCAGCGCAGAAAGACCTTACCCAACGCGCTTGCGGCGGGCTTTGGCGAGCTTGACAAGCAGACGCTGACCGAGATCATCGTGTCCTGCGGCCACAGCGCGGATATCCGCGGCGAGCGATTGGCTATCGACGATTTCGTGGCTTTGTCCGACGCGATTTACGAGAAAATTCACGGATAAAAGAAAACGGGAGCATGGGGCTGCGGAATTAGCGGAGAAAAGAGAGAGTCATGCGAAAAGATATTTCGCAAAGCTCTCTCTTTTTGCTATATGAGTGATATTCCGACTGCGTCGGAGTTGTATGATTGCTATCGCAATCGTGATATTGAAGCCTTGCGGCCTCAGTG
>JAZNZB010000045.1:0-15524 GCA_045594705.1 Eubacteriales bacterium
GTGCAGGGGATCTTGTTGCCCAGAATGTCCACCGTCTGCTCGTCAAGTCCCAGACGGTCGTACATCTTGCCCTGGATCCAGGGCTCAAGGTTGATAACAAGGTCGATCTTTTCGGTTTCCTTGACCGAGCCCATACCGAACAGGCGGCGGATGTCCACAATACCGATGCCGCGCAGCTCGACGTAGTGACGGATGATCTCGGGGGCAGAGCCGACCAGAGTTTTTGCCGATACGCGCTTGATCTCAACCGCATCGTCCGCGATCAGTCGGTGGCCTCTCTTGACAAGCTCGATCGCAGTCTCACTCTTACCGACGCCACTGTCACCCAGCAGCAAAATACCCTCGCCGTATACCTCGACCAGTACGCCGTGACGCGTAATGCGGGGGGCTAAGTGCTGGTTGAGCGAGGCGATCAGTGCTGCCATAATGGGACTGGTATGCTCTTGCGTGCGCAGTACAGGCACGCCTGAGATCTGCGCTTGCTTGATCAGCTCGGGAAAGACCTCGTTGCCCGTGGTGAACAGTACGGCCACGGGAAGTGCTTTGATAAAGGTAACAAGAGCCTTTTCGCGCTCGTCGGGAGCAAGCTCAACTAAGTATTTATGCTCGGCGTTGCCGATGATCTGAATGCGGTCGCGCTCAAAAATGCCGTAAAAGCCCGCAAGTGCCAGACCGGGACGGGATACCTCGGGCGTGCGTACCAGCACGGTATCGTAATCCTCGGGCACCCAGATGCGCTCGAGCGAAAATTCTTTTTCCAGATGTGAAAGAGGTATGGTATAAATGTCTTCCATGATCCTTCTCCTTTGCCTATTCTGCTTTCATTATAGCATGAATTTTCGGTTTTGAAAAGTCTTTTTTGCTCCTTGCGCCAAAAAAAGTGCGAGATATTCACAGCCATGTCACAATAAGGGTGTATAATTAACATGAAAATTTATGGCCATATGGCTTACGGAGGAATATATGACGTTGAAATTCAAGGCAGCGCGCGTGGTTTCGGTTGCAATGGCTCTGCTTTTGCTGACACTTTGCTTGGCGGGCTGCTCGGGCAAGATCAAGCCCGTGGAGAGCACCGAGCAGGAAATGCGCGTGGTTGGTACATGTGACGGATACAGTATCTATTACGAGGAGCTGCGTTTTGTTGCGTCAACCTACAAAAAGATGCTGGAGAACAAGTACGGCGAGGGCATCTGGGAGGATGCGGCCAAGACCGAAAAGCACCGAGGCGAGCTTGAAGAGCTGGTGCTGGAAAATCTCAAGGCAAATTATGCCATTCTGACGGGCTGTCAGAATCTGTTTGTAAAGACAGAGGATAAGGAGATCGACGATTACGTGCAGGAGCAGATCGAGAATCTGGTCAATCAGAGCGAGGATCAGGGCGGCTTTGGCGGCGACTTTGATGCATATCTTGCCTGGCTTGCGGAAAACGATCTGACCGACCATTATCTGCGTTTTATCTACCGTACCGGATACCTGGAGTCCGCTATGTACTATGCAGCCATTGAGGCTGAGCTTTTTGCGTACAGCGAGAAGAACTATTCCGATTTTCTTGATTACGTGCTTGAGGGCGTGGATTACGCCAGAACCATTCACGTCTATATTCCGATCGAGGATCAGAGTAAGACAGACGAGTATTTCGATACTGCCCGGCGTATTGCGGATGAGCTGGCTGCCTGCACGGATGACGATGAGAGATATAGCCTGATGTGCTCGCATATCGGCTCTGCCGTTAATAAGGATTTGAGTATTACGGAGGCCGGCTATTACTTTACCCATAACGAAATGGGTGAGGAATATGAGGCGGCTGCGTTTGCGCTGAGCGAATATGAGACCAGTGGTGTTGTGGAATACGGTGGCGGCTACTACGTGATCATGCGTATGCCCATTGAGGAGCTTCACGTGCTGATGTACGGTGAGCAGCTGTTGCAGTATTACCAGTCGGCGCAGATCGGTCTTTACGAGGACGGTATTAAGGAAAATATGAAGGTTGAGCTCAACGAATACGGCCTGAGCCTTGACCTGGTCAATCTGGATTAAAGATCATCAAAGACAAAGATTAAGAGAAAGAGGATGAGCATGGCGGCAAAACGGGTGCGAATCAAGAATAAGCATCACGCATGGGTCAAGTGGGTTGTGGCAGCCTGCATTGTGGCCGTGCTTGGCGCAACCTTTGCTGCGAGCGTTGGCATCGGAAATTGGCTGCTTGATATGGCCGAGCGGTATCCTGCCGAGCAGGAGCAGGAGGGCATCAGTGGGCCGCCCGAGCAGATCGTCCCGGTCAGCGTGCCGGCAATCAAGGCGTATTCGTACGATCTTGGCAGCAAATACAGCAGCTATGCCAATGCGGGGATCTCACATCTGTGTGCGCCGCTGAGAACGGCTGACGGAGCACTGGCCTTTACCTCGCGCGTTTGTGAGCGCGCAGGCTGGGAGCAAAACGGACGGGTGGATCTTGCCGCAAATGCCTGGGAGCTTCACCGGGGCGGACTGTATCTGAGCACGTATTTCCCCATCACGGGATTTGACGAACAGGATGTGGCTGTCAGAGAGCTGGTGCTTTCCTATGAAGCATCCTTGATTGCCGAGGCGGCAGGGAATGGGGTGGACGAGATCTTCCTGACCGGCCTTACCCCCACGCAAGCCAACATTGCAAAGATTGTGCAATATTTGCGTCGCGTCAAAAGCCTTGCGGGTGACGTTGCGATCGGTGTCATGATCAAGCCTGAGGTGCTGATGGCGGAGAAATATGACGTATATCTTGCTGCACAGCTGATGAGTGTTTGCGATTTTTTGGTGCTGGATCTGCGCGGCTTGCCGCTGACCGATGCTGCTTTCGAGGTCGGAACCGAGGGCCAAACGACGGGCGATGCTCTTGGCGATACTCTCACAGAAGCCGAATCCGTAGCTGAGCAGAATACGCTGAGCATCATGTACGTGATGGAGCATATGCAATACGACCTTGTGCGTTACTCTCCAAGGCTTGCGTTTGATGAGCAACAGACCGACGCGTTGGATTACATCATTGCCAAGGGATATGGCAATTGGGTGATCATGGAATAACGAAACGGGAATAAAAAAAGGCGGAGCCAACCGGTGTTGACTCCGCTCTTCGTTTTGAATAAAACGCCTGCTTGCTCTCAGAAGTGAGCAAGACCGTCCAGAATGTCTCTTGCCATAACTGCGTGTTCACCCATTTTTTCTGCAGCCTTTTCGCCTGCCTTGCCGTGCAGGTAAGCACCCAGGGCTGCCATTTGACCAACCGAGATGTCAGCAGATTTGCCCGAGATCAAGCCGCCGATGATGCCTGCAAGCACGTCGCCCGAGCCTGCGGTAGCCAGCGCGGTGTTGCCCGCCAGATTGACGAAATATGCACCGTTAACGGTGTAGAGAACGCTGTGTGCGTCCTTGAGCATGACGTTTACGCCGTACTGAGTATACAGCATTTGTGCGTTAATGTATACGCGATGCAGCACTGTTTCGGGCTGCATGTGGTTGCCAAGCAATCTGGCCGCCTCGGCAGCGTGAGGCGTCATGACTGTGCGTGCCTTCTGTGCGCTGCTGAGCTTTTTGAACATGGCGGGCTTTGCGGCAATGATGTTGAGCGCGTCAGCATCCACGACCATGGGAACGGACGCTTGCTTGAGCACCATAGAGACGATCTGCTTTGCCAGCTTATCCTGGCCAAGGCCGCAACCGATCACGATGGCATCTGCACGCTTGAGAGCAGCCTTGAGCTTTTTGGTCATGTCCTTTTTTTCGTCATAGCAAGCCAGAACAGCCTCGGGGATCAGCTGCTGCAGTACCATTCTGTTTTTGGACTGGGTAAAGATCTCCACTAAGCCTGCACCTGCGCGGTAAGCACCCATTGCAGCCATGTAAGCCGCACCTGCCATGCCAAGCGAGCCACCGATCACCAGTACGCGGCCAAAGGTGTGCTTGGTGGAGCGAGCGGGACGGACCGGCTTCATCATAGCAATGTCGTAATCCTCCAAAGCATGACACTGCGCGTCGGGAGCGAGGGGGTCGCTCTGAATGCCAACGTCAACCACAGTCAGCTTTCCGGCATGTCCTGCACCGGGATACACCTGTAAGCCGATTTTGACGCTTTGCACGACCATAGTCTCGGTTGCGCGGATCGCCTGCTGCGCCGTTTCACCCGTATTGGCAAAAACGCCGGAGGGAATATCGATCGAGAGAACGGGGATGCCGCTTTGATTGACCGTTCGGATGATCTCGCAGGTATCCTTGTCCAGCGCGCCGTTTAGTCCCGTACCGTAAATGGCGTCGATGAACACTGTAATGGTTTCGGGCATGCGGTCGGTCAGGATCTCAACGCCCTGGTTTTGCGCTCTGTGATAGTAAGCCAGACACTTTTCGCTCATGATCTGCAGATCGGGCGTGCCCAGCTTGTCTCTTTCGATCACAGGAGCATCGGGGAGCGTGCCGTTCTTCTTTTTTGCGGTGGGAGCAGCGATGGAATACAGCTTGCCCAAATATACCACAGATGCATTGTAGCCAAGTCTTTTGAGCAGACAAGCCAGAGCCAGACCGTCGGCACCGTTATTGCCGGAGCCGCAAAGAATACAGGGGGCTAACAGATCGTAACCGCCGGCCTGCAGCGTATTGAATGCGCTTTGCGCAACGCGGTCGATCAAAGTTTCCTCGGAAACACCCAGGATATTGATGGTGTGCATATCATTGGCCTTGGCGGCCTGTGCGGAAAGTAAAGGTTTCATACGATTAGCCTTTCTCGCTCGCGGCGAAATGATTTATATAGAATTGATTTTTTATTACTGGGAAATGGATTTCAGGTATGCATTGATAAAGCCGTCCAGCTCACCGTCCATGACTGCCTCCACGTCACCGGTTTCAAAGCCGGTACGCAGGTCCTTGACCAAGGTGTAGGGCATGAATACATAGGAGCGGATCTGAGAGCCCCATTCGATCTTGGTCTTGTTGCCCTTGATCTCGTCGATGGTGTCAAGTCTTTCCTTGATCTTGATCTCCATGAGCTTGGATTTCAGCATGCGCATCGCGGTTTCCTTGTTCTGCAGCTGCGAACGCTCGGTCTGGCAAGCAACCACAATGCCTGTGGGCTTATGGATCAAACGAACCGCAGAGGAGACCTTGTTGATGTTCTGACCGCCCGCACCGCTGGAGTGGAAGGTGACGAAATCATAGTCCTCTTCGCGCACGACCACATCGTCCAGCTTGTCGAATTCGGGCATGACCTCGATGGATGCAAACGAGGTCTGTCTGCGTCCTGCCGAGTCAAACGGGGAAACACGCACAAGTCTGTGCACGCCGTTCTCGCTTTTGAGGAATCCGTAAGCATTCTCACCCTCGACGAAAATGGTTGCGGACTTGAGTCCTGCATCATCACCGTCCAGCCAGTCGGTCAGCTTGACCTTAAAGCCGTTTGCCTCGCACCAGCGGGTGATCATGCGGTAAAGCATCTGACACCAGTCCTGTGCCTCGGTGCCGCCTGCACCGGGGTGGAAGGAGATGATGGCGTTATTTCTGTCATATTCGCCCGAGAGCAATACCTCGGTGCGCTTTTTCTCGGTGATCGCGGTGATCTCGGAAAGCTCGGCCTGTACCTCGTCCACGCAGCTCTCATCGTTTTCGTCAATGGCCATCTCGGCAAGCACGATGGCGTCCTCCAGGCGGGTGCAGAGTGCCTCATAGCTCTCGATCTTATCCTTTTGCTGCTTGATGGTCTGCAGCACCTTGGAGGATTTTTCCTGGTTGTTCCAGAAAGCGGGATCGGATGTCTGCTGCTCCAGCTCCTCTACGGTGGCCTTGGCCTGCTCGATCTTGAGCTGCTCGCCAAGCTCACGCAGGTCTGCTCTCATATTTACTAAGGCAAGTCTTGCCTCTTCAAGTGCAACGATCATTGTTTTTTACCTAACCTTTATATCAATTTCAATATTTTCTGTTTATAGTATATCACATAACGCCTTGCTTCGCAAGAGCTTTGCAAGAATTTCGATGCTATTTGTAAAGCACTGCCAGAAGCCCCTGCCGACTCATATCCTCTCTGAGCGTGTATCCCAGAGCCTGATAATATGCCACGTTGTATTGCTCCATCCCCGAGGGAACAAACTCCTCACGCAGATCAAGCACTATGACGTTGGTGTCGGGGCTTTCGGGGTCTGCGTCCAGTGAGAACAGCCATGCGCGGGCATGCAGTGCACAAAGCAGGCTGTCAGACGCCGTGACCGATGCATTTTGCGGGATCATGTCAAGCAGCTCGTGCATGCTCTCTGCGTCGGCCTGCTCCTCTTCGGTGGGCGACGCGTAAAGATCGACCAGCGTTGACGCATAGGGGGCGGCCAGCAGAAACGAGGCGCAAAGTGCGACGGCGGGCAGTACCTTGGCAAGGGGAATGCCCTTGATCTCTGCTTTGAGCTTGGCAAGGCCTTGTGCCGAGAGTACAAAGACAGCCGCGACGGCGGGATAAGCGTAAGTGCAGAACACGCCGCTGAAGGCGCGGGCGTCTGCCACCAGATGGAACAGTACGAGAGGAATGAGCAGCACAAATGCGGACTTTTGCTTTGTAAGCAGAGGAAGCAACGCACAAGGCAGCAGTAAAAGCAGCAGGAACATGAGCTTTTGACCGATCTGCAGCCCGATGCCCGAGAACAACTTTGTAAGCACGGGGCTTTGCACTATGGCAAGGTAGACGGTCGTTGCAAGTGTCCCGACTGCGGATACGGCGGTGCAGACCCGGGCTGCGCGCTTGCTTTGGGGCGCTGCACTCAGCGCAAGATAGAGGCACAAGAACACCGCCCAGACCGAGGTCTCAAATCCGATGCAAAGGCTTAAGATCAGCGGAATCAGCGCAAGATAGGGGCGTGTGCCCGAAAGCGCGTCGGCGACCCACAAAAGCAAGGGAAGCGAGAGCATGGAGAGTGCCATGCCGGACGAGCTGCCGCCGATGAGCAAGGGGCATAGAGCCAAGGCTGCACACAGCCCTGCGCTTTGCAGGGGCGAGAGTGAGAGCCGGCGGCAAATGCGCCAAAGGGGAATGACGGCACTCAGAATGAGCACGTAAAGCGCAATGCCCACGGCAAGTATGCTGCGCGGACTGTGAGAGAATAGTGCGTAAATGGGCAGGAGCAGATACCAAAGCGGCGCGAGTTGCGTGCCAAAGTAGCTTTGCGGTGCGCCCGAGAGCAGCGTGGTAAAGGGTTGGCCGCTGTTTTTGAGATAATACAGCATCTGGCCAAAGCCTGCAACCGTTTTGTCGGTCTGTAACGAGTCCAGTCGGCCGTCAAACACCTTGATAAAGAGCGAAAGTGAGAGAATCGCGGCAAGGCTGATGCCAGAGAGGGCAAGAATTGTGGGCAGCGATCTGCGCGGCCGCTTGAGCGGCACGGGGAATTTGTGCCATGCCCACACCGAGGCAGTCACCGATGCACCTGACAACACAAAGAAGATCAGGGCAATGGCAAGGCCGTTGACAAAGGGGGCGGAGGCAAACGTGGTGCGCACGCCGCAGGCAAGCACTAAGGCCGGCAGCGTCAGATACGCAATGGGCGGATAGATCGATCCGTAGCCCAGCACGACCAAAAACACGACGGCGGCGCAGATGAGGTATTGCGGAATCAGAGCCGAGAGCATCAGCCATTGCAGCGTGGGATTGCTCAGTACGGTGATCCCGATGATGGCACCGCTGCCAAACAGGGCACTCAGTGCACAAAAGATCAGTAAAACCGGCGTGCTTTTTTGCACCTCGGCTTGTTTTTTTGCCTTCATGACAGCAGCTCCTTTCTCCCATATAGGGAATAATCATAACATTATACCATATATTTGTGCATTTGTAAAGCAAAAAATGCGGGAATTTTCATATCCCTAAGGATTTCATTATGAAAGTTTGGATCAAGCCTTTTTTTAGGCTCGTAACTCGTCGCAACGAGCGAAATCTATCCAAAAATTACGCTTGACATATCCTGCTCAAATTTGTATAATAGTATATGTAAAACTATATTCATTTTACGGAGGACAAAACAATGAAGGTTACCAAGAATAGCATTATCGGCGACGTTCTGGATTACGATCAGGGCACGGCTCGTTTCTTTTTCGAGATTGGCATGCACTGCTTGGGCTGCCCCGCTTCCAGAGGTGAGAGCATCGAGGATGCTTGCGCAGTTCACGGCACCGACGCTGACGAGCTGGTAGCAAAGCTCAACGCTTACCTGGCAGACAAGTAAGCTGGACAAAGGGGCGGGGGACGAATCAAAACTGTAGGGGAGGATATTATCCTCCCGCACGAAAACGGTTTTTGATTGTGTGATTTCAACGCTTGCTCGCCTGCTCGCGTGCGGGAGGATGATATCCTCCCCTACGTGAAGTGCGAGTGTCCACTCGCCCCCATAGTTTTACATCATGAAAAGAGAAAAGAAATTTGATCAAAGACTGGCAGGCGCGCTCCCGTATCTGCGTCGGGGCAAGGTGCTCTCGGACGTAGGCTCGGATCACGCGCATCTGCCGATATATGCATGCGGGAACGGCATTTGCCCGCGTGCCGTTGCGTCGGATATTAACCGCGGCCCCGTGGAGAACGCCAAGCGCAATATTGCCGCGGCGGGGCTTGGCGACCGCATCACGGCCGTCTGCACCCCCGGGCTTGACGGCATACAACAGTATGCCCCCGAGGACATTACCATTTTCGGCATGGGCGGTGAGCTGATCGCGTCCATCATCGAGGCAGCTCCCTGGACGCGCGACGCGCGCATCCGTCTTGTGCTGCAGCCCATGTCGCATGCGGAAATTCTGCGCGCGTACCTCTTAGAAAACGGATTTTGTATTCTTGACCAGACCTTGGTCAAGGAAGAGAAGGTGTACCAGATCATTTGCGCCGAATACGACGGCGTGGTGCGCTCCGAGGACGACATGGCCTTATGGTTTGGCAGCCATAACATAGAAAGAATGCACCCGCTGCTCGCGGAGCTGCTGGAAAATAAACGCCGTCTTTTGCAAACGAGCGCGGACGGCAAGCGCATGGGCGGCAAGGACGCGGAGTTTGAGCTTGGTATGCTTGCAAAGATCGACGCGCTGCACGCCCGCATCAAAGAGAAGGAATAAGGAGTCAGTATGACAGTCAGAGAATTTTTTCGCGCAATGAGCGCGGTCGTGCCCCGAGAGCTGGGCTGCGACTGGGATAAGGACGGGCTGAACGTTTGCCCCGAGCCTGACAGAGAAGTGAAAAAGGTACTGGTCGCGCTGGACGCCACGGCTGCCGTGGTGGACAAGGCTGTGGCCGAGGGCTATGACGTGGTCTTTTCGCATCATCCCATGCTGTGGGATGGGCTGAAGGTTGTAGATGCCGACGATCCTCTGGGTGCAAAGGTAATATCGCTTTGCAAGAGCGGTGTGGCGGCCATCTCGTTCCATACCAGAATCGACGCAGCAAAGGGTGGCGTCAACGATATTTTAGCAAGCCTTGTCGGGCTTGAGAACGTAGAGGTCACGGGAGAAGAGTGCATTATGCGCGTGGGCGATCTGCCTGCTCCTGTGTCGGCTGCAGAGTTTGCGGCCAAGGTTAAGGACGCGCTTGGATGCCCCGCCGTGCTGTACTCGGATGCGGGCAAGGTCGTGTCGCGTGTGGCCGTGGTCGGCGGCAGCGGCAAGGATGAGATCGGCGTAGCCTTGGCAGCAGGCGCGGATACCTTCCTGACGGGTGAGCTGAAGTATTCGCAGCTTTCTGAGCCCGCAAGACTGAATTTGCTGGTTGCAGGCCATTTTTACACCGAACAACCCATTTGCGCGCGTCTTTGCGCGCTGATTGCCGAGGTTGCGCCCGAGGTGCAGACCGACGTGGTCAAAAGCTGCCGTGTGACTGTTGTATAAAAGGAGAGGAATATGACATACGTAGTATCTGATTTACATGGAAATTATGAAAAATTCAAGGCCATGATCGAAAAGATCGGCCTCAAAGACACCGACATTCTGTACGTGCTTGGCGACATTGTGGACTATGGCGAGCAGTCGATGGAATTGATCGGGGATCTGAGCGTGCGCTATAACGTATATGCCATCGCAGGCGAGCACGACTATCTGGCCGTGCGCATGCTGGCGGGCTTTGAAAAAATGCTGTCGGGCGAGCAGACCCCCGATGCCGACTTCATTGCAGACATGCAGAAATGGGTGGCAAACGGCGGCCAGGCGACGTTGGATGCATTCCGTGAGCTGGATAGCGAGATGCGCGAGGGCGTGATCGATTATCTGTCCGACATGGCACTTTACGAGCAGGTGCGCGTGGACGGCGAGGATTATCTGTTGGTGCACGCGGGCATTGCGGATTTTGATCCCGATATGGATCTTGAGGATCTGGAGCCCGAGGCGTTCATGTCCGAGCCGCTGGATCTTACCAAGCGCCTTTACAAGAATAAGACCGTGATCGTCGGCCACCTGCCCACCACCGAGGAAAACGGCGGCAACGGCAGAATCTGGTTTGGCAACGGCGGCGTCAATATCAATTGCGGCGTCAAGGACGGCGGCTATCTGGGCTGTCTGAGACTTGACGACATGAAGGAATTTTACGTCTGATGGACAAAAATGAGAGAGTTTTGCTCCCCAAGGGGAGTGAATATACGGTAGAGATCACCGACGTCAACAACCTTGGCAGCGGTGTCGGGCACATCGAGGGTAAGACCGTCTTTGTGCGCGGCGCAGTCACGGGAGATGCGGTCAGGATCTCAATCATCAAGGATACCGCTACCTATGCCGTGGGCAGAGTGCTGCGCATTGAAAAGGCCTCGGACGTGCGAGACACCGAGGTCTTTTGCCGCGCGCCCGACGCATGCGGCGGCTGCGTGCATCGCTACGTGACCTATGCGCACGAGCTGGAGTGCAAGCGCGCTTACGTGCAAAACGCCTTTCGCAAGGTGGGCTTGCCCGACGTGGTCGTCGCGCCCGTGCGCACGACCGGTGTGACGCGCGGCTATCGCAATAAGGGGCAGTACCCGGTCAAGCAGGGAAAGAGCGGCATGGAGGCAGGCTTTTTTGCGTCCAAAACGCACAATTTAGTCAAGGCGGATAAGTGTGCGCTGCAGCCCGAAATATTTGGCGAGATCGTGGCGTTTGTCTGCGCCTTTTGCGACGCACACGGCATCAAGGCATACGACGAGGTCAGCGGCAAGGGACTTTTGCGCCATATTTATCTGCGGCAGAGCAAGAACTCGGAGCAGGTCATGCTGTGCCTTGTGCTCAACGGTCGTGGCATGCCCGCAGAGAGAGCATTGGTTGCCGAGGTGACTGCAAGGTTTGCGCAAGTCTCGGGCATCGTGCTCAATTTTAATGAGAAGAATACCAACGTGGTGCTGGGCAAGGAATACCGCACGCTTTGGGGAAACGAATATATTGTGGACGAGCTGTGCGGCCTTACCTTCCGCATAGCCCCCGCCGCATTCTATCAGGTCAACCGCGAGGGAGCGGAGCTTTTATACGGCCTTGCGCGTGAGCGCGCGGGCTTGACGGGCAGCGAGACCTTGATCGACCTGTATTGCGGCACGGGCACCATTGGCCTTAGTATGGCCAAGGATTCGCAGGAGCTTGTGGGCATTGAAATCGTGCCCGAGGCGGTCGAGTGCGCACGTGAAAACGCCGCACGAAACGGCATCGGGAACGCGACCTTTATCTGCAACGACGCGGGCGACGCGCAGGTGATTTTGTCCGCCTGCGGCGGCAAACGCCCCGACGTGGCCGTCATCGACCCGCCAAGAAAGGGCAGCACCGAGGCGCTTGTCAAATGTTTTGCAGAGCTGGGAATCCCGCGCGTGGTTTACGTGTCCTGCGATCCCGATACGTTAGCCCGTGACTGCAAATGGTTTAGAGAAAACGGTTACGAAATTGGGGAAGTCACTCCTGTCGATATGTTTCCGAGAACGGGGCACGTGGAGAGTGTCGTTTGTCTGACAAGAAAATAAGCGATTTTGACCCTAAAATGGCACTTTTTTCGGCATTTTAAGAGATTTTAAGCAAAAAGATGTGTTTGAAATCAAAACACCTCGAAATCACATAGAGACAAATGATGATTTTGAGCAAGACTCAAAACTTCAATTTACATCTGTTTGGTATAACGTATCGAAAGGAGATTGAAATGAATTTAATAGAAAAATACATACTTGAGTATTCTGATGGCTTCAATTTCCTTTTTTCAGATCACCTATCGAAACGTATTTTTGATGTCGAAATAGAGGTTGATATATTCGAATACAGCACTCAATATAGCCATAGGGAAAAAGCGCATGTCGTATTGAAAAAAGGCAATTTGACATACGAATGCGATTTTTGTGACCAACACGACTATGAAAACGATTTCTACCCGATCATCTTGAACGGTCAGCGCTTTATTTGCTTTAGAAAAACACTATACGGATTTACATTGATCAATGTAGACACGCTGTCTGTTGAATACGAATATTTTCCCGAACCTGTGATTCACGGAGAAGAATCATTCATTATCACAGAAGTGAAGCAGCTCGAGCATTTCTTGATTTTCGAGGGCTGCTATTGGGCATGCCCCTATGAATGCTTTGCCTTTGATTATGACCAAAAATTGTTCTTGAATATATCGAAAAATTACGACTTATATTCTTTAGATAAAACAGAATTGCAAGGCAATAACCTTGTATTATATGGTACGGATGAAAATAATTTCGAAAAACAAATTATTGTTTCAAAGCAAGATTTATTTATCGGCATAACCGAGTACGGAAAAACAGATTTTTGAGACTTTAAGGTATTACAACCCCCATTTTTCGACCATTTTGAGACCTTTTGGAGTCTTGACCCACGTTGAGAGTGTTGTTTGTCTGACGAGAAAATGAGCCAAAATCGCCTTGAAATGGGCAAAATCAAGCTGTTTTAAGTGATTTTGAGATAAAAATTCAAAAAATTAGTGTTCAAAATTAAAAGATGCCCCAATTTTGAGTTGGGACAAATGTGAGTTTTGAGCAAAGCTCAAAAGTGCATTTTACAGCTGTTTAGTATAACATATCGAAGAAGAAAGGAGTTACTGTGTACGATATTCAAAGCAGATGGAAGCTTGAAGGCAATGTTTTGAGATATTATGGCTTGAGAAATCAGTCTGATATGTTCAAAAACACCGTTAAGCTTACCAAAAAGCAAAAAACGATTATTGAAAAGCTGCCCTGCGAATTGACAAATAGCGAGATTACTGCCTTGAAAAAACTCGTAGGTGCGCAGATCGTGCAATGCGAAAGCAAAAGAGTAATTCCTTCGAACTTAGATGATGCAACGTTTTGCACAACGTGTATAGCAAATGATTTTATGATTCCCGGTATTGAATTTGATGCAGGGGGTAAATGCCCTATTTGTCAATCCGTAGAAAAGACAAAAAATTTGAAAAGCATCGTTCCGATTATGAATACATTCCCGAGGTCAAAGAAGTCGCGTTTTGACGTTGCCGTGTTTTACACAGGTGGTAAGGACTCTACCTACTTACTGTACTATTTGTCCAAGGTCTTAAAGATTCGTGTGTTAGCGCTTACTTGGGAAATTCCCTATATGTCCGAATGTGCGAAAAAGAGCATTGAAAATGCCAAACAATTGCTTGATTCGGTTGAATTTATCAGCCGAAAAATTTCAAATGACGATTTAAGGAAAATATATAAAAAACTGTACTCTTTGAGCGAAAATACCTGTGCCTGTCCCTCTCTTGCGTATGTGTTGTTTTATCCCGAGCTTGTTGCAAACAAAGTACCATATTTCGTTGCGGGAAACGAGCCCGCACAGTTGCTCGGCTTATATTTCAATCATATGGCACCTCAAATTGCTTACACGTTTCCGAAAAACAAATTCCTGAATTTCTTTTTGAACATCGGTAGAATTTTAACGTTTCACCCACCTTTGAAAAAAGGGCAATTCCATACCCTTACCACAATGAAACAGCTCGCATACGGTGATAGTAAGATTAAGAATTTGGCAGGATATTCCAACCAACTCGTCTATAACATCTGCGAAGCCATCAAGGAAGTTCCAAATATCCAGAGTCCGTTAAAAAGAGCGATCCGTTCGTCCTCTTGGTCGGGCAATATTCCCGCATTTGTGCAAGTGGATTTTGATGAAATATGCGGGGGCGTTTATGAGTGGAGAAAAATAAAGGATACCATCATTCGTGAGTGCGGTTGGGTTGCTCCCGAACAAACCGAAAAGGGATTACATACAAGCTGCAAAATTGAAAAATGCAAGGAGCATTCGCAATTTGCAAGATTTTATCATATGAGAAGTACGATGATCCCATTCAGCGCACTTGAAATCGCAATTGCGAGCCGAAGCAACAATTTGTCGAGAGAGGACGCATTGGCGGAGTTAAAAGCCTCGCTTGGCTTTTCTCTTGATGAAATAACCGAGTGCGCAATCATGCGGGAGTATTTTGAATCATGAACGCAGTAGTTTTTTATTCAAATACAGGTCAGAGCAAGGCAATCGCGGCGTACTTTGCAAATCAATTAGGGTATCCGCTTGCGGATATGGAAACAACATGTGCGGAGCATTATCGAAATCTTGTTCTTGTGTTTCCGGTACACTGCCAAAACATTCCCGATATTGTAAAGAGTTTTTTGAAGAACATATCGGTTGAAAATCTAACGGTTGTCGCTACCTACGGAAAAATGTGCTGTGGCAACGTTCTGTATGAAATTCAAAAAAACTATCAAAAGAATATTGTCGCGGGAGCGTATATTCCTACGAAACACTCCTACATAGACAATGACGATGCTTTCTGTGACCTTGATGAACTAAAGCCCATCGTTGAAAAAGTCAAAGAGCCTTCGTATATACAACTCCCCAGACATTATAAAAATCCTTTAGCTGATATTTTCCCCAAACTAAGAAGCAGGATTGGGCTTGCGATACAGAAAAGTGAAAATTGCAATGGCTGTAATCTTTGCGCCGAGCGTTGCTCCTTTGGAGCGATAGAATCGGGCACAACAAACCGCAAGTGTATTAGATGCCTGAAGTGTGTTGAATCCTGTCCACGTCAAGCCTTGAAGATCAAGTTGGGCATGCCGTTAAAGCTATATTTGCGCAAGAAAAAATCAAATAGAATTATCATTTATGTTTGAATGATATATTTCCGAAAACTGCTAAAAACTCAGGGACAAATGTTACTTTCGACCTATGGCTTGAGGACTTTTTGCTTTCACAACCCCTATTTTTCGACCGGTTTGAGAGCTTTTGGAGTCTTGACCCACGTGGAGAGTGTTGTGTGTTTGACGAGAATCAACCAATAATTGCAAGGGACGGCGCCCTCGACGTCCCGTCCCTCTGCAATTAACGATTTTCCCTGTAATATTTACTTTGTGCCCGCGCGGGACGTCGAAGTCGGAGGCCAAGCGGGCTTAGGAAGACAACTTAGTAATTCAACTCCTTGGCTCACAGAACGACATGGCTACGATCCGACTTATTGCAAGGGACGGCGCCCTCGACGCCCCGTCCCTCTGCAATTAACGATTTTCCCTGTAATATTTACTTTGTGCCCGCGCGGGACGTCG
>JAZNZB010000046.1:0-23323 GCA_045594705.1 Eubacteriales bacterium
CCGCGACCTTTTTGAAAAAAGGTCGATCAAAAACTTTCATCCTGTGGAGGTGGCCCGCTTGGGTGACGACGATCAAACTTTCATCCTGCATTCTGCATTTGATGCTGCAAGCAGCGTCAATGGCACGTTCCGCACAGCTTATAGCCCTGTGCCAGCAGCGCGTCCAGCTCCTCCTGCGTACCCGTAAACTCCTGCTTGTTCTTCTCTGCCATCTGCGCAACGCCCGAGCAATCCGGCTTATGCACGCGCTTGGAGCTTGTATTCAGCACCAGATGCAACAGCCCGTCGTCCGGCTGTGTGGTCTCTTCACCCGGCGTGGTAGGGCCGCCGTCTGCTTCCAGATAGCTCTCGCCCGTAGCGTAATCGATCACAATGCCCGGCTGCACGTTATACATGTAAATGCAAAAAGCAATGCCCTCGCCCTCGTCCTCCACAGACCAAGCCTCCATGACAGCACCGCTTGCAACCAGGTTGTCACCCTCAAATACGGGCGTGACGCGGTACATGACGTGATTGTTCGTTTCCTTGATATAGTCCGCGATCATGTTCTCAAACGGGATCATGGCCTCGTTGAAATACCGCGTGCCCGTGATCAGATTGCGCTCGTTGGCGTCCTCGCCCGTGATCTGCCATCCGATCAGATGGCAGCGATTATACAGGTTGCCGCCATTGACAATGCTGTACTGCGCCTGCACCCAGCCCGTGGGCTTGACGCTGCTGATGCTGCCGCGGTCGGCCGTGGGCATCAGATCCTTGCCGCAGCACGCAATGACCGCCGTGCATCTGCCAAGCGCGTCCAGTTCTCCATAAGTCTCGTACGACTCGGTCACAAGCTCGCTTGCGCTGAAGTAAGGCATGCCATCGTTGAGCGTGACGTATTCGCTGCCGCTGTACGCGGGGATATTCGAAAGATCGATCGTAGCCTCGGGCTCGGTTGTCTGTTCCTCACTCGACTGCTCTGTCTCCGTCTCTGTTTTGGTTTCTGTTTCTGTCTCTTCTTGCGTCGTTTGCTCGCTTGACGGCTCGGTCTCTTCTTGTGTGGTATCCGCAACCGTGGTCTGCTCTGCGGGTGCGGTCGTGTCCGCAGCGGTAGACTCCATACCCGTTCCCTGCCCGTCGCATGCGGAAATGCACAGAATCAACGCAAGCAGCAGCGCAGCCAAGGCGCGCGTCAGCGTTCTTTTTTCAAACAGCTTTTTGAAATCAAACATAACTTACTCCTTCATATAAATTTCCTCGGTGATGCACTCGTGCGAATATCCCGCAAAATCCTCGCTGCTTTTTTGCACAAAGCCAAGCGCGGATAAGTCAACCGTGAATTTGCGGTCACTCGGATACAGCCTGTTCCAGCGGTACAGATAGATCTTTTCCGCACTTTCCACGAAAATCTCACCGTCCTCGGCAAAATAGTAATCTCCTTCTGCCGCGTCCGCCCAGGGCGTGTCCGACACGCAAAGCGGTGCACCGTCCTCAAATTGGCGCGCGGTATAGGGCGTGACCCACAGCTTTGCGCCGTTGGCAATCTCTAAAAGGCGCGCGCGCAGCACCCTGTCCTGACTTTGCCTGCGGCGGTTGAACATCATGCCGCCCGCGTCGTCAATACATATGATCAGATTCATGCGCACACCTCCATTCTGTCACATTCACCTCCGTAGGGGCGAACTGTGTTCGCCCGCGGGCGACCGCAGGTCGCCCCTACGATGTTTCACCACCATTTTACCATAAAATTTGCCGCCGCGCAAGACGTACGGCAAAAATTCTTGCCAAGCAAGGTGGGCTGTGGTATAATAAAAGAAAACGCTTACGGAGGCCTTTATGATATACAACAAGCTGGTGCGCGACCGCATTCCCGAAATCATCCGCGCCAAGGGCGGAGAATGTACCACGCGCATCCTCTCGGATGAGGAATACAAGGACGCTTTGGACAAAAAGCTTGGCGAGGAGCTTGCGGAATACCTTGACTCGCACGATCCAGAGGAGCTGGCAGACCTTCTCGAGGTCATTTACGCCTGCGCTGCATTGCAAGACCTCTCCCCTGCCGACCTTGAACAAATCCGCGCCGACAAGGCCGAAAAGCGCGGCGGATTTGGGGATAAAATTTTTTTGATTGAGAGCAAGGGTTGACACTCATATAAGACGTGAAAGAGCGTCCGCATGATGCATCTCATCCACCGCAATCGCTTCTCTCTTTTTGGCTCTTGCCTCGCAAAAATTCGCTCCGCTGCGGTCCCCCTTCCCCCGCGGGGAAGGCTCAAAATGGCTACCCCGAAGCGAATACCCGAAAAAGACAGAAGCGCAAGACAAAGCCTTCTCCGCTGGAGAAGGGGGACCGCAGCGGAAGCAGAAACGAGCAGCGCGAGTTTCGATGACGCGGTTGCGGTGGATGAGATTCATCATACCACCGCTCTGACGCATCATAAGATTTCAGAAAAAAATAAAAACCAAAAAATTTCCCAACCCTACCTCACCTTTTTCATTTTCCCCGACTATCAGGACGAAAGCATTGATCAAAGCTTTGGAGAAAGATATGAAAAAACAAGAATTGCTGAATATGATCGACGAATCTCTGCTGGACAAGCTGTACGGCTACTGCTATCCGCGTACCCGCGACAGCTACGCTGCACAGGAGCTTTGCTCGGATATCGTATACGCCTTGGTTAAGGCAGCGAATACAGACGGTGAGATCGACCAGCCCTACGCCTTTATCTGGCGCGTGGCGCGCAACGTGTACGCCGATTACTGCCAAAAGCGCAGCCAATCCGACGCGTACGGCTACGTAGGCGACCCCGACGACGCGCTTGCAAGCGTTGCCTTGGACGATGCGGATGCGGGCGACGCGCTCATGGAGCTTTTGCCCGACGTCTACCGTCGCATTGCCTATCTGACCCGCGCTTACCGAGAGGTCATGATCGCCTTTTACTTGGACGGCAAGCCGGTAGCACAAATTGCCACCGAGCAGGGCGTGCGCGAGGACACCGTCCGCCAACGACTCTATTCGGCAAGAAAGAAACTGAAAGAAGAGGTAGAAACTATGACACAAACGAATAAACCCGTCGCCCTTGGCCATATCGACTACTATATCGTTGGAACAGGCAATCCGTGGTGGGGCGATCCTCGCGAAGGCTTTTATGACCGTGACCTTTCCCAGCACGTACTGCACCTTTGCCATCGCTCCCCCAAAACCGCATCCGAAATCGCTGCCGAGCTGAACGTCCCCACGCTGTACATTGAGCAGGAACTTGAAATCCTGACCCGCGGCAGAAACGGTCAATATGGACTGCTCCGCCGCTTGGACAATGGCAGATATGCTATCAACTTCGTGCTGTTGGAAAAGCAGACAATCGAAAAGGCCATTGCTCTTTATGAAGCACAGCTGCCCATGGTTGCCGACGTGATCGCCAAGTTCATCGAGCAGCACAAGGACGAATATCTCGCATTCCCCTACTTGAACAAAGAGGTAGATCTCAACCTCATCCTGTGGCAGCAGATCTTCTGGATGAGCAGTGCGCTTGAAGAGCAGGTCACAGGTATTTTGGAAACCAAGTATTTTGCCGACACCGTCACGCCTGATCGCCCCTTCACCGTATATGGCTTTGAAAGCATCGGCAGACACTTCGGCTGCGGCATGGACGGTACCGCTGCACAAGAGATTTGCGGCTACAGCAACGTCCATATGACCAACATTTACATCTCGCGCATTCAGAAGCATTTCCACTGCGGCCACAACATTTCGCAGGATCCCATGCTGCTTATGACCATTCGCGCCATCGATGGTTTGGCAGTGGACACCCTTAGCGAAGACGAAAAGGAGATCGCAGCAAAGGCCATCGAGCAGGGGCTTTTGTTCAGAGAGGGCGACACGCTCTACACCAAGATTCTGGTCAATGACAAAAAGGATGACAGCCGCCTTTACAGCGTAACCACCAAACTGGAAAACGGCTACTTTGACGAGACTGCCGAGTCGATTGCAAAAGAGCTCTCGGCGCTGATCAAAGGTGCACTTCCCGATTACCTGATCGGTGAGTGGCGTTATGCCAACCGCTTAGCAGGTCTGCCCATGGTGGATGCATTGGTCGAGGCGCTGATTGAGCGCGGCATGCTCACCCCGCCCGCAGACGGCATCGGTGCCGAGGGCTGCTGGATGGAAGTGGATAAGTAAATCAAACACACATAAACACCGAAGGCCCCGCAAGCGTTTGCTTGCGGGGCTGTGTTTTGCACTTAATTATGCATTTGCGGGACGTCGAGGGCGCCGTCCCCTGCAATCGGTGTTTTTGCAACGGACGAGTAATCCCTCACGATTCACACGTTGCATTTTGCATTTTGCACTTAATTAAATCCCAAGCAACTCGGAAAGCTCTCTCTTCCCCGTTTCCATATTGGCGTAGAAACGGTCGTAGAAGGTGTCGATATCCTCTCCCGTGGGCGAGGAGCGCAGCATGCTGCTGTGCTTTTGTACAAGCGGGATGCAGCAGCCGCCGCCAAACAGCAAATGCTCCAGCATCACAACACCTACCAGCTTCATCGCTTGCTCCATTTTAGAGGTAAAATCCCTATCCTCTGCGGTGGCAATGGCAAAACCGTCCGGATGGTTATGTGCAATGACTACCGAGGATGCGTTTTTGAGCAGTGAGCGTCTTACAATGCTGCCCGCGATCGGATATGCCTCATTGATCGAGCCCTCGCATGCTATGTAAAAGTCGATCACACGCATGCCGTTATCCAACGCCAGAACGTATACGCGCTCCACGTCCACGCCCACGTAATAGGGCTCAATGAATCCGCGCGCTTGGTTAAACGATCCGATTTTGGGCGTCTCGGGCCTTTGCTCAATGGCAGCGCGACGTAAAAGATCCCCCGTCAAGCTCAGCAGCATAGCACTCTTGGGGCCAATTCCTTCAGAAAGCTGAAGCGCGTTGATATCCGCACTCATGACACCGATCAGGCCGCGATTGTCCTCCAGCAGTCGGTGCGCGGTATCGTTGGTATCTCCCTGCGGGATCGAATAATACAGCAGCATCTCCAAAAGCTCGTGTGTGGCAAAGCCGTCGGGCCCCTGCATCAAGTATCTTTGGCGCATGCGTTCTCTGTGGTTGGCGTGTACGTTCTTTTCCATATACGTTCCCCTTTTGCAATTTTCCTCCATTATATCGGAAAGCCTCACACTTTGCAAGAGTTTTTTGCATTTCTTGCCCGCAGTTGACAATTTTTCTCATCTGTTATATAATAAAGGCAATCAAAACGGCAAAGGAGACGACCCATGACAAAGATCTTACTGGTAGAGGATGACAAGACCATTGTGGCGACCTTGAGCGAATTTCTCGCTCGCGAAGGGTTTGCGGTCAAGAGCGCAAACGGACAAAGCGCAGCCCTTGCCCTGTTGGACAGTGAGTCCTTTGACCTTGCCTTGCTGGACATCTCTCTTGCCGACGGCAACGGCTTTTCGCTCTGCTCGGCCATCAAGGCCAACTGGAAGCTGCCTGTCATCTTTCTGACCGCCTCGGGCGACGAATACAGCACGGTTGCCGGCTTTGACCTGGGGGCTGACGACTATATTCCCAAGCCCTTCCGTCCGCGTGAGCTGGTCTCGCGCATCAAAAACGTATTGCGCCGCACGGGCGGTGCTGCGGGCAGCCTTATCACGATTGGCAACGTGCAGGTGGATACGGTCAAGGGCGTGGCCACCAAGGACGGGCAGGATCTTTTTCTCTCGGCACTGGAATACCGCTTGCTTTTGGTCTTTCTCAACCATCGCGGCGCGGTGCTGACCCGCACGCAGCTGTTGGAATCCATTTGGGATATTGCGGGCGAGTTTGTCAACGACAACACGCTGACCGTTTATATCAAGCGTCTGCGCGAAAAGATCGAGGACGACCCGCAAACCCCCACCATCATTCTGACCGTGCGCGGTCTTGGCTACAAGGTGATTTGACATGAAGTTATTCAGAAACCCCGAAACCAGGAGACTTTTGATCATCCTTGGCGTCATTTGCACCTGCGCCACCGTGGGTGCATTTGTCTGGAACGCAGGCTTTGGCATCTTTACGCTTGCGCTCTGCCTTGTGCTGATCACCGTCTTTCTCATCTTTACCCACAACCGCTACAAGCGTCTGGCCGCACTTTCCGACACGGTCAACCGCATTTTGCACGGTGACAATTCTCTTTCATTCGACGGATATGACGAGGGCGAGCTGGGTGTTTTGCAAAGCGAGCTTTACAAAATGACGATACGCCTGCGCGAGCAGCAGCAGGCCTTGCTTGACGACAAGATCTTTCTTGCCGATTCGATTGCGGACATCTCGCATCAGATCCGCACGCCGCTGACCTCGATCAATCTGATCGTCTCGCTCTTGGATGACCCCGATCTGCCCGAGCAGACGCGCGAGCAGCACATGCGCGAGCTTTACGTGCTGCTTGGCCGCATTGACTGGCTGATCACCGCTCTGCTCAAGATCTCCAAGCTGGACGCGGGTACGGCTCCCCTGTCTGCACAAGAAATGCCGCTGCAGGCACTGATCGATCGCGCTGCAGCCCCCCTGCAGGTTCCCACCGAGCTGCGCGGACAGCAGCTCTGCCTGCGCGCCCGGGGGCAGGTCACCTGTGATCCCGCCTGGACGGCCGAGGCACTTGGCAATATTATCAAAAACTGCATGGAGCATACCCCCGAGGGTGGCCGCATTCTGGTGGACGCCAAGGAAACCGCGCTTTACTCCGAGATCACGGTCACGGACAGCGGTTGCGGGATTGACGAGGGGGATCTTCCCCATCTGTTTGAACGCTTTTATAAAGGAAAGCATTCGTCCGACGCGGGCTTTGGTATCGGCCTGGCACTTGCGCGCACCATCGTCACCGCGCAAAACGGCACGCTCAAGGCGCAAAACGCCCCCGAGGGCGGCGCGCAATTCATTATGCGATTTTATAAAGGTACGATTTAATGCAGTATCATCTTTGTTTTTTACTTAATGGCATTACCTGTTGGTCCAATACCATTGAGTTCAGAAAACCCATGAAGGGTGCGTGAACCAAGAGGGCATGCACTGCAAAGGCGTCCCCCGAGGGGAAGATATCTGCAAGCAGATTGCGCGCAGCGACTGAAGGGGATTTGCGGACAAAACGGTGAGGTTGACCGCTCGGGTGAAACACTCTTAAACCAAAGTATTCGCATTCCCCTTCAGTCGCTGCGCGACAGCTTCCCCCCGGGGGACGCCTTTATTGCGCGCATCTGCAACTTTCTGTTGAATATTTCGGGTTATATTAACTGAATAACATTACCTGTTAGCCATGTTTCTTTTCCAAAGTGACGTTTTTGTAATAAAAAAGTCACCGACCTGTCACTTGACCGGGGTATAATTTGCTCGTACAACAAGAAAAGGAGAAAACACCATGGAAATCTTAAGAGTTGAAAATCTTCGTAAAACGTATGGCACGGGCGATGCCCGCGTAAACGCATTGGACGGCGTTTCCTTCTCTGTGAACAAGGGCGAATTCGTAGCCATCATCGGCCCCTCGGGCTCGGGCAAATCCACGCTGCTGCACATTCTCGGCGGCGTTGACAAGCCCACGAGCGGCAAGGTATATATGGACGGCAAGGACGTCTACGCACAAAACGACGAGCAGTTGGCCATCTTCCGCCGCAGGCAGGTCGGACTGATCTATCAGTTCTACAACCTGATCCCCGTGCTCAACGTCACCGAGAACATGACCCTGCCCGTACTCATGGACGGACAAAAGGTCAACAAGGAACGCTTGGAGGAGCTGTTGACCACGCTCTCGCTCAAGGGACGCGAAAACCATCTGCCCAACCAGCTCTCGGGCGGTCAGCAGCAGCGCGTTTCAATCGGCCGCGCACTCATGAACGCTCCCGCGGTCATGCTGGCAGACGAGCCGACCGGCAACCTGGATTCACGCAACAGCCGCGAGATCATTGAGCTGCTCAAGCACTCCAATCAGAAATACGGACAGACGCTGATCGTGATTACCCACGATGAAAACATTGCCCTGCAGGCAGACCGCATCATTGCCATCGAGGATGGCAGGATCGTGCGTGACGAGGTGATACGAAAATGAGCATCTTCCAAAAAGTAACTCTGGCTACCTTAAAGAAAAACAAGGTGCGCACGGCCGTGACAATCATCGGTGTGCTGCTTGCCACCGCCATGATCTGTGCCGTGACCACCATCGCGTCCAGCGCGCTGAATTACACCAAGCAAAACTATGAATATATAGACGGCTCCTGGCACGGCAGCGTGCGGGACGCCGACAATGACACGCTTGACAAGCTGCAAGCATCCGACAAGATTGACGAGCTGGTTTACGGCCAAGGCATTGGATATGCCGAGACAGACTCAATCAATCCCGATAAGCCCTACCTTTATATCATGGGCGCAAGCGACGGCTTTGCGGACATGATGCCCGTGCATCTGACTGCCGGCAATTACCCCAAAAGCTCCGGTGAGCTGCTCTTGCCCGATCACCTGCTTGCAAACGGCGGTGCCGGATACAAGATCGGTGACGTGCTGACGCTTGCGATCGGTGAGCGCGCAGAGATCGGCTCGGGGCTTGGCCAGAACACCCCTTACATGGGCGAGGAGCTTGCCATCCGCGAGACGCGCACCTATACGGTGGTGGGCTTTTACGCCCGTCCGAGCTTTGAGGATCCCACAGCCCCCGGCTATACCGCCATTACCTTGGCAGAGGACGACGCAACGGTATGCAACGTTTACTTTACCATGAAAAACGCCAAGGATATTTCGTCCTTTGGCAAAGAGATGGAGCTTGAGGTAGTCAAAAACGCCGACGTACTGATGTTCTCGGGCGTCTCCGAGAGCAACGCGCTCTTTACCATCGCCTACGGGCTTGCCGCCCTGGTCATTGCACTGATCGTACTCGGGGCTGTCGCACTGATCTACAATTCCTTCTCGATCTCGGTATCTGAGAGAACCAAGCAATTCGGTCTGCTCTCCTCGGTGGGTGCGACCCGCCGACAGCTGCGCCACATGGTGGGATTTGAAGCCCTGGCAATCAGTGCCATCGGCATCCCGCTCGGTATTCTTACGGGCGTGGGCGGCATTGGTATCGTGCTTGCGCTGTTTGGCGATAAGTTTACTGCATTTACAAGCCTGCCCTTGCCCATGCACCTGTCCGTCAGCCCCTGGGGAATTCTCGCAGCAGCAGCCATCGCGCTGATCACTGTGCTGATCTCGGCATGGATCCCCTCGATCCGCGCCATGCGCGTCTCGGCCGTAGAGGCCATTCGTCAGAATGCAGACATCAAGGCCAAGAAATCCCGCACAAGCAAGCTGACCTACAAGCTGTTCGGCCTGCCCGGCGTGCTGGCAAGCAAGCATGCAAAGCGCAATCGCAAAAAGTACCGCGCAACCGTGCTTTCCCTGTTTTTGAGCATCGTGCTCTTTATCTCTGCCTTCGCGCTTTCGGACTATCTGACCAAGACCGCCGAGAACACCTTTACCTCTGCGGGCTACGACATCTCTTACAGCGTCTACCCGACTGCAGACAGTAAGCTTGATGCAGACAGACTGCTCTCGCAGCTCAAGGGTGCGGATGCGATAGAGAAAGCAACCTATACCACCTATTTCAAGCAGGGCACCACGCTCCCCTCGGACGTGCTGAACGCCAAGTGGCGCGAGGATGCCGCAGGCGCGGTCTCCTACGTTGATGGACTTGGGCAGGACCAATCGCACACGTTTATCCACTATGCCTTTGTAGAGGACGGGACCTATCTTGCATATCTGGAAAAGCAAGGACTTGATCCGGACGTTTATATGAATGCCGAGCATCCCGTAGCCGTCGCACTGGACGGAAACGTAATGTACAACCGCACCGAGGACAAATATGAAACGCTGAATGCACTGCGCCAAAATCCCGGCAAGATCAACGTCACGCTGGTCAACGATTATCAGGGCTACTATTTCGACAGCATCGTGCAAGAGAACGGCCAAATCTCTTATAAATACGTCTCCCTGTTCTCGGACGAGGAAATGCTGGTGGACGCAGCGGATGCCGCACAGGACAAAATGCTGACCGTGGGCACCGTGCTTTACGAAAAGCCCTACTTTGTTTATGAGGACACCTATCTTGTGCTGATGTACCCGCACAGCGCACTGCAAACGCTGTTCCCCGTGACCCCCGAGCTCTCGACGACCGATTTTGTGTTCGTATCCGAGAACCACGTAAAGAGCTTTGATTCGCTTGGCAAGATCCTGACCGACAACGGCCTTTCGACCGAAGAGCTTTACGATTACGCCGCTGCCGTGCAGCGCAACCGCGACATCGTGACCATTATCCGCATCTTTGCGTACAGCTTTATCGTGCTGATCTCTCTGATCGCTGTAGCCAACGTGTTCAACACCATTACCACAAGCGTGCAGCTGCGCCGCAGAGAATTTGCAATGCTCAAATCGGTTGGTATGTCCAAGCGTGATTTTACGCGCATGACCTGCTTTGAGTGCCTCTTGTACGGTGCTAAAGCACTGCTTTGGGGCTTGCCCGTATCGATCCTGGTCACCTTTATCATCTACCTTGTCGTCTCCGAGGGCATGACCATCAGCTTTACCCTTCCCTGGGCCGCCATCGGCATTGCCGTGGCAAGCGTATTCTTAGTGGTGTTCGTGACCATGATGTACGCTATGCATAAGGTGCACAAGGACAATCCCATTGACGCACTCAAAAATGACAACCTTTAATGAACGGAAAACCGCTCGCAAGAGCGGTTTTCTTGTTTATGCCCCTCCTGCTTTCATGCTCTCCCGTAGGGGAGGAATATTTGCAAGCAAATTCATCCTCCCGCACGAAAACGGTTTCTGATCGTATTCCACGAATGCTATTCCTGATTTATCGCGTGCGGGAGGATGATATCCTCCCCTACAACAATCCTTGTCTTGACAAGAAAAGGAAATCCGGATATAATATAAGCAAGAACCCGAAAGGAGGTACTCTTATGAAATGTTTGGCGCAAAGCATCCATATCCTTTGTCTTGCCCTTGCTCTTTTGCTGTGCCTTCCGCTGCTGACTGCATGCAACGATACGGACGAGCCGGCTGTGAGCACCGATGAGACCACACAGGCTCCGACCCAGGAGATCACAACCGAAGAAGAATCCGAAGAGATCACAACCGAGGAGATCACCACGGAAGAAATCACAACCGAGGAAGTCACGACCGAGGAGGTTATTCCCGAGCCTGAGTTGTTGACCTCGCTTTCCTTCTCTGAGATCCCCGCAGACACGGACCTTTCCAAATATTTCATCCAGCCCTATCAGTGTACCGTTTCCTTGACCCGGACAGAGAATGACGGGCAGGTGCTGGCACTGACCACCGCGTCGATCTCCGCACCTAACTCCAGCGACCCTTACGTGTATTTCAAGCATGCTCAGCTGGCCAAGGCCCTGGGCTTTGAATCGGTGGATACGCGCGAGTACCCTTACCTTGTGCTGCGCGTGCGCGGTGAAGGATTGACAGGCGGCATTTTCTCGTTCTACGGCTATTCCACCAAGACCCCCTCGGGCACGGGTGTGACGGGCCAGGTGGATTACCGCCTGCAGAGAACCGAGGACTGGCAATACCTTTGGATCGACCTTTCGAAATACGACAAGAATCTTCCTCTGCTCCGCTTTGACATGGAAAACATGGCAGCGGCTGCCGGTGAGGTGCTGTATATCAGCGATATGACCTTCTTTGCAGATAAGGAAGAATCCCTTGCCTACATGCCTCCCAAGACCTACCCCATCACCGAACAGACGGCCGAGAATTACGTGACCAAGATCATGTCCTTCAACGTACAGGTGGAAAGCGGCTCTCAGGTGCGCGCCGACATTCGCGCCGATATGCTGCGCGATCTGATCGACGAGTACGTACCCGATTCGATCGGTCTGCAAGAAGTCACTCCGCTCTGGGATGGCATGATGAAAAACTTTGTATTTAACAAAAGCTACGCCTGCGTAGGCGAACAGAGAGCACCCGGCCAAGAGGCTGTGCTCATTTACTACCGCACCGACAAATACGAGCTTGTGGACAGCGGTACCTTCTGGCTTTCCGACACGCCCGACGTTCCCGGCTCAAAATTTGAGGCCAGCCAGTATATCCGCATCTGCACCTGGGCGCACCTGCGTGACCGCGCCACGGGCACCGAATACGTGCACCTCAACACACACTTGGATAACCTTGGCGGCAGCGACGGCAGATCGCTTCGCAAAAAGCAATTCACGGTCATTCTCAATTTCATGGAACGCTTCGGAGATATTCCCATGGTCGTCACGGGCGACTTCAATCAGGCAGCCGTCAACTCCGAAAACAAGCAGTATTCGGTATACAAGACTATCGTGGGCGTCAAGTCCTACAGAACGCTGGAGGACGGCACTGAGCTGTTCTCTCCCCTCTCCAATGCGCGCTACGAAGCACCCGATAATATGCCGGAGGGCTTCTGCGCAAGCATGGTAGCCTCGCACGACCCGAACGGCAGCAAATACAATCCTGCCAAGGAGCCCATTGATTACGTGCTTTATTCCCGCGATTCGCTGAGCGCCCTTTCCTACAAGCTGCTTTTGTTCGATCGCTGCGGCATGTATCTCTCGGATCACCTGCCCGTGGTATGTGACATCAGATTTACTCCCGCGCAGTAAATTTGACGTCATGCGGAAAAGCAAAATTTTTGATAGAAAAACCGCCCAATCGGGCGGTTTTTCTTAATTTGTTCATAAAACAGATTGAAATTACGCAAATTTTCATGCTATAATGAAAGAAATCAAACGAAAAAGGACACAGTCATGCAAAACGATAAGGAATTCTTGGGCACTGCCCCCGTGGGCAAGCTGCTCTTTCGGCTGGCTCTGCCCACTGTGGTGGCACAGCTGGTCAATATGCTGTATAATATCGTGGACCGCATCTATATCGGTCACATTGAAGGGTACGGTGACCTTGCCTTGACCGGTGTGGGCGTGTGCATGCCGCTGATCATGATCGTCTCAGCCTTTGCTGCGCTTGTGGGCTCGGGCGGCGCGCCGCGCGCCTCGATTTCCATGGGGAAGAAGGACTACGAGAGTGCCGAGCGGATCCTTGGCGGCTGCTTTGGCCTGCAGCTGATCATATCCGTCCTGCTGACCGTGGCTCTGCTGATCTGGAACAAGCCCCTGCTCCTTGCCTTCGGTGCGAGCGAAAACACCATCCAATATGCCACCGAATACATGAGCATTTACGCGCTTGGCACCATCTTCGTGCAGCTGACGCTGGGGCTCAACGCCTTTATCTCGGCACAGGGCTTTTCCAAATTCTCCATGCTTTCGGTCGTCATCGGTGCGGCCTGCAACATCGTGCTCGACCCCATTTTCATTTACGGCTTTGACATGGGCGTCAAGGGTGCGGCCATTGCCACCATCCTCTCGCAGGCGGCTTCAACGCTCTGGATCATTCTGTTCCTTTGCGGTAAGAAAACGCTGCTGCACCTGCGCCCGAAATATATGCTGCCCGTGCCGCGCGTGGTGCTGCCCTGCATAGCACTCGGCTCAGCCACCTTTATCATGCAGGCAAGCGAGAGCGTGATCTCGGTCTGCTTCAATTCCTCCCTGCTTAACTACGGTGGGGACGTGGCTGTGGGCGCGATGACCATTCTGACAAGCGTCATGCAATTTGCCATGCTGCCCATGCAGGGCGTAGCTCAGGGTGCGCAGCCTATCCTTTCCTACAACTTTGGCGCACGGCGCGCCGACCGCGTCAAAAAAACCTACAAGCTCTTACTTGTGACCTGCCTTTGCTATTCGGTGACCATCTGGACGCTCGTTATGCTGTTCCCGCAGGTATTCGTGGGCATTTTTACAAATAAGCCCGAGCTTGCCGCCTTTGCCACGGAGGCTTTGCGCGTCTATTATGCGGGCATGCTGCTGTTCGGCATTCAGATCGCTTGCCAGATGACCTTCGTTTCTCTTGGCAACGCGCCCTCGTCGGTCATCGTGGCGGTCATGCGAAAATTCGTGCTGCTGCTCCCCTTGATCTACATCGTGCCGCATCTTGTACCGGGCAACCCCACCATGGGCGTCTATCTTGCCGAGCCGATCGCCGACGTGATCGCCGTGACCTTTACGGCTATTCTGTTTATCTTCCAATTCAAAAAGGCCATGAAAAAGATCGAGCAGCCGACGGATTGATTTGACTACACATACACTCGTAGGGGAGGACGGATTCAAAGGAATCCGTCCTTCTTTTTTTCTTAAAACGTAATAATCAACCCGCCGACCTCGGGGATCTCGTATTCCTTGCCACCCAAAATCAGCGTACCGCCCGCGCGGGTAGCCGATACGGCGCAAACGTGTGCGTCCATGGCAATATGTACGCTGTGTCCGTCAGGCAGCGGCACGGTGCCTTCGATCTTTCGGTACAGTCCGCGATCGGGCTGCACGGCAAAGGTCTCGTAGCCCACAGAGGTTGGATATACACCCAGGCAATATCTGCCCAAGAGGTAGATCGGTCCGCCACCCCACGCGTGGCAGAGCGAGCAGCCGTACTTTATGCCATACATACCAAAGTGCTCGATTCCCTTTTGCTCGGGCAGGTACTGCTCCCAGATCGAGGTCGCGCCCAAGGCAACCATGCCGCCCCAGTATGATTCGATCTTTTTCTGTGCGGTCTTGAGTCTGCCCATCATGCAAAGCGCGTTGAGCTCAAAGAACTCAAAATACGGCGTGGTGATCTGATTGACCGCGTCGTTTTCAAGCACGCAGCGCACGATCTTCTGCGCGCGTCTGTGCGAAACAAAGCCGTACATGATGGCAAAGATGTTAGCGTGACGCGTCACGTTCTCGCGGCCCGTGGTATGGCAATCGATAAACGCGCCGCGATCCTCGCGCCAGTAATCCTTCATAATGCGCTTTTGCAGCGCGTTGGCAGCCTCCGCATGCGCCTTTCCGTCCTTACCGACCAATGCGCACAGCTCTGCCATGCACCTGCGGCATTGCCAGAGCAATATCTGCTCTGCGCAAAGCGGGCCGCCCTTATCCATATCCGACCAGTCGATAAAGATCCAGTCGCCGTCGCGGTAGCAAACGTAGCCGTTCTCGTCCAGTCTACCCACGATAAAGTCGTAGAGTGCCTGCAGACGATCGAAATAGATCTCGATGAACTGCTTGTCCCCCGTGGAGAAATAGTATTCGTAAGCCCCGATGATCAGATACATGGAATAATCGTTGATCGAATTGATATGCTGCTCGTAAGGCGGCTTGCCCAAAAGTGCGATAATGGTGCGCTTGGTGATCTCGGGATCGAAATACAGATAGCGGTTTGCCATGTAGGATTGGTACGCATCTCCCGACCAGCACCAGCGGTCGCGCTTGATGCCGTCAAGGAAAAACTCTCGCGAATTGAGATGTAAGGTGTAAGCGCAGATCTCCCAGATCTTGTTGACGTTCTTTCGGTTGCATGCAAAGGTTGCCACGTCGGCAATCGGCAGATATTCGTAATCCGCCCGGACCTTCAGATTCTTGCCGCCCTGCACGCAAGCATAGCGGAACGCACGGCCGCTCAGGCGGTAGGTCCCCTTGCCGCTGACCGTCTCTCTGATCAACGCCTCGGCATGATCCAACGCCTCCTCGCGGGATTCTCCGTAGGTCACGCGGATCTGATCATTTTCATCCGCACCCTCGATGCACAGATACGCGTAAGTCTCACGGCCGAAATCGTACAGTGTTCCCTGCTCGGTCGCGGTCACCTTGACCGGATCAAGACGCTCATAGGAGAAACGGAACACCTCGGGATTATCCTCGGGCGAGGTATAAGCGGGCGTGCAACCGACCGGTACGCGGTGCGTCACGATCATATGGTCGGCGATCCAAGATTCGTCGGTCTTGAGATATTTGCTGTCCACGTAAAGGCTGGGCAGCCCCTCGGTTGCCAGCGTGACCACCATGATATTGTGATCTCCCGCACCGATTTTCAGATCGGTATTGACGGGCAGACGGTCATTGTCCACCATCACGTACGCCTTGGCGCGCGTAACAAAGCGCACCACGTCATCCTCATCCGCGTGGTAGCTCTTGAAAAAGCGCACGTTGGGATAAGGGGGCGAGAGCTTCCAGAACGTGGGATATTCGCAACCGAATTCCTCGCGTCGCGCGTGCAGCAGCATGCTGTGATACAATTCAAAATCACCGTGATACCAGATCCATTTTGCTTGACTCATATGTAGCCTCCCGCGGTATTAGTATTGATTCTATTGTAACACAGAAAAAGCGGAAATGCAATAGCGGAAAGCATAACAAAAAGCAGGCGCAGAAAGATTTCTTGCACCTGCCTTCATGATCAATCAATGATCATTTTTATCCAGTCCTTCAAAGAGATCCTCAAATGAACATTGATAGATTTTCTTCAACTCCAATAACACGCTGATTCTGACATTCAGTTCACCGGATTCATATTTCGCATAGGTCGTTCTTCCGATATCACAACCTCTGCGTTGCAATTCCGCACACAATTTTTCCTGTGAAATATCATGCTTGTCACGCAAAGCACGCAGATTATCGCCTATGCGTCTGTCTCTTCGCAATTTTTGTTCCATATTATACCTCACAATTTTGACCAATATCGGTTGCAACCAATACTATTTTATGATATAATCACAGTAATTATTGACCGTTATACTGGTCAGCTTTGGGAGGATATTATGGTATATTGGCGATTTGGAACGGAAAGCAAAGTGGAGGAACGTGGAACACGATCAAGTATGCGCAATCGAAAAACAAGCCAATCAAATATATCATGCTGAATGATTTTCTTGAAAACCTGTAAAAAACATAAAACAGAAAAGCCGCCTTTTGGCGGCTTTTCTACTACAATTCTGCATTTTGCATTTACAAATACCCTCTGATATCGATCGCCAGCTGTTCTTCAAGATTGATCAGCCGCTTGCAAATGTCCTTGCTGTACTCGTCGGCGGCCTTGTACTGATTGAGATACTTGTTGAGCGACTTGACGCCCATGTTGCAGCCGTCCGTGATCAGGTCGGCAACCGTGTGATCCGATTCGTGCATGGTCAATTTCACGTTGGTCTTGATCCAGGACATGCTCTGCGCCATGGGAGAAGGATCCTTGCCCTCGTCGCCAAAGCGATCCAACTGCTCCTGCAGCTCGGTATTGAGCTGGTCGTGCTCGCGCTTGCAGGTCGTCAGGATCTCCATGAGCTTATTCGACTTGACCGTATCCAGCACCTCCTTGATGGACTGCACACCCATTTTGACACCTGCGTCACATTCCCGCAGCAGCTTGATGGTATCTTGCTCGATCATATGAATTTCTCCTTTTTTATTACAGTATGCACCGCATTTTTGCACTTCATACACCGACATTTTTATTGACAAGCAAAGGCGCGTATGGTATCATGAAATCAGAAATAAAACAAAAAAAGGAGACCGATATCATGACCGATTTCCCGAATATTGTCAACGTTCCCGGCGGCAAAGAGGTACAGACCCTTTGCTTTATGACCGACAAAAAGCACGTGCGCAAAAACTTTGTGGATCTGCGCCTTCTGGTGGACGACAAGACCGTTTTGCGCAACCCGCATAAGGGCTGGTTCTGGCACTACATCGACAACGGCTACGGTCGCGGCGCATACCGCGAGGCGCATGATCCCGACGACGATCTTGCCGACTTCCCGGGACTCAATCACCTCTACCTGCGCTTTGACTGGGGCGACGTGGAAAAGGAAGAAGGCGTTTACGATTTTTCCTATCTTGACCAAATCATGGAAACGTGGGGAGAGCGCGGCTATCGATTCTCCTTACGCGTTTGCACCTACGAGGGTGCTGCGGAGCTCAATGACGCAACCCCTGCATACGTGTACGAAAAGGGGGCGCGCTGCTACCTTTTGGAGGACGGCAAGATTCAGCCCGACTTCGGGGATCCCATCTTCCTTTCTTGTCTGGAACGATTCATGCAAGCCTTTGGAGAAAAATACAACGGCGACCCCCGCATCGAGTGCATTGACATTGGCACCCTGGGCACCTGGGGCGAGGGGCATACGGTGGAGGGCGACGGCCGCATTTACCCCATCGAGACAATCAAGGCGCACTTTGATCTGCATGCAAAATATTTTCCCGACACGCCCGTGCTTTGTAACGACGACCACATTGCAGGCCGCTTTGCAAACGGACAGGGTGAGGCGCAAGAGATCCTTGACTACGCCGCTGCCTGCGGCTTTGGCGTGCAGGATGACTCGATCTGCTGCGATTACTATTACCAGATGAACGATTACGACACCATGCGCGCACCCTGGGCGTTTGACCGTCTTGCTCCCAATGCACCAAACGCGATCGAAATGGCGCACTACACCTACATCAAGCCGCGTTACGAATCCTATTTCCGTGGCGGCCTTACCGCCATGGAGTCCTTTAAGCGCGCGCATGCCACCTTTGCGGGCTTTCACGGCTATCCGCGCAAGTGGCTGGCAAATGAATATTATCTGACCGAATACTGCGCAAACCGCCTTGGATATTGGTATTTCGTGACGGGCGCGGTCATTCCCGAGTTGACCGACACCGCCTACAATATCATTGAGCTTGACGTGGAAAACCGCGGCTGGGCACGCGCCTACCGTAAATACGAGCTTAAGGTACGCCTGTGCGGCGAGGGTGGCACGTATACCATCCCCGTAGAGTGCGATAACCGCACCTGGGAGCCTGATGCCCCGCTGACGCTTGCTTTGCGTCTTGACGCACGCGGCGTGCCCGAAGGAGACTACGACCTCTTGATCGGTATGTTTGAGGGAGAGGTGCCCATCAAGCTTGCCATCAAGCAAGAGGCAATGCAGAACGACTACTATACCATTGCGCGCACACACGTGCGCAGCGTGTAAGAAAGGAGCTGCGAATATGGAACATAAGCTTTATCCCAATCTTCAGCCCGCTCCCATACCGGACGGCAGTCAGACCATGTGCGGCACGTTTGATAACCCCTTGGCCCGCCCCGATTTTATTGACCTGCGTCCCTATCTTGACGACAAGACCGTGCAGAAGAACCCGCACAAGGGCTGGTTCTGGCACTATATTGACAACGGCTACGGCCGGGAAAACTACCGCAATCCGAAATTCGCCGATCCCGCGGACGATCTCTCCGACTTCCCGGGGCTCAACCATCTCTATCTGCGCTTTGACTGGGGCGACATTGAAAAAGAGGAGGGCGTTTACGACTTCTCGTACCTTGACGAGATCATGGAAACGTGGGGAGCGCGCGGCTACACCTTTTCCATGCGCGTCTGCTCTTATGAGGGCGACCCCAACTTGAGCTACGCAACGCCCGCTTACGTGTACAAAAAGGGCGCGCGCGGCTATCGCCTGCCCTCGGGTGCTTTGCAGCCCGACTACGGCGATCCCATTTTCCTTGAGTGCCTGGAAAAATTCATGCAAGTATTCGGCGCGCGCTACAACGGCGACCCGCGCATTGAATGCATTGACGTGGGCACGATGGGCACGTGGGGCGAGGGACACACGGCAGGCGACGGTGACGGCGTGATCTACCCGACATGGGTAACCAAAAAGCACTTTGACCTGCATGCCAAGTACTTCCCCGACACGCCCGTGCTTTGCAACGACGACCACATGTGCAGCCGTATCGCGCACGGACAGGACGAGGTGCAGGAGATCTTGGACTATGCCTACGAGCGCGGTTTTGGCATTCAGGACGACTCGGTTTGCTGCAATTACTACACGCAAGTCAACGATTACGACACGCTGCGCGCCCCCTGGGCATTTGACAAGCTGGCCACCAACGCCCCCGCCGCCATTGAAATGGAGCACTACGGCTACGTGCATTCGCACAACGACCATTTCCGCGACGGGCTGACCGCCATGGAAGCCTTCAAGCGCACGCACGCCACCTTTGCAGGCTTTCACGGCTATCCCCGCGATTGGCTGAAAAACGAATACTATCTGACCGAATACTGCGCCAACCGACTTGGATATTGGTACTTTATCACGGGTGCAACCGTACCCGCGCTGCGCCGCTCGGCGCACAATATCGTCACACTGGACGTGCAAAATCGCGGCTGGGCACGCGCTTACCGCAAGTTTGATCTCAAAATCAGACTGCGCAGCGCGGATGGCAGCGAGTACGTGCTTGACACCGACGCGGACAACCGCACCTGGCTGTCGGGTGAAAAACTGACCGTGACGCTGCGCCCCGATTGCAGAAGCGTTCCCGCAGGTGACTACGAGCTCGCCATCGGTATGTTTGAGGGGGAAAGACCCATCAAATTTGCAATCAAGCAGGAGATCTTTGACGGCAGCTTCTATACGATTGCCAAGGACGTAGAGGTGTTCTGATACGCACTACGTAGGGGAGGAGTATTTTCAAAAACTTTTACACTTTTCCGAAATTTTGTTGACTATCTATAGTGAAGGCCCTTCACGAAAAATCTATGACAAGGAGGTGTGTTATGAAAGCCAAGGACAACGGCCGCATGAGTGACGGCGAGATCATGGATCTTTACTTTGAACGCGACGAGCGCGCGATCCGGGAAACCGACGCCAAGTATCGCACAAAGCTGCTTTACTTAGCGCGCAACATCGTGCACGACGCACAGGATGCCGAGGAATGCTTGAACGATACCTACGTGCGCGTCTGGAATTCGATTCCGCCCGCAAGACCCGATTCATTCCCGGCTTTTCTGCTCTCGATCATGCGCCGCACGGCCATCAATCGCTATAAAGCGACCAAACGGCAAAAGCGCGTGCCCGCAGAGCTGGTCTCTTCCCTTTCCGACCTTGACGACATGCTTGCAGACAGCGACGCCTTTTATACAGAGCAAGAGGCAAATGCACTTGGCGAGACGCTGACCGCATTTACAAACGCACTCTCCGACCGCCGTGCCTATATCTTTATGAGCAGATATTATCTGAGCCGCCCCATTGACGAGATTGCAGAAAAGCTGGGGTGCAGCAAGTCCACGGTCAACAAAGAAATTGCCGCCATCAAGCAGGAGCTGCGGCAGCTTTTGGAAAGCGAGGGTTATTTGAAATGATGAATAAGAATTTGTTTTCGGACGGCCTTGGCCACATCGATCCCGATGCGGTTGAGCGCATGCTCCGAATCGAGGACGACCTTGCACGCAAGGCCGCGCGCCGCAGGTATGCGTGGGTCAAGCCCGTGCTGATCGCGGCTGCGCTTGCCCTGATGCTGAGTGCGGTGCTTGTGATCGTTCCCTTTATCCCCAAGAAATTGGATATTGAATACCAGCCGGTCAAGGGCCCCGACCAAAACGTTTGGGTCTACTACACAACCGAGAACGGCACGCAAAGGCGCGAGCGCGTCAGTCTGCCGGGCGATGCCGGCAACGTCTTTGAGGCGTGGAAGCACCTGAACGCAGTGGACAGTGCGGTCGAGATCCTTGGCTATGAGGAAGTCACCGACCAAGAAGCGGGCGCGACCGTCGTACCCAACACGCTGTGGGAGTATATGAAGCAGGAATTCTTCCCCGCGTCGGGACAAAAAACCGTGACAGTCACACTGTCCGCAGAGATCACGTCCTGCGACAATTACGACGCGCTGATCGAGTCCCTGCAAAAAACGCTTGCAAAATACGCGGGCGTGGACGCAGAGCAGATCAGAATCCTGATCGACGGCGAGCAGACCGCGGTGGTTGGCGGGCTGCAGTTCTATCACAGCTTGCAAGGTGGCGGTCCTGTGGTCGCAGCGCTTGGAACAACACTGGAGATCACGGTGGGTGTGACTAATATTTCAAATCAAATCATTGAGTATGACTTCTGTTCTATTGATTATTGGTATGTGGATGCACTGTTGACCATGGATGGTGCCGCAAGGATTATGCACGAGGAGTGTTATATACTCGATGAATATCCGGATACCGTGATTAGTCCCGGCGAGAGCCGCGAACTATGCTATAGATTTATCATTCCCGAGCAGGCGACCTGCGGAGTGTACGATCTTGTAATATGGTCCGGTGAAAAGACCTTCACCTTTGAAGACGCCGTGCAGATCGTAGGCTTTGGCTATACCCCTTCTCTTACTGTTTCCGCCACCGAATTCCATGAATTTTTGCTGAAATACGGTTTCAACACCACCGATCCCGAGGCATTCAAGCAAGCGGTAGGCATGCAGACCTATCTGAATGATCAGAGCGTGCTTGACATCATGAATGCGTATTCGGTTGAGTACGCACCGGGATACAGCGGTGAAGAGCATGGCTCCAACCTGTTTGCATACGGATATACGCGCCACCCCGACGGCAGCTGCAACAACTATTTCGGCGGTCTTGCTCTGCCAAACGATATGCGCCTGCCGCACGGCATCGCACCGGGAGACAGACTGGTGGATTCGCTGCACAAAATGGGCGTTGACCCGGATACTGCGCAAGATACCGTAGAAAGAGCGAAAAAGCTGTTCGAGGGTGAGCAGATCAGACTTGGCGACAACTTCAATACGTTTTGCATCACACGCAACAGACACGGTGAATATATCATTCACTACGACTTTATCGCAGCCCCCGTGGACGGTGATCCCGCGCCGCCCGAGTATTCACTGGAGCTGGTCTACAACGAAACAAACATGGTCTTCATATGCTTCTACGTCAAAGCAGGCTACGGCGACTTCTCCGTAGAAATGATTTCTTCCCCCATTATGGTCTCTCCTATGTCGTCCACGGATCTTGGCAGAGAGCTTGACGCGGATGAAACGAGACAGCTGCTTGCCATCATTGACAGCACCACAAGGCAAGACGGCACGCCTGACGTCATCTGCGACTATCGCATCGCGTTTGACGGATTCCTCTTCTCCTACAGCACCGAGACCGGCATTCTGATGGGCCAGGAGCGTTATTACCAATTCACCGACGAGCAGAGGCTGATTATCAACGACATGGTCAGCAGCGATCAAAGCACCGATTATTTTACTGTTGAAGTAGACTCGCCCTATGACGACGTTGCACACAATGCCACCTTGACGCCCACGCAAAGAGACCTGATTTTGGAAATCTTGAACTTTGGAGAATGGCTGTCCGGCTCACCGGATATGAACTCCTCCAATTATGAGATCACGATTACCGAAAGCAATGAAATACACGAGCTTCTCTATAACCCCGAATCAGGCATTTTCCTGTACAAGGATTATTACCTGCGTATTTCCGATTCGGACATGAATACCGTAAACGAAATCTTTGGCGGTTATACCGTGGAAATGCCTCACTAAACAAAGAAAAACCGCTCGAAAGAGCGGTTTTTCTCAACCATTATGGTTCCAATCCATCCCCCGAGTTCATCCCGAGCGTGGCGCACCGTCCCCCCTGTGTGTCATCCTGAGCGAAGGTTGCGTAG
>JAZNZB010000047.1:0-24996 GCA_045594705.1 Eubacteriales bacterium
GCTTTTGGCGGTTTCTGCGAGATAAAAACGATTATCAATCGTTTTTATCTTGCCTACCCAACGAGCTACGCTTGTCGGACATCATAAACAAAAGCGTGAGCTAAGTCGGAGGCCAAGCGGTCTTAGGAAGACAACTTAGTAATTCAACTCCTTGGCTCACAGAACGACATGGCTACGATCCGACTTGCTTTTGGCGGTTTCTGCGAGATAAAAACGATTATCAATCGTTTTTATCTTGCCTACCCAACGAGCTACGCTTGTCGGACATCATAAACAAAAGCGTGAGCTTCAAATCCCACCCGCCGGAGGCGGCAACCAAACGAAAAAACCACCCTGATGGGTGGTTTTCGTTTGGTTGCGGAGGTGGGATTTGAACCTCACGACCTCCGGGTTATGAGCCCGACGAGCTACCAGGCTGCTCTACTCCGCGATATTGAATTTTTCCCGCTTGGTGCCGGTGACCGGGGTCGAACCGGTACGATACTCTCGTATCACGGGATTTTAAGTCCCGGGCGTCTGCCTATTCCGCCACACCGGCGTTCAAGCATGGCCTTCTCAAAGGACTCATATATTATAGCATCCGTTTTCCTGTTTGTCAACCCCTTTTTTGAAAAAAGTAAAAATTCTTTTCGTTTCTTTTCTGATTTTTTCGCACACTTCGACAGACGCTTGTCATATCTGCAAGTTCCCTTCCCTGTCAAGCGTCGCGTTGCGGATCAAACTTTCACCAAATATGCAATCTTATCCCCGTTTGGGCTACATACTCTCTCTTTCCGTTGTTGAAATCTCTTGTTCTTTTTGCTATAATGGTGTCAACGGATCCGGAACATCAAAAATCAAGGAGTATTTTTTATGACGATAGGAAAAAACATTGCTGAACTGAGAAAAAGCAGCGGCATGACGCAGGAGCAGCTTGCGGAAATGCTTGGCGTGACCCCTCAAGCGGTTTCCAAATGGGAAAATGAGGTCACCATGCCCGATATCATGCTTCTTCCTGTCATTGCAGGATGCTTTGACATTACGATTGACGAGCTTTACGGTGGCAGAAAGTCGGCTGAAAAGCGCAAGGCAGTAAATTATGATGAGATTCCCGAGATGCTGTACGACACAATCATTGAGCTGACACAGCGCGGCTGGGTGGACAGCGTGGAAGGCAAGGATCTTGCCCTGGAAAAAGAAAAAATGAGATCTTATCTGGACGAAAACCGTCAAGTGAAAACGGTCACGTTTTCCAATGAAGGCGGGGCGATCATTGCCACATCGGAGATCGGGCTTTTGCACAGAGGAAAAGCGAATGCAGAGCAGCTTGTAACGGATGAGATCGGACGGGTGCTTGAGATCTTATCAAAGCCTGCCGTAAGAAAGGTCTTTGCTTTTCAGACCGAAAACATTTCCAAGCCCATTACAGCTCCCTATGCAGCAAAAAAATGCGGTATTACTTCCGAGGAAGCGGCAATAGCGCTGGAGCTGTTGACCGAGATCCACGTCGATCACCCGACCGAGGTCATGCTGGACGAGGACTCGCCCGTGCGCATGTATTCGCTCGACAGCGGCGAGTGGGTGATGTATGCGCTGATGATTTTGAAGACCGCAAGACTGATGGAGGAAAACCAACAGCACTACTTCAATTATCGCGGCTCCTACAATAACCTTTGGATTCAGTAATTGGCTTGTATCATCGATTCCCGACACTTTTTATAAAACTGCCCCGACAGATTTCAAGATCTGTCGGGGTTACTCTTTTTCTTCTGCGTAGCAGTTTTTATCTTGTTCGTAGGGGCGTTCTGCGAACGCCCGCGAGCGAACACAGTTCGCCCCTACCGTATATCAGATAAACATCTTTATGAGAAAAAGCCCTTTGCTCGTTTTTTTATTTTCTCTTTTCCCTTTTATCAATCAGCTTGACCGCGTCTATGCCGGACATCGCGGCGATGGGCAGGCCGCCGGGGGCCATGAGCCATTGCGTGGCAAGCATGACGTTACAAAGGCCCGGAACGTCGCCCGACAGCAGCATGGGAGGAGATCCCGCAGGCATGATAAAGCTCATAAACGAGCCAACCTGCGATTCTACGAAGCGACGGTAGGTTGCGGGCGTCCATGAATCGATGCAGGTGATCTTGCCCTTGAGTGCGGGCATGCGATCACAAAGGATCTCTTGCACCGCCTCGACCATGCGCTGCTTATTCTGTGCGTATGCCTCTTTATCGCTATACAGCTCGACCGATTTTTTCGCATCGTCCTCCAGGCAATAGATCATAGTCTGCATAAGGCTCTTTCCCTCGGGAGAAAAGCCCGGCTCATGCGAGAACTCGCGCAGCATGACGTAATCGCCGCATAAAAGCTCTCTGAACTGCTCGGGGATCTCGTAAACCATCTCACCCTCAAACGGTGCGTGCGCACCGTCAAAGGCAAACGCGCACTGATGGCATGCAAAGCGGATCATTTTGGGATCCCGATACTGCGCTGCCAGCTTTTTTGGCATATACGAGCGATCCAGCAGCGTACCGAAAGCCACGTCCGGGTCGGCTGTAATGATCACGTAATCCGCGCGCACGGTCGTGCCGTCGTCCAGCAGCACGGACTCTACCCTGCCGCTCTTTGTGTTGATCCTCTGCACACCGTTTTTGAGCTGCAGCACACCGCCCAAAGAGCGATACCGCTCGACCATACGGTCTGCCATAGCGCAGGATGAGCCCTGCGGAATGCCGCCGTTTTTGCCGGTAAAGGTCGCAAACACCATAATCAAGGCAAGAGAGCTGAAGTGTCCGAGCATAAACGAAAGGAAAAACTCCTTTAGCACGGGATGCTTGAAGCGGTCTGCCAGATCCTTGACGCTGCAGTTATAATACTTGAGCAGATCGGGGAGTGCGGTCAGCTTTTCCCATGCATTGCTTGCGCGCTCGCAATCCTTACCGCCCATCCCCTGCAGGCGTTGCACGGATCTCATTGCTCTGACAAAGCCCTTGATCTCCTTTTTGTCCGCCGGTGAGATTGCCAGCATATCGCGCTCCAAGACCTCGACGTCCTTACACAGTGATAGCTTTGTACCGTCCGGATGCTCGTAGGTATACAGCGTTTGGGGCTGATACACCGGGATATCCTGTCCGAGTGCGCCGACTTTTTCCCACATTTTATAAAAGCCGGTGACCGGGTTGGTGCCCGTGAGCCAATGGATGCAGTTATCAATGTGATAGCCTTGGCGATCCCAGCCTGTCAGATTGCCGCCCGCTTTGAAATGCCGCTCGTAAATGGTTGCACTGTGTCCGTGCAGCTGCGCACAAATCCCTGCGGTAAGCCCCGAAACACCTGCGCCTATAATGATAATATTTGCCATATCATAGTTTCCGTTTCTGTAATTTCAAAGACAATTATTCCCTGCAGGTCAGATAAATAATCTGATATTCCTCGGATAGCGCGTCAAGCAGCCTGCGTGCGGCACGGGCGCGCTCGTCATCCAGATAAACGAACGGGTCGTCCAGCACAAGGCAGGGCTTTTGCTGCTCAAAAAGTCCGTCCGCCAAGGAAAGCCGCAGGCAAAAGCCTACCATGTCTCTCCAGCCGCTGCTCAGATACTCAATGCTGCGGCTCTTGCCCTTTTCCATGAGCATGATGCCGAAATCGGTATCCATGGTAAACTTCTTTTCCTCTCCGCCCATCTGCTGCATGCGGGAAATAAACGCACTCTGCATCTTATCCAGATAACGCGAGGAAAGATTTTCCCTTGCCTGTGTCATGTATTTCTCAGCTTGCACAATGGCGTTGTAATTGGCATTCTGCACAGCAAGCGTATCCTGCAGAGCCTGCTGCTCCGAGACCAAGGCTCCGTATGCATCGGCCGATTCATACAATGCCTCCGCCCTTTGTATAAGCGAGGTCAGATGTGCATTCTGCTCCTTATAGAGGATCTGACTCTGCTCCCATTGAACCGAGATATCCTCGGGATCGGGCAGCTTTTCGTCCTGGTCGCTTGCCTCTGCCAGACTGCGCACATGATTCTCCAGGGCAAATTTGCGCGCCGCATCCTCCTTTTGCGCGATTTCCTGTCTGCGTCGTTGCAGATCGGAAAGCACGGTTCTCATCTCGGCCAGCACAAAGGCGCAATCCGAGCGATCAAATGCTCTGTTCCATTTTCCAAGGAAGCTACTGATGGCGTCCCAGTCCTCATCCGCCTCGGCAACAATGCCCTCATAAAGCGCATCCTTTGCTTTTTGCTGCTCGCAAAGACGCAGATATTGCTCTGTGGTATGCTTGAGCGCGGTCAGCGCGGAAATATAGCCGCCGTCTACCGAAAGCGCATGCTTTTGTGCAAGGGCGACCGGCACACTCGCCTTATCGGTATATTTTTCCTTAAATTCCTGAACAAGCCCCAGCTCTCTTGTGCGCTTTTCGAGCAGCTGACGCTTGGTCTCAATCTTCAATGCCGCATCGGCTGCGCGCTTGCTTCTGCCAGACAGCTGCGCTGCCGAAACTGCGCCAAGCAGTACAAATACGGCAAGTCCCAGCATCGCCACACCGCCAATACCGCAAACGATCCCCAAAAATACGCGATTGCCAAGCAGCAGCACTGCCGCCACGATCAGCAGCACAACCGAAAGCGAAGCCAGCACTACGCCCATAACCTTACCAAAAGCAGCCTTTTTTCCCTGCTTTCCCGTTTTGGGCGGTGCGGGATCACCGATGGCATTCGCCTGCTCCTCCAGGGAATCTGCCAAAGCCTTGTGCGCGCGGATCTCGCCCTCGATATTTCTCAGCTCGTCACATACGGCCAACGCCTCGTTGATCTGAGAGATCGGAGTCACACCGTTTTGGAAGGTAAGCGCCAAGGCAGCGATCGCCTCTTTGGTGCTTGCATCACTCTGCATCTGCTGCGCTCTACCCGAAAGCGTGGTCAGCTGTCCTGCTAAAAGCTGATGCTTTTCCGCCTCGGCAAGCGTGGGCGCACCGCCCGCAAATTCGCCCTCTATGGCGTCCGCTGCGCGCTTGGCGGCAGAGATCTCACTGCGCATGCGGCTATACGCCTCCAGCGTTGCGCGACGCTCCTTTTGTCCAACCGCTTTTGTCAGACTGCGATGCAGGCTTTGCATCTGTTGCTCACTGTGCGCAACAATGGGGCTAAGCTCTGCAATCTCGTGATCCAGCTGCTGCGCCTGTGCCTTTTGCACCGTGCATACCTCGATCTGTCTTTGCAGCTCGACCAAGCGCCGCTCGCCCGCATAGATCTCACCGCGCTCGCCCGTGGTTTTATAATAACGCTTGCGCTTGACCAGCGCATCAATGGCTTGCTCATAATTGCCAAGGTCATTCTCTGCCTCCAAGAGGTGATTGAGCTTGGTATTGATGCTGTTGTTGGCTGATTTTTCCACCTTCCCGTGGATATGGGCCGTAGCATCCATATACACCGTTCGGCTAAAGCCGTCTGCGTCGATCCCAAAAAGCTCCTGACCGATCTGTTCACTGTAATCGTTGCACACCTTACCTGTGTCCAGAGCATACAGCGCAAAGGTATCCTCACTCTCCTTTGCACCAAAGAAGCGTTCTATACGGTATTGCTTTCCGTTCGCCTCAAATTCCAGATTGCCGCCAAAGCTGCCCCCTGTCCAAGGTGCATAACGCTTGCGAGGATTTTCAGCCACGCTGCGCGCACGGCTGTCTCCCAGCCCGTAAAACATGCTGCGCAAAAATGCGGCAAAGGTACTCTTGCCCCAGCCGTTGGGGGCTGCGATGACGTTGACGCCATCAGAAAATTCATAAGTAAAGTCCTGCAGGTTTCCAAAGCCTGCGATATAGAGTCGGATCAGCTTCATGCGTCCACCTCCTCACCGCCAAGTGCACGGATGCCCTTTTCAATGACCTGCATTTTGATCTCCTCGTCCAAATCCGAGGCAAGCACCAGTCTGACGAATTCGCCCTTGAGAGAGATGTCGTTTTGGTAGTCCTCTGCGCGGATGCTCAGCCTGGTTTTGTCATACACCTTGGCGAAATAAAAGTGCTGCAAAAGCACGCTTGCCGCGTATGAAGCATCGTGGCAGGTATCGGGGGCAACACTGCCCACCATCTCTACCTTGACCAGATCCTGTGCACTTGCCTGACTGCAGGCGTCCAGCACGGTCTGCTCAAGAGAAAGCAGGCTGTCACATTCCGAAACGTCCACCGAGAAGACGTGACATTTGCGCCTTGCCAGCGAGACGAACTGCGTAGCGATCTTACCCGACTCATCCACGTCCAGCATGACAAAGCCCTTGTTGCCGCACTCGTCAAACCCACGCCCCTCCGGGCAGCCCGCATAGCAGTATACGCCGCGTGCGTCCAGCGCGTCAATGCGGAAGGAGTGGATATGGCCAAGTGCCAGGTAGTCCAAATTCTTATCCGCCAGTGCACGCAGGTTGACGCCCGCATCATAGCGGCTGTCCGATTCGTAGATCTGCCCGTGCAGCATGGCAATATTGACGCGCTCCGGATCGGGAGCAAGCGCGTCGTACGTTTCCTTTGTATCAGGATCCACGCATCCCCAGATGCTGACGCCATCGATCCTGTATTCCTGCCACGCATCGCCAAACACGTGCAGGTTTTCGGGCAGCGGCGTTTTGGTATCGGTAAAGCCGACCTCTCCCTCATCGTGGTTGCCCGAAAGATAGAAAAATTCAATACTTGGGTGCTGCGCCATCAGATCCAACACGTAGGATCTTGTACGCTTGGCACAGGAAGCCCCGTCAAACAAATCTCCCGCGATCAGCACGCCGCGCACGTCGTGCTCCGCGCCGTAACGGATCATATCCGCAAAGCCCAGAAGCAGCTCTCTCTTGCGCTCCTTGGCTTGCTCGGGAGAGAGATTGGATTCCATAACCGAATCCAGATGGATGTCCGCACAATGCAAAAGCTTCATAAGGTCTTCTCAAATCTCCTTTCTCAGCGGCTGATCTTTCTTGCCTCCAGGTAATATCTCTTATCCTTTGCATGCCCCATGGAAAAGGTCTTTCTGGGCAGTGCGCCGTCAAAAATGACGGTACGGAACAATTCGTCCTTGTGCATGCCGTCAAACATAAAGCCCAAAGTGTGCTCGGGCTTACAAAGCGTCTTGAGTGCTTTTTCGCCGTGAATGTAGTCGATCTCCACCTCGGGATGAGCGGCAAGATACGCGTCCGCAAAATCCTGCACCGTACCCACGGTCAGTTGCTTTTCGGGATGCGCAATACAAACCTCTTTGGTATTCTCACCCCAGATAAAGGTCACCTTCTGCGCGTCGGCATTTCCTCGCAGTCCCGCCGCGTATGCTTCAAATTCACCGATCACAGCCTCGGGCTCTACGCCAAACATGATGCGGTAGATCGGCTCGAAATGCAAGGATTCGTCGTGCAGATTAACCACCTCGCAAAGCGCGTAGCGCGCGGGGTGTGTAAGTGCCTCGTCGCCAAGCTTTTGCTTGAGCTCCTCATAGCAGGCCTTGGCAGTGGCCAGCGAGTGATTGCCGTCGCCCACTGCGAACAATAAGGGCGCAAGCCCTTCTTTGCCGTATCTTGCCTGCATCTGCTCCTCTGTCACAAGCTGTTGCAAGGCCTTTTGAATACTTTCGCAACGCTCCGAGGGGATGCGGAAGCCGCAGATCTCACCCCCACCGATCATGAGTCGGAATGCATACGCGGGCTCTTGCTCACAAAGGCTGTGCGCAAGCGGCATAACGGTATGCGCGGGGTCGTCGATCAGAAGCATGACGTGCGGCAGCTCTAAGCACGCATTGCGGCGCACCTGCACGCGTGGCGGAATTCTCTCCAGCACCGTGCCCTCGGTAGCGCGGATCAGTGTCTCCGCGCCCTTATGATAGTCATATTCCTCCAAGTCGATGACACCGATCAGGCCCTGTCTGATCGAGCTGTCCGATTGCTGACGGCGCACGTAGATCATGCAGTCCTTATGCTCGTGCAATACCTCGGCAAGGCACTGTTCCATGGCAGCATTGATGCGCGGAATGCGCTCTGCCTGCTCACTAAGATATACCTCGGGCAGGATCATGTGGAGCGTGGAGGGCTTGTTGCCAACCTTCCCTGCAACCGCCTCCCAATATTCGGGCTCACTGGTAAACTGGTCGCAAGCCACCACCGCCCACAGGTAAGCCTCATGCTCGGAAAAATCGGGCAACAGGATATCAGCCGAAAAAAAACTGTATTTCATATACGTACCTCACACATAGATTTCTACTATTATTTTAACTCATTTTTCGCCATAAATCAAGCAGTGTGGAAAATGTTTACATTCAGAGTCGCATTTTCCTTGTATTTGACCGATTTTCGTGATATAATGATCATAATCTCAAAAAAAGGAAGTGAACGCGTATGATGGGTCCCCCTCCCGGCATGTTCCCGGGCGACAAGCGCAAGAGCGCAGTGCCAAAGCCGACCTCAATCCGGCAAGTCCCCTCTTACCTGACCACTCTGATCCTTGGCTTCTTTGGCAGGCTTTTTTACATATTCGGCATCGTTTGGAAAACCGCTCCCTGGATCATGCTGGCCATGTCCGCCATCGCACTTTTGCAGGGCGTACTCCCCATTCTCAGCCTGCACGTTTCCGGTGCGGTGCTCAACGCACTGCAAAGTGCATACACCCTTGCCACCACGGGTGCAGAGCTCTCCGGCTTTTGGCAGGTACTGCCCTGGCAAGCCATTATCACAGTGGTGGAGGGCAGCAGTGACGTTGCGCTTTTGGCGTCGTTGGTTCTTTCCTTCGTGCTGCTTTCATTTGTGCTGCGTGTCATCTCCTCGGTCATCTCGCTGATCAACAACGCCGTGACCCGCATCGGCGGCGAGCTGGTGGTCAAGCAGATCAAGATCATGATCATGGAAAAGGCCAAGGAGCTGGACCTTGCCTCCTTTGATCTGCCCGAGTTTTACGAAAAGCTGGAAAACGCCAACCGCGAGGCAGGCCACAGACCCATTCAGATCCTGTCCTCCACCTTCTCGGTCATCACCACAGTCATACAGCTGATCTCGTATATCATCACGCTGGTCATCATTCCCGATATGTGGATCGCTGCACTTGTCATGTCGCTTCTGGCCATTCCTACCGCCATCGTCAATTTCTATTACAGACGCAAAAACTTTGATTACATCCGTCGCCGCTCCAAGGATCGCAGGCAGATGAATTACTACTCCGATCTCATGGTCAACAAGGATCTGGTCAAGGAGGTGCGCCTGTTCCACCTGTCCGACACCTTTATCGGCCGCTACCGCACCACCTTTGACAAGTATTTCGCAGGACTGCGCAGTCTGATCTGGCGCGAAAATATCGGGTATCTGATCATCAACGTCATCACCAACGCAGCGTATCTCGTGTTCTTTGCGCTGATCGCTTACCGCGTGTTCCTTGGACAGATGATGATCGGTGACTACTCCCTTTACACCAATTCGCTCATGTCGGTCAGCGCGTGCATCTCCTCGCTGATCACCATCTCGGCGCACATCTACGAGGGCACGCTGTTTATTGACAACCTGATCGCGTTTATCAAGGAAAAGCAGACTGTCGTTCCCGTGCTGCCCGAGCCGACCGAGAAAGATCCGCATCCCGCCCCTGCACGCATCAATCACGGCAGCGCGCACACCATTGTATTCGAGCACGTCAGCTTTTGCTACCCCGGCTCAGACCGCCGCGTGCTGGATGACGTTTGCGTTACCATCCGCCCCGGGGAGACGCTGGTGCTGGTTGGTCTGAACGGTGCCGGAAAAACCACGCTGATCAAGCTTCTGACTCGCCTTTACGACCCTACCGAGGGCAGAATCTTACTGGACGGCAGGGATCTGCGTGAATACGACGTAGAGGATCTTTACAAAATGTTCGGCATCATTTTCCAGGACTTCGGCAAATATGCGGTCAGTGTCTCGGAGAATATTTCGTTCGGCGACGTTTACAGAATTCCCGACGCGCAAAAAATCCGCGAGGCAGCAGTAAAATCCAACGCGGACGAGTACATCTCCAAGCTCAAGGGCGGCTACGATACTGCGCTGATGCGCTATTTTGAGCCGGACGGTACAGAGCTCTCGATCGGTCAATGGCAAAAGCTTGCCATTGCGCGCGCTTTTTACAGCACCTCGGACGTGCTGATCCTGGACGAGCCCACCGCCTCACTTGACCCCATGGCCGAGCAGGAGATCTTCAACCAATTCGACCGTCTGCGCGCGGACAAGACTACCATCTTTGTCTCACACCGCCTGTCCAGCGCAACCGTTGCCTCCAAGATCTTAGTCATGGAATACGGCCGCGTGATCGAAGAGGGCGACCACCGCGCACTTATGGACAAAAAAGGCCGCTATTATGAGTTATTCTCCACACAGGCCAAGCGTTATCTTGCCGAAAAGGATGCAGTGAGTGAGCCGCACGAGCCGCCCCAAGGCCCAAGACCGCCCCGTTTTGCGCACAAAGAGGATGATTGACCCAAGAATTCTCCCCTGTACGACAAAAACCTTTGCCAAGGCACTTGACACAGAGTCAATTTATACATATAATATTAGGGCAGACGCTTTTGCGCCTGCCCCCTTATTTTTATTTCAGGAGTTATCCCATGTCTATCAAAGTTGTCAAATTCGGCGGCTCTTCCTTAGCAGACGCCGAGCACTTCAAAAAGGTCGCTGCCATCGTCAAGGCAGATCCCGCACGCAGATACGTTGTCCCCTCCGCTCCCGGCAAGCGTTTTTCCGATGACGTCAAGGTCACGGACATGCTTTATACCTGCTATCAGATGATCAGAGAGAAAAAGAGCATGCAGGAGGTGGATGCTTACTATGCGAACATCACCGAGCGCTACAACAGCATCATCCGTGAGCTGGGTCTGGATTTCGACCTTTCGGGTGAATTTGAATATATCAAGAACGCGATGCTGCACCGTCCCGGCAGAGATTTCGTTGCAAGCCGCGGCGAATACCTTTCCGGTCTGATCCTTGCAAAGTATCTCGGATTCCCCTTCATTGACGCCGAAAACGTCATCTTTTTCAAGGAAAACGGTACCTTTGATCAGGAGAAAACCGACCGCGTGCTTTCCGCAGAGCTGGCGCACTACCGCCATGCCGTCATTCCCGGATTTTACGGCTGCGCTGCAAACGGTACGGTCAAGACCTTCTCGCGCGGCGGCTCGGATATCACAGGCTCGATCGTAGCACGTGCCGCGGGCGCAACGCTTTACGAAAACTGGACCGATGTTTCGGGCTTTCTGATGACAGACCCCCGCATCGTCAAAAATCCCTGCACCATCGATACCATTACCTACCGCGAGCTGCGTGAACTTTCTTACATGGGCGCAACCGTGCTGCATGAGGATGCCGTATTCCCCGTTCGCTCTGCGGGCATTCCCATCAATATCCGCAACACCAACCGTCCCGAGGATCGCGGTACCATGATCGTGGCTTCCACCACGCAATATGACAGTGAGCGCGTTATCACGGGCATTGCGGGCAAAAAAGAATTCTCGGTTATCAACATTGAAAAGGATATGATGAACGCCGAAATCGGCTTTGGACGCAAGGTGCTGGAGATCTTAGAGGAAAACGGCATTTCGTTTGAGCATCTGCCCTCCGGTATTGACACTATGTCGGTGGTTACCTCGACCGCATCCCTGGAAGGCAAGCGTGAGAGAATTCTGCAGGCGATCTGCCGCACTGTCTCTCCCGACAGCGTGACCATTGAGGACGACATGGCGCTGGTTGCAGTCGTGGGCCGCGGTATGGTCAAGGCCAAGGGTACTGCTGCGCGCGTGTTTGACGCACTGGCATCCAAGGGCATCAACATCCGCATGATCGATCAGGGCTCCTCCGAGCTCAACATCATTGTGGGCGTAGCGGACGATGAGTATATCCCTGCCGTTCAGGCCATCTACGAGGAATTCGTGCATTGATCTGATCGCAAGAATAAAGGCGTTGTGCAAAGCACAACGCCTTTATTTTTTGTTCTGATTGATCAGCCCTGAGCTGCAATATACTCTTCGTAGGTCCAGCTACGGAAGTTGACCGGCTCATAAACAGCTTCGGGATCTGTGTAATCGATGAAGTAAATACCCTTAAAGGTATTGCCCGTTTCATCAAAATCATCAATGTTATCAACCCAGGTGTTCGCATTGTAGAATACGCTGACAAACTTTCTGGGCATATCAGCGGTGTAGGAATCGGACTGGCAGTAGGAGAAGGTCATCTCAACGTTCTCAACGTGGCAGTTGGTAAAGCAATCCGCAGTCACGCCGCCGGTTGCATCGTAGCCAACAAAGCCTGCAAGATTATGGAAACCGGACATCTTGCCTTCCTTAACCGTGCAATCGATGAATTCCATCGTGCCTGAAAATACGCCGCCGACAAAGCCTGCTACGCGGAACGCGATGGGATGTCCACCGTTTTCGGGATCCTGATTATTATAATCCAACCAGCCATTCAGGTTGAAGTTGGAAACGTGGCAGTTTTCAAAGGTCAGCCATGCGTTGCCGTATACGTTACCGACAAATACGCCGACGTGACGCTCCCATGCGGTAATGTTAACGGCATCAAAATTCAGATTCTTAAAGGTCAGATCATACTCGGCGTTCTGGATAAAACCAAAGCCGTAGGGGAAGTTATGCATGATATCGGGAATGGACTCGTCCGTACCTTCAATGGTCAGGTTCTTGATGGTGTGACCGTTGCCCTCAAAGGTCACGCAATCCAGGTATGCACCGTCGATCGGGATCCAGTTGTGGCCTGCAAGGTCAATGTCAGCAATAAAGTTTACAGTAACCTCGTAGTACTCTGTACCCTCGACGTGAATGGTGTTTGCCCAAGCGATCAGGTCCTCAGCGCTTGCAATATTGATCGCGCCTTCAACGGGCTGATCGGCAACGGCCTCGGTGGTCTCCTCGGGTACAGATTCGGTTTCGGTCTCAGTCTCTGCCTCGGTCGTCTCCTGTGTGGTAGCCTCGGGGGCAGGAGCCTCGGTCTCTGCATCGGTGGTCGTTGCAGGATCCTTTTCATTGTCGCACGCCACCATAGCAGCAAGAAGCGACAGACAAAGCAACAGTGCCAGAATCAGGGAAAGCTTTCTTTTCATAATTTCCTCCTAAATGTTATTGGGATCACTATTCTCATCATATCACAATCAGACTTTTTTGTCAATAACAAACTTGACAGATAAAGCACAATATGCTATACTGAAGCCAATGAAATATAAGGAGATTGCCATGAAACCCATCAACAAATACATTGATCATACCAACTTAAAGCCCTTTGCAACCGCAGCGGATATTGAAAAGCTCTGCGCCGAGGCTGCCGAGCATCATTTCGCATCGGTTTGCGTCAACCCCGCGGACGTTGCCCTTGCTCACAGTCTGCTCAAGGATACCGACGTCATGACCTGCACGGTCATCGGCTTCCCTCTTGGCAAAAACGTGACCACCATCAAGGTGGAGGAGACCAAGGCCGCTTACCGCGACGGCTGCGACGAATTTGACATGGTCATCAACGTCGGCAAGCTCAAGGACAGAGATACCGACTACGTTTGCGCGGACATTGCTGCCGTTGTGGCTGCTGCTCAGGGCAAAACGGTTAAGGTCATCATTGAAACAGGGCTTTTGACCGACGAGGAGATCGCACTGGCGACGCAGATCGCTTGCCGCGCAGGCGCACATTTTGTCAAGACCTGCACGGGTGTCAACCCGGGTGCTGCGACGGTTGAAGCCGTAACCATTATGAAAAACAACGTCACCCCCGGCGTGCAGATCAAGGCATCCGGCGGCGTCAAGACCTACGAGGCAGCGATGGCCATGATCGAAGCAGGCGCAGACAGAATCGGCACATCCTCGGGCATTGCGATCGTTTCGGGCGGCGTTGGCACGAGCGATTATTGATGCACCTCATAGTAATACGAATATGGGAAACAATCCTCATTATTTAGCACAAGCCGAAGATCACAAGATACTTGACGATCACGTATTTTATATTGAGAACGAGTATATCAGATTCGGCATCAATACGGCTCTTGGCGGCACGGTCACCTACCTTGCCGAGCACGGAAAGCACAATCTGATCAACAGTGCAGACTGGGGCAGACAGGTGCAGCTTTCCTTCTATTCGGGTCCGGTTCCCTTTCATCCAGAAGGAACCGAAATGGGTAAGCACTGGACGCACACCGGCTGGAATCCCATACAAACGGGAGATTGCTTCTTTAACCGCGCAAAGCTGATCGAGCACAAGGTAGAAGGAAACACGCTGTACGTCAAGTGCATCCCGATGCAGTGGGCGCTCAATAACATCCCCGGAGAATGCACCTTTGAGCTTTGGTATACGCTTGACGGCAAAACCGTCAACGTGACCGCGCGCCTCAATAATAACCGCTCCGATCAGACACAATATCCCGCAAGCGGACAGGAGCTCCCTGCTGTTTATACCAACGGCGAATACTACCGTCTTGTCTCATACGTGGGAGAGCAGCCCGGCACGGGCGGCAAGCTGACCGATATCGTCAACAAGCATACCGATCGTAACTGGCCCTCCGAATTTATGCTTTATCCGGAAAGCTGGGTGGCTTTGGTGGATGACAACGATTACGGTCTGGGCGTTTACAATCCGCATACCTGCGGTGCAGTCGGTGGCTTTGCCGGCGGCGTGGAACGCATGGGCATTGGCGGTGCCAAGGATTTTCAGACCGCCACGGTCAGCCCCACCACAAGAGTGATCCTTGATCATAACATCGTCTACACCTTTCATTTCTCGCTGATTGTAGGCGATCTTGCTTCCATTCGTAAGACTGCTCTGGAGCTTGACGCCAAGGTCGATCACAGAAAATTTGATTTTAGCCAAGACCGCCAAAATTTCTCCTATCACAATACCACGGATAAGGGATTTGGCAACCAGGATTGCCTGGATTTCGGTTTTGCCCCCGACGTATGGCTATGCTCGCCCTTTATCTACATATCAAGGGGCGAATGCAAAAAGATCCTGCTGGACGCCGCGATTGAAGGCGGCGAGATTGAGGGCGTGGTCGGTGTCCGTACTTACGGTGAGACCACGACGCCCGACCGCAAGGGCTCTCCCTGCTCTTGGATGGAGGTTCCCTTCAAGCTGACAGGAGACGGCACAAGAAAAATGCATGAGATCGATATCTCCGCCATTGATAAGCCCTTCTTCCAGACCAATCTCGTCTTCAAAACCCAAGGACATGCCAAAATCTATTCCTTTGAACTGCAATAAGCAGAAGGGTCTTGCCGAGGCAAGAGCTTTCTTTTTGTTATCATATTGAAATTTTTCATCAATTTTTACAGAAATAAGTCATATATTGCTCATTTCTTGTCATATATGCATTAGAATATTCCATATAGTTGTGATATACTGATCATATAAAACAAAAAATGAAAGGACATATTCATAATGTTCAAACGTATTCTGATTTACTCCTTATGCGCAATCATGCTGCTTGCCCTGCTTACAGGCTGCGTTGATAATCCGCAAGAACAAGAGTCCACGACACCCGAAGATGAGGCCGAGACCTGGATCAGCGCAGAGCTTGACCCTTTGTTTGATCTGAACGGTACCGAATTCACCATTTTGGGCTCTAACATAAACGATCTTGGCCCCGAGGAGAATTCCTCCGATCCTTTGGAGGACGCAGTTTACAGAAGAAACGACGCGCTGCAGAAAAACCTGGGCGTGACACTCAATCTGATTCAGAACCCCGATTACACCTCCTTGAGCGAAAACATCAAGATGGACGTTTCCGCGGGTGCGGGTGAATATGGCCTTGCCTATCATCATATGGTGGACTCTGCCACGAACCTGGCTCTTGGCGGCAACCTTTACACGCTGACTGACCTGGATTACGTCGACTTTGATCAGCCCTGGTGGGACCAGGATTGTAAGAACGGATTTATGTTCGGTGACAGCATGTTCTTAATTTGCGGTGACCTTCTGCCCAGCACCATGCTGGTTTCCGCGACCATTATTTTCAATAAGAATCTGTTTGATGAGCGCAGTTGGGAATACCCCTATAACGATGCAAGAGAGGGCACCTGGACACTGGACGACATGCTGGAGCTGACCAAGGATCAGAACAAGGACCTCAACGGTGACGGCAAGATCAACTACACCGAGGACTTTTACGGTCTGACCGGGTGGTCGCTCGACTGTGATTACAACTTCTATTTCGGCTCGGGCTGCACCATGTTCACCTTTGACGACAATCACCTGCCCGTTTACCGGGCAAACACCGACAGACTGCAGGAGATCTACGAAAAGATCTACGAGCTGATCATCACACAGCAGGCATTCCACGTCAAGGTGGTCGAATATCTCAACAACACTACGCTGGACGCCGCTCCCCGTGACATCTTCAAGCAAGGCAGAGCACTTTTCTTTGCAGGGTATCTGGGTGCTGCGGTCAATATGCGCGACATGGAGAACGATTTCGGCATTCTGCCCCAACCCAAGTACGATGAAAAGCAGGAGAAATACCTCAGCTTTGTCAACGGCTCAGCCTGCGTTGCCATCGTGCCCAAGAGTCTTGGCGAGCAGGATCTCAAGATCACGGGCTACATGATGGAAGCACTTGCTTCTTCCTCTTACTACATGGTGACCGATACGCTGTACGATAAGGTGGCAAAGTCCAAGACCGCTCGTGACCCCGAGTCAGCAGAAATGATCGACATCATCATCCGCCACAAGGTATTCGATTTCGGCTACTCACATTTCTTCCACACCACGCTTCCCTGTGCAAGTATCATTCAGACCGCACTCAACGCAAAAAATCCCTCAATCGTAAAGGAAATTACCAAGAACGAAAAGCTGACCATCAAAGAGCTGAAAAAGATCTACGAGGCCTACGGCTACGATTACGATTGATCAAAATATAAAAAACAGCCCTATGGGTGTACAAAATTAGCGGAGAAATGGGGATGATTTATCCCCATTTCTGTTAGAATGATAAAACCGACATATCCATATAAACAGTCGCAGGGGACGGCGCCCTCGACGTCCCGGGCAGGTACAAACTAACTCATTCTTTATAAAAGGTTAGTTGCTGCTGACCCGGGACGTCGAGGGCGCCGTCCCCTGCAGTTGTTGATTTTTTACATAAAAAAACAACACGGAAACTGCTTTTGATACAGTTCCCGTGTCAATTTCTCCGCTAATTCTTCAGCCCCATGGGTCTGTTTTTCTTATCTGAATTCCTTGTAATCCGAGGTCAGAAAACGCTCGCGCATGATGGTGTAGTGCTCGCGTGTCGGGTTTCCGCAAAGAATGCCCAATTCCCTTTTGAGTGCCGAGATCAGCAGCTCGGGGTTAAGATTCTGCGCAGAGCCGGTGGCAAGACGCAGATCCATGACCACGCTCTTGCACTCGTCGCACCAGCCGATCTTGCTGTGATCGATCAGGGGGATCAGGTTGATTTCCTTGTCACCCGACTTGGTTTTCTTGGTCATATACAGCTCGTCTCTTGCAAGCACGGCTGCGATCTTACCGGCCAGAGCAGGGCTGCCGCCCTCGGTGCAGATCTTGACCGTATAGTCGGCAAACGCGACGTCATTTGCGTCGGTCTTTGCCTCATATGCGTCGTAAACGTACATCTCGTCGGTCAGCTCGCAGTTGAGCTGCTTGATGATATTCTCCATGGAAATCTCGCGCTCGATGCGCATATCCAGAAATTCGCAAACGCTTTCCGTACCGATAGAGAGCGGATAACCGAACGAGATCTTGGGGTGCGGGTTAAAGCCCTTGGTATACCACATGGGAATGCCCGCGCGGATCAGCACGCGGTGCAGCGTGCGCTGCAGATCCAGGTGCGACACGTACTGCAAATTCCCTTTTTTGACAAAGCGGATTCGCACAGTCTTGGGCTGCTCAAGCATAGGAAGCTGATGCTTTGTATAACAAGTTAACATCATTTACCTCCCTTCGGGCAAGGCGTACGCTCGCCGCCCATGCAATTCGCTCCACAGCCCGAGCATTGCTCGCGGCAGGAGGGCGTGGTCTTTTCCTCGTAAGCCTTGGCGCGCTCACGCAGCAAGAACGCCTTGGTCACGCCACAGTCAATGATATCCCAGGGCAGCACCTCGTCAAGCCCGTATGCACGGTTGGCGTAGAACGCGGGATCAACGCCTGCCTCCTCGAATACCTCGATCCACTTATCGTAATCAAAGAATTCGGTCCACGCGTCAAACATAAAGCCCTTCTCATATGCCAGTGCCATGGCCTTGCAAAGGCGTCTGTCGCCTCTTGCCAATACGGCCTCCACGCGGCAGACACGGGCATCGTGGTGGGTGTATCTGACACGCTTGTCACGGTTGCATTCGCCCACGTACGCCTGCTTTTCCAGCATAGTCTCCAAGGAGTCCTGCGCCTCCCACTGGAAGGGCGTGAACGGCTTGGGAATAAAGGGCGAGACGCTGATGGTGACCTGTACGCCGCGCGACTTGTTGCGGTTGGGATTCTTATAATACGCCACGCACACGTTGTGCGCCAGCGTAGTAATGCCCTCCAGATCCTCGTTTGTCTCGGTGGGCAAGCCCTGCATAAAGTACAGCTTGACCGTGCTCTTACCCGCGTCAAACGCGACGTTGACTGCGCGCAAAAGGTCTGCTTCCTCCACGTTTTTGTTGATGACGTCACGCAATCTCTGCGTGCCCGCCTCGGGGGCAAACGTCAAAGAGCCCGATCTCACCGACGCGATTCTGTCCATGAGCTCCTTGGTAAAGCTGTCCACGCGCAGCGAGGGGAGCGAAAGATTGATCATGTTTTCATCCGTCCACGCAAGCAGCTTGTCGGTCAGCTCCTCTACGCAGGTATAGTCGCTGATCGAGAGCGAGGAAAGCGAAATTTCCTCATAGCCCGTCGCTTCAAAGAGCGATTTTGCCTGGCAATCCAATGTGCCGGGCGTTTTTTCGCGCACGGGTCTGTATACCATGCCCGCCTGGCAGAAGCGACACCCGCGGATGCAGCCGCGCGCCACCTCCAGCATAATGCGGTCGTGCACGGTTTCGGTATACGGCATGACCAGCTTTTCGGGGAAATAGGCCTTGTCCATGTCCTCGCAAATCTGCTTTCTGACCTTTGCGGGCACGTCGTCGTACAAGGGGGTATAGCTCTTGATGGTGCCATCCTCGTTGTACTGCACGTCGTACAGTGAGGGCACGTACACGCCTTGAATGGTAGCAGCAGCACGGCGCAGGAACGCCTGCTTGGTATAGCTGCCCTCCTCCTTCATTTGGATATAGAGTCTGACGATCTGCGGGAGCATTTCCTCACCCTCACCGATGTTGAACAGATCGAAAAACTCTGCCATGGGCTCGGGGTTATAGGTGCAGGGGCCGCCGCCGATGATCAAGGGGAATTCCTCTCCCCTGTCCTTGGCGTACAGCGGAATGTGCGCAAGTCCCAGCATGTTAAGCACTGTGGGATAGCACATCTCATACTGCAGGGTAAAGCCCACGAAATCGAAATCGGTCAGCGGGTCGCCCGATTCGTGTGCCCAGAGCGGGATATCATATTTGTGCATCTGCTCCTGCATATCCACCCACGGCGCATAGCTGCGCTCACACCAGATATCCTGCTCGGCGTTCAGACGCGAATACAGGATACGCACGCCAAGATTGGACATACCGATCTCATACGTGTCGGGAAAGCAGAAAGCAAATCTCGCCTTGACGGTATTTTTATCCTTGATGATCTGACCGTATTCCCCACCCGCATATCGTCCGGGCTTTTGCACGGTCTTAAGTACTGTTGCAATTTTCTGATCCATATTGTCACCTTTTATTTTGTCTTACGTAAATCGCCCAAAAGGCTTGTACAAGCGATCGGGATAACCAGCAGCCAAAGAGCCTGATAAAGCAGCAGTAGCAAAGGCCAGACGTACCAGATGCAACCAAGCACGGAGAGCAGCACGATCAAGGCTGTGGTCAGCACAAGATATGCAAACCGCCAGATCATGCCGATCATGCGCACGCGGCGCAGCTTACGGCAAGCCAGCAACGGCAACAGCAAATCCTCAGGGGCACGCGTTGCGATCACGCCACAGTCCAATGTGATCTCGGCGCTGCCCTCGTATTCTCTTTGACGCTCGACCACGATCCCCGAGTCCTTGGCGCGGGTGTTGACGGTCTCCTGATTGATGCAAGGATCATAGGAAACGATCACGGGGTCAATGCCCTCGGTACGCAGCTGACGGGCACGCGACAAAAATTCGCGACGCAGCTCATAATCCACCGAATATCCTACGCGGAACACACCGTCAAATGCAAGATAGATCACGGTACTGTTCTTGTGCTTTTTATAGTTCTTTTCCATATCTCTGCGGGGCAGGCGCACGCCTCTGGCCGCAAGATAATCGTAGTCACCCATCATCACGCAGGTAATGCCGTCCATATAGAGCGTCATGCCGTTCTCACCCACACTCATGATCTCAATCTTGACGGGAGCGTCGGCCTCGGGCTTTTCTTCTCCTGCGATATTGGCAAGCGTTCCGCCCAGTGCGTGCAGCAGTACGCGGGTCTTGTCCATATAAGTACCGATATCGCTGTCACCGCGTACCGTGATCTGCGAGGATCCGTACGCACAGAACATCTGTCCCGCATCAAACATCATAGCCTTGACGTCACGGTATTCATCGATCGCACCCGAGCCGATGACAGCACAACCGCTTTTCATCAGCGTTTTTCCCGCCACAAATGCGGGAATGGCCGCAAAGAGCAGCATAGAAAGCGGCATTGCACCGTTGATACAGACCATAAACGCGGTCAAAGCCCCCATGCCCTGTCCCGTAGCAATATACGTTGCTACAGCGGCAGCAAGCGCGCAAACGAACAGCGCACCGTATACCACACTCAGCGCAATTCCCTTTTCGGCAGCAGCTCCCGTGCGACGGAAGTATCCGCCCACCAGGCTGAGCTTACGAACGCGATACGCACCGGCCTGCGGTCTTGAAGCCTGCTGTTGTTCGTAAACGGGAAGGCGCGAGCCGGATACCGCATCAGCCACCTTTTCAAGACCGTATCTCGGCTTGCCCGAGCGAACGACACGGAAGCTGCGCTCCTGATTGTACAGATTCAACACGTCCGCTATTGCACATAACGTCAGCGCAAGCACGGCAAGAGAGTTGAACATCATGTATTGCTTGCCCGACAAGAAGATCAGCACGATATCGTACAGGAAGGATGCCAGCAGCAGTAAAGCCGGCACGGAATACAGGTTATGTCGGAGCGTAAAAATACTGCGAAGGCCCTCCCAGAGTCTGCGCCACGACACAGCGGCTACCGCAAACACTGCCAGAGAAGCAAGCAACGGATATACGGGAGTGGTAATGATCCGCGGCACACTGCCCTGCAAATAACCGATCAAGTATGCGTTATCCAACGCGATCAAGGTAAACAGGAAGGTAATGCATACAGCCAAGCGAACGATCACCCAAGGCTTTTCCCGACGGTATGCCTGTTTGATCTCAGATTCATCCGTCGCATCCATATATTCCTTGCCCTGCCATGCAAAGCAAAGCGGATCGTCACTGCCAAGGTCTTGTCCGCGCTCCTTGTGCCTTACTTTTGCACTGCGTACGCGCTCACTGCCCACCTTGCCCTTGACCTCGCGCTCATATCCGAGCGCGGCCATCATATGGATATCCTTTTCGTCGAATTCCAAGCCCTGCTGATCCGTTTCGCCCGGCAAAACCGTCTCCTCAACGACGCGCCCCTGCATTGGGTCATCGGCAGGATACTCGCAAGCCTCTTCGGTCAACGGATCGGCCTCTTGCATCGCAATCTCGTCCGACAGATCGGATTCCTGCTGCACCACCGGTTCAGCGGATACGCGGGTGGTGGGGATATCTGCCGAATGCTCTGCGCGCATTTGTGCCTTGACAGCCTCCACCGATCTTTTCCATTCCTCCAAAGAGCCCAGCAGCATATCCACGTAGTCCTCCTCGGGCTCCGGCTCGGGCTGCTCTTCGAACGGATCTTCTGCGATATATTCGTCGCTCATGGGGAGCTCCTGCTCCTCGGTGAGCTCGGGAGATTTCTCTTCGATGAGCTCGTCCTCTTCGACCAGCTCGTCCTCTTCGATAAGCTCGTCCTCTTCGATGAGTTCTTCCTCTTCGATGAGCTCTTCCTCTTCGATCAGCTCGTCATCCTCATCCTCATCAAGCATCTGCTCCAGCTCATCCTGCGCAACCAATGCCTCGTATTCGGCAATCTCTCGCGCGTCCTCCTCATCCATTTCATCCTCGTCAAACCAAGGAAGCTCTTCCGGGGGGATCTGCTCGGACTCAGAGACGTGGTTTTCCTGCCGGAATTGCTCTGTGATCTTGGTTTCCGCCTGCTTGCGGATCTGAGCTGCGATCTCTTCGGGATCCTCTTGCGCATACTCCTCGTCTACGTCCTCGTCAATCTGTTCGTCTATGTCCTCGTCGATTTCTTCGTCGAACTCTTCGTCTATGACTTCTTCGACCTCTTCTTCGATCTCTTCGATAAACTCTTCTTCGGTTTCATCCTCAAAGGACTCTTCGAGATCCTCTTCGGGCTCGTCATCCTCATCGGGCATGAAATCCTCGGCACTGTAAAGCTCATTGCTCTTTTTTGCAGAAGAAGGCTGATCCTTGCTCTGCTTGCCGAACATTTCTACCAGCATCTTTGCAAATGCTTCATCATCTGCGTTGGAATCGATATTCTCCCCCTCGGCACGGTCCGCATTCTCATAAGACTCTCTGAGTTTCTCTACCATTTCATCCACGTTTTCCGTGGAATAGCTCTGCTTTTTCTTTGCCAAGCCACCGCCCCCTTTCACATCAATTCATCGCACATGTCAGCCCTGTCTGTGCTGCTTTGCCGCCTCAGCCAAAATGACCGATGCAGCAGTAGATACGTTGAAGGAATTGACCTTTCCGTACATGGGAATGGAGGTAATGACGTCAGCCTCCTTGGTCACCAGATCGGAAACACCGTTGCCCTCGCTGCCGAATACCAATGCGCAGGGGCCTCGGAAATCGGTCTCATAAAAGGGCTTGCCGCCTGCCTCGGCTGCAAACACCCATACACCTTCCTTCTTAAGCATACGTACGGTTGCGCCAATATTGGACACCTTGGCAATGGCAAGATGCTCCACAGCACCTGCGGACGCCTTGGATACCAGCGGCGTCAGTCCTACGGCACGACGCTTGGGGATAATCAGACCGTGCGCACCGCAGCCCTCTGCACAACGGATCAGGGCGCCCAGGTTATAGGGATCGGTAATGCCGTCTGCAATGACGATCAGAGGTGCTTCACCGCGCTCCTTGGCGATCTCCAGAATCTCCTCAGGCGTACAATACTCCTTTTGTGCCGCCATCGCGATAATCCCCTGATGAGGCGCAAAGCCCGCCATGCGATCCATTTTATCCTTGTCCGTTTCCACGACGGGAATACCACGCTCCACTGCCATGGCAACCAGCACCACGATCGAGCCCTCGCGGTCTCCGCGTCTGACCAGGATCTTATCGATCTCACGGTCGGATTTGAGCAGCTCACGTACAGCGTTTCTGCCAATGACAAGTCCCGAATCCTCCATTTCCTCAAGCTCGCGATCGCTGATCTGCGCAGCAGGCTTGGGAGCGTTATACTTATCGTGACGTGAATTCTTGGCGGGATGCTGCTTTGCTCCCTTTCCGTCCCGGGTCGATTTATTCTTCTTGTTGTATTCCATAGCGATTCCTTTCTCTTACATGTGGGCTTTTTTTAGTGATTTCCCGACAGAATGATGATTACTTTCGAATAAATTACATACACTATTCATTATATCATACCTTGTCCGTTTTGTACAGACTTATTTTGGAAATTTCTCATACTGCAAGGGATTTTACGTCAAAAATCGTTCGCCTGCTTGCGACAAACGCAGACACGAATTCCCATTTTCCCAAATTTTCCGATTTTACTTTGCAGATATTCTTGCACAGCACTCTTTATTGTGCTATAATAATCCTATCGTTTTTTATTTACCCGCGATGCCATCACGACACCGCCTCAAGGAGGCTTTCCATGATTTTCGATTTTCACACTCACTGCTTTCCCGACGCACTTGCTCCCCGCGCCATTGCACACCTGGCAGAGATCTCGCGCAAATGCGGCCTGACCCCCACCACAGACGGCACTGCCCAAGGGGTACTTGAGCAGATGCACGCTCACGGAGTCGACAAGAGTCTTGTCTGCAACGTTTCCACCAACGCGCACCAGATGCCAAAGGTCAACGCCTTTGCCTGCGAGCTGGCAAGAACACAGACAGAGCTTTACGCACTGGGCTCTCTGCACCCCCACGGCGAGGATCTTGAAGGACAGATCCGCATGCTCAAGGATGCGGGCATCAAGGGGCTCAAGCTGCATCCCGACTATATCCGCATCGAATTTGACGATCCTGTGCTGCACCCGATCTTTGAGCTTTGCATCGCCTACGATATGTTTTTGATCACCCACACAGGTTACGACCCCAATTCCCCCGACCACATGCATTGCAGACCCGCGCAGGTGCTTTCCGTGATGCAGAATTTTCCGAGACTGACACTGATCGCGGCGCATATGGGCGGCATTGACTGCGAGCAGGACATGCTGGACAAGCTGTGCGGCAAGCAGCTTTATATGGACACCTCACACTCGGGCTCCTATCCGCACCGTCATCCACTGCTCCATAAGATCATGCAAAAGCACGACCCCGCGCTGCTGCTTTACGGCAGTGATTGCCCCTGGTCAGGCCAGGAGAGAGAGCAAAATTTCGTGCTTGAGGCTCCCGTTTCGGAGCAGGTCAAGGAGGATATCTTCTGGAATAACGCCATGCGATTGATGAATTCATAAAAAAGGTTGAGCCCTGTCGGGCTGAGGAATAAGCGTTAAAATACGCACAAAACAATGACCGTATCACTTGGATACGGTCATTGTTTTTTTATGAAAAGCCTTGTTCCCCCCATAGATTTGCATTTGCAGGGGACGGCGCCCTCGACGTCCCGCCCTACATAAACAAATCTTTTCGCAATGCAATAAGTTCCATGTGCCTGCCC
>JAZNZB010000048.1:0-2499 GCA_045594705.1 Eubacteriales bacterium
GCCGATAAATTCGCCAAACGCATACGCCAGCGAGGTCTTACCCGTACCCGACATACCCTGCATGACCAGAATATGGCTGACTCCCAGGTTGGAGATAAAGCGGCGAATATCCGAGATGTCGTAATACAGCCCCAGATTCCCGGCGGCATACGCCTGAAAGCTCTCGCAAAAGCTTGCCAGCGTCACTTCCTTGTTATATGCGGGGGCTGCGTACTTCTTCATGTAGCGGTCGGTCCTGCTCAGCATGAAAAATCTACTCTCTCCCTCCGCTCTCTCGGGTGTGCCGGGGGAAGATCCGCGTCCCTCACCTTTGACAGGATCCTTTTTGCCATCCAGCCTGACACTGAGCTTAGCCTCGGGCTGTGCCTCGATCTTTCGCGGCTTTTTGGATTTTCTTGTCACCGACACGATCAATGCGATCAGCAATATCGGTAACAGCAAGGCCAGAAGGCCCAGCACCAGCACAGATTCCGAGGGGATAAAGGCATTATCCATGGGCAAGCCGCCGTCCGACGGTGCCAAAAACACAGCAAGCACGCACGCAAGCCCGAAAAACAGGATCAGCACCAGCAAGACAATATATTTGATTTTCGGATGTTTTTTTCGCATATCCTACCTCATAATTCATCGGACTTTTTCTTTTTGTCCGAAGACCAGAGGATATCCTTGCGGATCTTTCTCTTAGTCAGCTTCCAATTCTTTTCAAACATTTGTACGTACCAACCATACTCACGCTCTAACTGCTCGATATACTCCTTTGTGGTGGTATCCTCGACGGGAGTCTCGCCCACTCGGTATTGCAGCGCACGCACTCTTGCCTGCAAGCCCTGATTCTCGGCCAACAGACCGGCCTGCTCCTGCGCAGACATTTCCAAGGCCATCTCCTTGGTCTCCAGCTTTTTTTCATACGATGCGATCAACGCCTCGCGCTTTTCACGGAATCTGCGCTCACACTGCTCAAAATACACGGCCGAAAGCTTTTGCGCCTCCTGGTCGATGGCCTTTTGCAGCGTTTCGGTTGCGGCACGCATTTGCTCGGCATGTCGCTCCAGCATACGGTTCTGCTCCTCTAAGGCAAGCAGATATTCGTCCATGGATGCACTACTCTCATGCGCGCGTTGGCGCAGCATTTCCAGCCTTGCGCGTCTTGCCTCCTCTGCCGCCTGCTGCCGCTCTCGCTCTGCGGCAATATATCTTTGCTCCAACGTCTTGGCCGCACCGCTGCCATGCTTATAGGTCAGATATGACATGATGGCCACCATCTCGTCAATCTCGCTCTCCAGCGCATCGTCAAAGGGCTCTTGCTCAACGTTTCGGTACTCAATGGTATAGCCGTCCTTGGCATAAGCCACCAGATAATCGTACAGCTCTACGGCATATTTGAAGTTGTTGTCCATACGCAGCACGTTTGTTCTGGTAATGGGCGGCGAGATCAGGGGGGCTTTCGCCACCTCCTTCATCAAGGGGGTCATAAGCAGCATGTTGGTAATGACACGAATGGCCTCTACTCTCTGCAGCATGGTATTGTGACGGTCATTCTTATCCGCATATGGATCGTTCTTGGCCTGCTCGCAAAAATGCAGCTCCATTTCCACCGAGCGTTTGCCCATCACCACGCGCTTGTGTGTGGTCAGATCTGCCTTGTACGTATTGCCAAGCTCTGCGATCTTGGAATATCTCATCTCCACAAAATCGCTCATGAAGGTCAGAAGCAAATACAGAAAGCGATTTTCGTAAACGGTATAGTTACTGGTATTCTCGGTGATATAGATCTTATCCGGGATCAGCATCTCGCCCTCTTCCGGCAGATGCGTGATCATCTGACTGTGACGCGCCAGATGCTCCACCGAGTCGCGCGAGACCTTCTTGGCCTTACCGATATCCACCGTTTCACCCTCGCGACGGATAAACTGTCTTTCTTCCTTGATCGCCTTTTCCACATAAGGCAGGTGCGTTTCTATATAGTACACCCAATCCTCATCGATATGACAGATCGTGCGCTGCGCGCGCAAGCAATCCCCTTCGTCAGAGGCATGCTTGACTGCATCGGTGAAGCGACGGCATTTATCATCGGTAGCCGTTTGTCGACGCAGCTCGCGTAAGGCTCGGTAGTATATATCCAGCTCGTGCATGTCGAGATCCTTTCTTGGGAAAATTCTTTGTGTAGGGCTCCGCCCCTAAGATCCTTCGCGGCGAAGCCCTCTTTAAGCTCCGCGTTGCGGAGCGATTCATTCATTGAGCGCAGCGAAGAATTTCAAAAAGAGGGCTTCTTGCTCAAGGATGACAGGGGCGGAGCGGGCTTATGCCGCTCTCTCAAATCTGCGCAAGTACTCCTTGCACAGCTTCATGCGGTCGTAACCGAACAGCTCGTCAAGGTAATTGCAAAGTCCGTCCACGCTGTTGCGTACGTAGATCGGGTTCTGTGCCTCCAACTTTCTGAACACCTTCTTGGACAGAATATCGTCCAACGCGTCCAGCTCGTCTCCGCCGCAGGCAAGG
>JAZNZB010000049.1:0-20568 GCA_045594705.1 Eubacteriales bacterium
TATATGAGTGATATTCCGACTGCGTCGGAGTGATATTATCGCTGCCGCGATAGTGATATGAAAGCCTTGCGGCTTCAGTGATATTCTATTCGCCATGAAAACTTGCGAAGCAAATATCACTTGGACGAAGTCCAAATATCACTGCGTAGCAATATCACTCGCCGCGAGGCGAATAGAACCGGGGAGATACTCCGTTTGGAGTATCTCCCCATGGCAGCTCCTTTTTTGTTGGGATATGATGCGAGAAAACCCTTTCCGTTCTTTTTTGAGCAAGAAGCCGCAAAAAAGAACCAAAAAACGGCGAGTATAGATTTCGCGCCTGCAGGCGCGACGAGGGCTTCGCGCCCTCGACCTGCGCAAACTTTTTAGAAAAGTTTGATCAAAACTTTCATCGATTTTACGTTATTCTTCTTCGATCGCAGCCTTTTGTGTCAGCACCGAATGGAAGAATTCGGGGTCAAACTTGGCGCGGCGGTCGTAGGTGTAAAGGCCATTGACCTCCTGCTCCACGTCGGTCAGCTGTGTGTAGCAAAGACCGCCCATGTTGGGATGGAACAAGATCGCCTCGGAAAGCCCCTTGAAGCGTGCCTTGAAGCCCTGCTCGTCCGTGGGTGCCTGACCGTAGCCCCAGCCGATATTGCGGTCGGCATCCGACCAGAGCGTGCCGCCGTACTCGCTGACAAAGGTGCAGTTGCACCAGCATCTGTACTTCTCTTCCTTATAGTGACCCACCACGTGTCCGTGCACGTCGATCTTTTCCCCGTTCGCCAAAGGAGCAAGTCTCTGTGCAAAGGTCTCGGGGTTCTGATCGTAGTCGTGCAGGTCGAAAATATCGGTCAGCTCGTCCTGGTGTACCCAGCCCGAAGCATCGATGTAAAGTCTTGTGGGGTCGTATCCGCGGGTCATGGCCGCCAGCGTCTTCATAAACAGCTTGTTCTGATGCGGAACGCTCTCGTTAATGGGACACCAACCGATGATGGCGGGATGGTTGAAGTCTCTTTCCATGATCTCGTGCCATTCGGGCAGGAAGTTTTCAAACACCTCAGTGCGCGAGGAATCCTGCACCCAGTTTGCATGCTCGCCCCAAACGATATAGCCCTTCTTGTCGCAATAGGAAAGGAACAGAGGCTCAAATACCTTCTGGTGCAGTCTTGCACCGTTAAAGCCCATGGCCATGGAGCGATCCACGTCGGCATACAGCTCCTCTACCGTGGGTGCTGTATAAATGCCGTCCGGATAGAAGCCTTGGTCAAGCACCAGTCTCATAAAGACCGGCTTGTGGTTGAGGTACATGATACCCTTGCGGCATTCCACGCATCTCATACCGAAATAGCTCTTTGCCACGTCGTCACCGCACTTGATCTCAAGATCGTACAGTCGGCCGTTTCCAACCTCCCAAAGGTGCAGCTCGTCAAGCGTCATGCGCAAGGTGCACTTGCCACCGTGGGCTGTGCCCTTTGCCCTGCCGACCACCTTGCCCTCGTAGCTTGCGGTCAGCTCCACAGGGGTATTCTCGCCACCCTTGACGTGCAGCTCGGCGGTCAGGGTGCAGTCGTCGATATCGGTAAAGTAGCGTGCGCTCTGCAGATAGACCTCGGGCACGCACTCCAGCCATACCGTCTGCCAGATGCCCGTGGTTCTGGTATAGAAGCAGCCGAACGAGCCATACTGCGGGCTCTGCTTACCTGCGGGCTGAATGCCCGAGCGCAGATCGTCGATGGCGCGGATGGTGACGGTGTTCTCTCCCTCTACCAGTGCCTTGGTAATATCCACGGTAAATGCCACGTAGCCACCGATGTGATAATCGATCCACTTGCCGTTGACCCAGACGTCAGCCTTATAATCGCAAGCGCCTACGTGCAAAAGCACTCTCTTGCCGCCTTGCCAGTCCTTTGGCAATGTGATCTTTTTTCTGTACCACACACAAGAGCAAAAATCAGTATCGCCAATGCCCGAGAGTACGCTCTCGCGGCAGAAGGGTACGGTGATCTGCTCGGTGTAGGGTGCATCACCCGCAAAGCCGCGCTGCTCACCGCTTTGCGCGCGGTCTGTCATGTATTCCCAGGGGCCGTTGAGATTGATCCAGGCATCTCTGATCAGTTGAGGACGCGGATATTCCGCGCGGGGAATGTTGTTTTGCATAGCTGTGTCCTTTCCATTTATCCAATGAATATATTTTTGCAAAATACAAGGGAGACCTCACGGTCTCCCTTGGCTTAATTCAAGCTTTATTCGGGCATGATCAGGCCGTAGGTGCCATCCTGTCTTTTATATACAACGCAGGTCGCGCGGGTCTCGTCGTCCACAAACACAAAGAATTGGTGTCCGATCAGATTCATTTGCAAGATCGCCTCCTCAGCCGACATGGGCTTATAGGGGAAGGTCTTGGTACGAATGATCAGATCCTGCTCCTCCTCCAGATCCTCGGGGAAAAATTCCTCGATGGGGAAAGCGTCCTCACGCAGACGCTTGGACAGCTTGGTCTTATTCTTACGGATCTGACGCTCGATCGCGTCAATTGACTGATCCAGCGCATCCCTGAAAGAGTCTGCACCGACCTCGCTGCGGAACAAGGTTCCCTGTGCGTTAATCGTGATTTCCAAGGTGGACACGTTACGCTTACGGCTGAGCGTAACGGTTGCGTCAGGCTCGACCTTAAAATACCGATCAAGCTTGGCCAGCTTCTTTTCAATCAGGGCTTTCGTGTCGCTATACACGTTGAGTTGTCTGCCGATAATGTTGGTCTTCATAAGTGCCACCTCCATATATATTGCAAGTGTCGGGACCATTTCCCTTCCTCCTTGCAATTTTATTATAGCATACGTTTGTGAATTTGTAAAGTATCTACCATGAATTTTTTCACATCTTATCATTCCCTGTGCAATATGCCGAGAGAATGACATTCCCCCATTCCCGTGTTTTTGCCCCTGTCAAGGGGATTTTTCTTCCCTTTTTTGTGCATTGCAACAAAAAGAAAAAATCGGTCAATACTGTATTGACATTTGACAAAATCGTGGTATAATTAACACGTTAATCGTTAACTGACTAATTATTTTTGTGGAGGTCTGTTTCGTGCAAGAAAACAATCATTTCCCCCCTCGGGATTCCGACAAAGCGCGCGCAGTCATCAAGCAATTCATCAGAGCCGACAGGCTGCACCGTCAGGCAGTTGAAGCCACCATCACAGCGCAAACAGGGCTGCACCGCTCGCAGCATATGCTCCTGATGCGTCTTTCCCGTGGCTGCATCCCCTCTCAAAAGCAGCTTGCCAAGGATCTGAACGTCAGTCCGGCTGCCATTGCCGTCTCGCTCAAGAAGCTGGAATCCGATGGTTATATTACAAGAGACGCCGACGCAGACGACTGCCGCTGCAACCGCATCGACCTGACCGAAAAGGGTCGCGGCGTGGTGACCAAGACCTGCGCCCTGTTTGACTGTATTGACAAAGCCATGGTTGAAGGCTTTGACGATGCCGAGCTTGAGGTTCTTTTGCAAGGACTTGAAAGAATTGAGCAGAATTTGCAAAAGCTGCTCGCCGCTCAACAACAGTAATTTTGCCACAATCCCCCCAAGAAAGGAAATCCCGTTATGAAACGTTGGCTGAAATACGTAAAACCGTATCTGCCCTATTTTATCCTCGGCCCGCTTTGTATGATCATCGAAGTGCTTGGTGAGGTGCTCATGCCCAAATATCTCGCACAGATCATCAACTTCGGTGCCGCATACCAGTCTCTCAAATCCTTCTCCATCCCCGTTTTTGACGGTGCATGGGGCTCGCTTGCCATCCCCGAGGTGGCAGAGGCTCTGACCTCTACCTCGATCTGGTACATGATCGGCATCTGCGGCATGATCGTGCTGACCGCTCTTCTGATGATGGCGGGCGGCGTTGGCGGTGCATACTTCGGCGCAAAGGCAGCCGTATTCTTTGCATCCGATATCCGTCGCGACGTCTATGCAAAGGTGCAGTCCTTCTCGTTTGCCAACATTGACAAATTCTCGACCGGCTCGCTGGTTACAAGACTGACCAACGACATTACGCAAATGCAGAACTTTGTCAACGCGCTTCTGCGTATGGCACTGCGCTCCCCCGGTATGCTGATCGGCGGCTTGGTCATGGCCATCACGCTCAAGCCCCGTCTTTCGATCGTACTGGCGGTCACCATCCCCCTGATGCTGCTCAGCATCCTTTTGATCGTCACGCGCGGCTTCTCCATGTTTGCCAAGGTGCAGGAGCGCATCGACGGCTTAAACAACACAGTGCAGGAAAGCATTACCAACGTACGCGTGGTCAAATCCTTCGTGCGTGAAAAGCAGGAGACAGACAAGTTCAAGGCAGCCAACCGCGATCTGCGTACCACGGGTACCAACGCGGTCAAGATCATGATCACGCTCTCGCCCGTTATGACCCTGTTCATGAATGCAACCATCATCGCCGTGCTTTGGTTTGGCGGCCACATGGTGGTGGACGGCATGCCCATCGGCGACCTTTCCGCATTCATTACCTACGTCAATCAGATCCTCAACTCGCTGATGATGGTCACCTTCCTTCTGATGATGTCCTCCAGAGCACTTGCCTCCTGCAAGCGTGTGGGCGAGGTGCTGGACGAAAAGCTGGACCTGGACGATGCAGACGCAAAATGCAAGGAAAAGCAGGTCACGGACGGCAAGATCGAATTCAAGAACGTTTCCTTCCGCTACTTCAAGAACAGCGAGGATCGCGTGCTCTCGGATATCAACCTGACCATTGAAGCAGGCTCTACCGTGGGCATCATCGGTCCTACCGGCTGCGGCAAGACCTCGCTGGTCTCCATGATCCCCCGCCTTTACGACGTGGACGAGGGACAGGTGCTGGTGGACGGCGTGGATGTGCGCGACTACTCGCTCTACCACCTGCGTGAGGGCGTTGGCATGGTGCTGCAAAAGAACGTGCTGTTCTCGGGCACGATCGAGGAAAATCTGCGTTGGGGCAACCAGGACGCCACCGAGGAGCAGATCCGCACGGCAGCCGAGCACGCGCAGGCAAACAAATTTATTCAGAACTTCCCCGACGGCTACGACACTAACCTCGATCAGGGCGGTACCAACGTCTCGGGCGGTCAGAAGCAGCGTCTTTGCATTGCCCGCGCTCTGCTCAAGAACCCCAAGATCCTGATACTGGACGACTCGACCAGCGCAGTTGACACCGCAACCGAGGCGCAGATCCGCGCAGCCTTTGCGGGTGAGCTCAAGGGCTCGACCAAGATCATCATCGCCCAGCGTATCTCCTCTGTCATGGATGCGGATTGCATCGTGGTCATGGATCAGGGCGAGATCACGGGTATCGGTACACATGCCGAGCTCTTGGAAAACAACGAAGAATACAAGGAAATCTATATTTCTCAGATGGAAAGCAAGCAAAATCAGGCGGCAGCACCCGCCGCAAAGGCTCAGGAGGTGAAGGCATAATGGCAAAGCGTAACCTTGAAAGCCTGCAAAGACAGTACTCCAAATCCTCACACGGCGGCCCGGGCGGCGGGCACGGTCCCAGAGGCGGCGGCCCCCGTGGCAGAGGTATGGGCGGCAAGCCCAAGAACGCAGGACAGACCATCGCGCGCCTGCTGAAATACCTCAAGCCGCACACGTGGGCCATGATCCTGGTGCTGATCTGTATGCTGACGCATACCGTCACCGCACTGGTCGGCTCTTACCTGCTCTCCCCCGTCATCAACCACATCGCGGGTGTTCCCATGGCAGAGGATGCCAGCGTCTTTACAAGACTTGCGGACAGTGCCATCACCGCACTGACAGGCTTTGGCCCCATCAGCGCGCTGATCGATCTGTTCAATCTCAGCGGCCCCTTCCCCTATCTGTTTGCGGCTCTGTGCATTTTCGTGCTGATCTACGGCTGCGGCATCGTGGCATCCTACACCCAGGCAAGACTGATGGTGCACATCACCCAGTCCTCGCTGGAAAAGCTGCGTAACGACCTGTTTGAAAAAATGCAGAGACTGCCCGTCCGTTACTTTGACGCAAACCCCACGGGCGAGACCATGTCCCGCTTTACCAACGACGTGGACAACATTGACCACATGCTCTCCAACACCCTGACCTCGCTGATCTCGGGCGCGGTCACGCTGGCAGGCACGTTTGTGTTCATGCTGACCACCAACGTGTGGCTGACCGTGATCACGGTGGTCTTTATCCCGATCTTCGGTCTTGGCGGTGCGGCGCTGGCAAAGCGCTCCCGTAAGTTTTACAAGCAGCAGCAGGCTGCGCTGGGCGCGGTCAACGGCTATATTGAAGAGACCGTTTCGGGTCAGAAGGTCATCAAGGTCTTCAACCACGAGCAGGAATGCGAGGAGGAATTCGGCCTGCTCAACCGCGATTTGCGCGGCAAGCAGTACCGCGCCATGTTCTGGGGCGGTATCATGGGTCCGATCATGGGCAACACAAGCCAGATCACCTTTGCATTCACGCTTGGCGTGGGCGGCATTATGATGCTGCTGACCGGCTTTACCCCCGGTGAGCTGACCGTATTCGCCAACTACTCCAAGCAATTCTCCTTCCCCATTACCAACATCTCGCAGCAAATGACCACCGTGTTCTCTGCACTTGCGGGTGCTGAGCGCGTGTTCGCAGTCATGGACCAGGAGCCCGAGGCACCCGATCCCGAGGGCGCAATCGATGAAAACACCCCCGGCCACACGGGCATTGCGGGCGACGTGGTATTTGAAAACGTAACCTTTGGCTACGTACCCGAAAAGACGGTGCTCAAGAACATTTCGCTCTACGCGCATCCCGGTCAGAAGATCGCATTCGTCGGCTCGACCGGCGCGGGCAAGACCACCATTACCAACCTGCTCAACCGATTCTATGACATTGAATCGGGCAGTATTACCATTGACGGCATTGATATCAAGCAGTATTCCCGCGATTATCTGCGCAAGAATATCGCCATGGTGCTGCAGGATACCCACCTCTTTACGGGCACGGTCATGGAAAATATCCGCTACGGCAGACCCGACGCCACCGACGAGGAGGTCATTGCAGCCGCCAAGACGGCCAGCGCACACAGCTTTATCATGCGACTGGAAAACGGCTATCAGACCAAGCTGGAGGGCGACGGCGCGAACCTTTCGCAGGGTCAGCGTCAGCTGCTCAACATTGCACGTGCAGCGCTTTCCAAGGCACCCATCCTGGTGCTTGACGAAGCAACCTCCTCGGTTGACACGCGTACCGAGCGTCACATCGAGCACGGCATGGACCGTCTGATGAAAAACCGCACCACCTTTGTCATCGCCCACCGCCTTTCCACGGTGCGCAACTCCAACGCCATCATGGTGCTGGAGCAGGGCGAGATCATCGAACGCGGCGACCACGACGCACTGCTTGACCTCAAGGGCAGATACTACGAGCTCTACACGGGTGTCAAGGAACTGGATTAAAGCAAAAATGCAATATACAACGAAGCAGAAGCCTATCCGGGCTTCTGCTTTTTAATATGAAAAGATGTCAAAGAGCGTCCGTGGGATGAATCTCACCCACCGCAACCGCGTCATTGAAACTCGTGCTACTCGTTTCAATCTCCGCTGCGGTCCCCCCTCTCCAGCGGAGAGGGCTCTTGATATGCATCTGTCTTGTATGACTTCTCACAAAAGGGTGAGATAATAAGCCCTCTCCGCTGGAGAGGGGGGACCGCAGCGGAAGAGAATTTCGCGGAGCAGTCGCGAAATGATCGACGCGGTTGCGGTGGGTGAGATTCATCACGAGGGCGCTCCTTCATGTCTGGTATCATAATGATGCAGCAAGGATCAATCAAACCGTTTTTTACCCACCATTCCACTCCCGGTGGATTTTTTCAACCGTCATTAAACATCGCGGTTATTGCGTTTTGACCAAAATATGATATACTGTAATTAGAGCAAACGTTTGTTACTATCCCAATAGCCGAAGAGAGCCGAACTCATACGCCCTGCGGCGAGAATTTTTCGCGTCTTTCGCCAAATCTCATCTCGCAAGATGCGTATCTTGCTTCGACTCGCTTTGACAAAATCCATCAAAAAATTCAACGCCGGAGGGTGCTGCGCAGTTTTGCGCGAGCAAATATTTCGCAGATGCAAAGAGAAAATGCGAAGCAATATAAGATATTGCAAGCATTTTGTCTGCCACAGATGCAGATATTTGCCGAGCAAAACCGTGTGAGTTCGGCCCTCTTCGGCTATAGGAGTTTTTATGAAGTATATCAAAATCGTGGCAGCTCTGCTTACGCTGCTGCTTTTGCTCTGCGCCTGCACCTCGGTTGAGGAGATGCTGGAGCAGGAAACGGCGGATCTGACGCCACCGGCCAAGGATTCGGTGGATCTGGACGATATCCCGGACTATCTGTCCATGCCGCTTGACGAGTACGTCACACTGGGGGCTTATACCGGTCTTGAAATCAAGATTGAGGGAGTGCAGGTGACCGACGAGCAGGTAAACGAGGCCATCGAGGGAATCAAGACACTCAACGGTCTTTATGAAAAAATCACAGACGGTACGGCCAAATGGGGAGACACTCTGGTGCTTTCCTATTCTTCCATGCACCCGGACGGCGGCACTGCCGTGGGGGAAGACGACGTGGAGGTCAAGCTTGCCGAGGAGAGCAGCATGCCCGATGATTTTGTCAGAGGATTGGTCGGTGCGCCCTGCGGCATTCCCGTGCTTGTCAACGTGGAGGACGAGGGAAATACAACCTCTTATACCGTGACGGTTTCTTACATCAAGGGCGCATACAAGGAGCTGACCGATGCGTTCGTGTCGTCCTATACGGGCGGTGCATGCACAAAGGCAGACGAGTTTTTTGAATATTACAGAGAGCAGCTGTGGAACGAGCTGTATTACGACACCGTGTACGACGCGCTTTGGGATGCCTGCGAGCAGAATTGCAAGGCCGAGATCGTGCCCGACGAGACGGTCAGCTATTACATGAAATCCATGGAGGATTATTATCGTCGCATGGCTATCTCCAACGGTGTCTCTTACGAGCAGGTGCTGGAGGCGTTTGATCTGGACGAGATCAAGATCATGACGCAGTCTTATTCCTATGCCGAAAAGGATATGATCTTTTATGCCATCGTCAAGGATGCCGGCCTGCAGATCACGGACGAGATGTACCGCGACGCGCTGTACGGCTATGCGGAGAAGTATTTTGAAAACTTTGCACCCGGTGTGGGCAAGGGCAGCGGTCAGGGCGGTAAGGTAACCGTCGACGACGTAGCAGCCTACCTGGATGCCGAGCAGAGAAACGTGATCCGCGAGCTTTGCTATGACGAGCTGATCTACGATTACCTTTACGAGAATAACAAAATTTTCATGGGCGAGACGCCTATGAACTAAAGAGAACGCCATTACGGAGGTAATGGCGTTTTGCTTTGTTTTCCTATTTGGATGTCGCTCGAATTTTTGTCAAGATCCTTCGCTACGCTCGAGGATGACATAGCTACTGCGTAGCTATGTCGCAAGGGCTTTGATAGAGCGTTGGGGACACAGGTCTCTGCGTGAGGATATTTTGGGGTCGGGCTGTCGAGGACGTCAGCCCCTACGATTACTTGTGCGGTGAGAAAACAACCTTTCCATCCTGCACACTTGCCTTCACGATCGACCCTTTGTCCACGCTGCCGTCTAACAGGGCGGTGGCCAAGGCGTCCTCAATGCGATCTGTGACGGCGCGGCGCAGCTCGCGCGCGCCCTTTTCGGGGGCATAGGCGATCTCGGTGATCCATTCCGGCACCTGCGGATCAAATTCCAGCGTGATTCCAAGCGTCCCGGCGCGCTCCGAAATCTCTCCAAGCATCATGTGTGCAATACGCGTGGCATGCTCACGCGACAGATCGGCGAACACGATCACCTTGTCAACGCGACCCAGAAACTCGGCAGGGAAGAGGGCGCGCAAAGCGTCGGTCATTTGCTCGGCAGCTCTGCCTTGCTCGTTGACAGAAAAGCCAATGCTGCGCGTGCGTTTGCCCGTGCCCGCGTTGGAGGTCATAATAATCACCGTGTTGGAAAAATCCACGCGTCGCCCCTGTGAATCGGTCAGAATGCCGTCGTCCAACACCTGTAAAAGCAGACCAAACACGTCGGGGTGTGCCTTTTCTATCTCGTCAAACAAAACCACACTGTATGGTGCGCGACGTACGCGTTCGGTCAGCTGACCGCCCTCCTCAAAGCCCACGTAGCCGGGAGGAGAGCCGATCAGCTTGGCAACACTGTGCTTTTCCATATATTCGGACATGTCTAAGCGGATCATGGCCGTATCCGTACCGAACAGTGCGTGTGCCAGAGCCTTGCACATGCGGGTCTTTCCCACGCCCGTGTGGCCCAAGAACACAAAAGACCCGATCGGACGCCCTGCCTGCTTCATTCCCGTGCGGCCGCGGCGAATGGCGGCAGCTACCGCACGTGCTGCCTGTTCCTGACCGACCACGCGCGTGCACAGCTCCTCTTCCAGATGCAAGAGACGCTCCCGCTCAGAGCACAAGAGCCCTGTCAGCGGAATTTGCGTCCATTGCGTAATCACCTCTGCGATCTCGCGCTCGGTGACGGTGGGAGTGCTGCCCAGGGTATCTGCATGCAGGGCAAGCTGCAGCTCTGTCAGCTGCTGCTCGAGTGTCAGCTCACGATCACGGATTTCTGCCGCACGCGAAAAATCCTGTGCCTGCACGGCTTGCTCCTTTTGCTTGCCAAGCTCTGAAAGGCCATCTTTGAGAGCCTTGATCTCGGGAGATGCCTTGCAAAGCGAGAGCCGCAGTCGTGCAGCTGCCTCGTCCATAAGGTCAATTGCCTTGTCGGGCAGATAGCGATCGGTGATATACCGTTGCGACATACGCACGGCCGCCTCCAACGCGTCATCCGATATGGCAAGACCGTGATGTGCCTCATAGCGCTCACGCAAGCCGCGAAGGATCTCCAGGGCTTGCGCTGCCGTGGGCTCTTTGACCAGCACCGATTGAAATCTGCGCTCAAGTGCCGCATCCTTTTCAATATATCGACGGTATTCCGCAAGCGTTGTGGCTCCGATGACCTGCATCTCGCCACGTGCCAGAGCGGGCTTGATGATATTTGCCGCATCCACCGCTCCCTCTGCAGCACCGGCACCGATGATGGTGTGGATCTCATCGATAAAGAGAATGATATCGGGATCCTGTGAGGCACGCTGCAGCACTGCCTTGAAGCGTTCCTCAAATTCACCGCGGTATTTCGCGCCTGCGATCATAGAGGCAAGGTCAAGCGAGATGATCTGCTTGCCCTTGAGGTTGTCCGGCACCTCGCCCGCTGCGATGCGTTGCGCAAGCCCCTCTACTACCGCGGTTTTGCCAACGCCCGGTTCACCGATCAGGCAAGGGTTATTCTTTTGCTTGCGGGAAAGGATCTGAATGACGCGAGCACTCTCCTCGTCACGTCCGATCACGGGATCGGGAGAGCCGTTTTTGGCAACGGCGGTCAGATCCTTGCCGTAGCCCGAGAGCACCCCCTCGCTTTTGTCCTTGCTTCTGGATTGCTTCCCGCTTTTTTTCGCGGTTGGGTTCATCATGCCGTTGCAATCCGAGATCAGCTCGTGAAGGGGAATCCCCATGCTATCCAGGATGCGCGCACCGACTGCGTCGTGCTCCGAGCAAAGCGAGAATAGCAGGTGCTCGGTGCCGATATAGCTCTGTGCACCCGTGGATGCCTGTCGTGCCGCCCCCTCGATGATCCTGCAAAGCCTTGGCGTCATGTCCTCGGGCGAGACAAAGGAGCAATCTCCGACTCCCGTTAAGGCTGCCACAGCGTCACGCACGCGAGCCAAATCCGCGCCTCTGGCCGCAAGCAGCTTTGCCGCAATGCAATCCTGCTCACCCACAAGCCCCATAAGCAGGTGCTCTGAGCCAATGTAGGTGTGCCCGAATTCAGCCGCGAATTTTTGTGAAAGCCCAAGTGCGCTTTGCGCCTTTTTGGTAAATTTACTGTTCATAACGTTCCTTACATTTGAAATTCCTGATGGATATTAAGCACCCAGACGCCCCTTAACCAGCGCTGCACGGAACAGATCCCGTTCCTCGGCTGAGCGCAAGGGCTGCTCGGCAGAGAGCGTCATGGTGCAGGGCATGATCTCCACGAGCAGCGTGTTGAGCAGGTCAGGCTCTATATCCTGTATTATACCCAGGCTGATGCCCAGTCTTACGTCTGCGCACAAATTCAGAAATTCATCAGCCCCCAGCAGGTGTGCGTTTGAAAGAATGGCACGTGCACGCACGGCGCGATCGATCAGATAAGGTGCGCGTTCGGTTTTGGCTCTTTCGCACAGCTTGCGCTCACTGTCAAGGATCTGCCGCACAGTGTCCTCCATGCGTTCCAGGATTTCTTGCTCACAGACGCGCAGAGAAGAACGGCAGGACAGCATGTAAAGACAATTCTGTACCTGTGTGCCGCTCATCAGGGGACGCAGTGAGATGCCAAGTCCCGAGAGCTTGATCGAGAGCGGCTCTATTTGTCCGTGCAGCGTCAGGGCAGGCAAAAACAGCAATGCATAGGCGCGCATGGCCGTGCCGCATTCAAGCGGATCGGAGCAAAGAAAGCCGAGATTTTTATCAAAAGCGTAAGCTTCCTTATCATCGATCAGATCGTCCATCTTGAAGGCGTTGGCCGCTGCATCCTGTAAGGAGAGTCCGGGCAGAGTACAGCAGATCTGCACGTGGTCGCGTCCGCCAAGCATAACGGATAGATTGCATGGCTCATTGAGCAAAAGGGCGTGCGGCAGGCTGACCGAGGCAAATTCCTTGGTAACGTAGTATTTTTCGGCGTAGGAGGCTGCCGTGGTGGGCGAGATCTCGGAAAAATTGATCATGGTAAAGCCGTTTGTTTCCAGCATTCCGCCCACGCTTGCAATGATCTCGCCCGCTTGCTTTGGTGAGATACGGGGCACAAAGGGGTATTTTTCCAAGTTTCTGGATAGCGTGATGCGCGAAAAAATAACCGTGTCGTTTTCATATCCGGGGGTATTGTACCAAGCCATATTGTTAGTCTCCTTTCCTTTAGTCCTGCGCCTGCAGCGTGTGGATCTGGTCACGCAAGAGTGCCGCTGTTTCAAAATCCTCTGCCAGTACCGCCTGCTTCATCTGATCGCGCAACAGCGCGGCACGCGCCTCCCGCTCCTGCCGCAGACGGAATTTGCGCGGCATACGCCCGGGGTAGGGTATATCATCGGGCAGCGCGTGTACAGCACCGGAGATTTCGTCTAAGAAGGTCTTGTAGCAAGCAGCACAGCCTACACTGCCACTCTCGGCAATGCCTGCAAGTGTGGAGGAGCAAACGGGGCAGGTGCGTACGGCTGCGATGTTATGCGGCACGCTGATGCCGCACAGATTGCCGAACATGTCACTCTCGGAGCAACCGAAGGTAAACGAGGTCCAGGGATTATGTACGTCCTCCAGCTCTCCCGTACGTCGCATCGTCTCGGCACAATCGGCACAAAGCGAGCTGGAGCGCGTTTTACCGCCGAGATTTTCGTTGTAAAAGACCGTAGCCTTTTTCTTTTTGCATTTTTCACATAGCATAAGCAAATTCCTTTCTTTTACTTTATGATAGTCCCTTACATTATAAATGCCCCGAGGCGAAAAACGTGTCGCATCGGGGCGAGGGAAAAATTATTCTGCTTCAGCACCTGCGGGAAGCGCGTTGAAGCGGTCTGCGACGGCATTCCAGGTCAGAATGTCCACCTGACCCGTTATGTCAAGCATGACCAATTCTTGAAAAGCACGCACTGCATCGGCAGTGGCCGTGTCGTATGTGCCTGTGATCTCGGGCGGAGTGAGGGGGTATAGCAGCGTCAGCTCTCCAAGCATGTATTGCAGGGCGGCGACGTCAATGCCAACGGCTCCGATATCCAAATAATAGCCGATGGGGGTGCGGTGAAACAGTGCCACCTGTGAGGGCGGTGCGTAGAATTCCACCGAGTCAAGATAGTCAAGGTATAACCGATCCCAGGTTTCGCGGTCGGCGATTCCCGTGATGGGCAAGCCTACGTATGACTGGTAAGCCACCAGCGCGTCTCGGGTGGCATTTTCAAAAATGCCGTCTACGGGAACTTGAGGGATCTCGGGGGTATGATAAGCCAGCTGGCGCAGATATCTTTGCAGATTGGCAACTGCAGGGGAGTAGCTTGGGTGATTGGTTTGATCTTGCATGTCTTCCTCCTTTCACGCCTGACCAATGGCAAAGCCCGGGTATTGACCGTCTTGCACACTGTCTGAGGCGATCAGGTCGCTGTACAGATCGGCAATGGCGGTCCAGACCAGTGCGTCCACCACGCCTGAAACATCAAGACCGAACGTCTGTTGAAAGGCGCGGACGCTTTGCTCGGTGCGGCTGCCGAAATATCCTGTGGGCGACACAGCCGGAATGCTTGCATAGGTTTCTGAAATGCGGTTCAGATACTCCTGCAGAATGCGCACAGAGACCGAATCCGATCCTTGCCGCAGCACGACGCCCGGAAAAGGAATGGTGCCGCTGACCGAAAAATTCTCGGGAACCGTGCCCACGATGCCCAGATACGCGCGGTACATGGCCTCCCAGGTTGCAGGGCCGACAATGCCGTCGGGTACAAGCCCAAAGGTGTTTTGCAGATCCACCACAGCCACGCGCGTGGCATCACCGAATGTCCCGTCGATGCTGACTGCGGGAATGGTGTTGTAATAGTTGGAGAGAAAGCTCAGATAGTATTGCAGGTTGCGGACGCCCACCCCTTGGCTGCCAAGCTGCAAAAGCTGAGGATATTGCTTGGTGACCTCCTCAAGGCGTATGCCCTCGGAATCCAGCTCGTTGAGCCGCTTGACGCCTGCATAAATGGCCTGGATGGCAAACCAGGTCGCACGGCCGACCACGCCGTCCGGCGTGAGATTGAAGATCTCCTGAAAGGCACGCACGGCGGATTCTGTGTCCTCCACGAAAATGCCGTCGGTCTGCACGATCTTGGGAATGGCGGGGTAATTCTGCGAGATGCGATTGAGTCGGATCTGCACGGTGCGCACGTCATCGCCCACGCTGCCAACGCGCAAGGGGAATTCCGGTACGCGCACGTCAATGCCCTGAACGGGAACGTTTGTCACAATGTCAATGTCGTTGCCAAAATAAGAGGTCAAGATTTCGTATGGGGAGAGACCTTGGTTGGCAAGCTCCACCGATCCCCACTGTGAAAGGCCGTCGCACCTGACCTCCACGCCGTCGCAATAGGCGGCAAACAACGGCTCAACGCTGCCGCGGCGACGAATGTAGCTGTTGAAAATATCCCCTGCGATCTCGCGGATGTTATCAAAGATGTCGCGGCCATTGACAAAGGACTGATCAATGGTGGTGGAATTGGTAATGTCGAAATCATAGCCGCGAGAGCGGTAATATTGCGTATAAATGCGGTTAAGGGCAAACGAGATCTGCGCGTACATGTTGGCGCGCAGGGCGTTTTCGGGCCAGGTGGGATAGATCTCACTGGATGCCACGTTCATAACGTAATCGATAAAGGGAACAGTCACGTTTTGCGCTTGCGCGCTCGGTGCACCTAAGTGCACTGTGATGGTTTCGGGAATTGTCGGAGTATTGGGCATGCTTACCCCCTTACAGTTCAGGATTTTGGGATTCGAAAAAGATCTGCACGTCGCGCCCCGCATTGTCCGAGAATTTGCTTTCGGGCAGTGCCTGCAGGATGGCGGGCTGCACGGCAACGATGCCGTCGAAAATGGGGACGCTTGCAAAGTAGTTTTCAAAGTAGCGGTCGGTCTTGACGTCAATGCTGTAAAGCGCATAGGGCAAAATCTTTGAGCCCGGAGCTTGTGAGAGTGCGCGAGCGGGAGCGGGAAGAGCCAGCTTTTGCGTTTTGCCGCTGCGGTCGGTGCGCATGGTTGCGATCACGTTGCCGGCGTCACTGCCTCCCTCGGGATCATAATTGCGCACCGTGACAAGCGCACCCGGCAAGGGAATCGCCCCTGTCGCCGTGCTGACCTGTACGATCAGATATCCCGTGCCTGCGGGAATGGGCGTCTCTTGGCTGTTGTCCATGTAGGGTACCTCCTTGAAAGTTTTTCTGTATTATGATATGAGGAGAAGACGGGATTTGATCATACAAGCGAAAAAATGTCAAAGTTCTATTGACAAACCTGCATATACTGTGTATAATAAATATACACAGTATAGACAGGAGAGGCATCATGAATATTTTCATTGACAATAGGAGTGGCGAACCGATCTATAATCAGATCTACCGACAGATCAAAAATCAGATCATAGGTGGAGAATTGGCAGAGCATGAGCTGTTGCCGTCAATTCGCGGGCTTGCCAAGGATCTTCGTATCAGCTTTATTACGACCAAACGTGCCTATGAGGAGCTGGAGCGAGAAGGCTTTATCTATACGACGCCTGCCAAGGGCTGCTACGTAGCCCCCAAGAACAGCGAGCTTTTGCGAGAGGAGAATTTACGTCAGATCGAGCAGTATGTCGAGCAGATCGCACAGCTTGCCGTTTCCTGCAATCTTTCAAAGCAGGAGATTATTGAAATGATCACGTTTTGCATGGAGGATGGAGAATGAACGCATTGGAACTGAAAAACGTAACCAAATCCTTTCAAGACTTTTGCCTGGATAATCTGACCTTGACGCTGCCAAGCGGCTGCATTATGGGCTTGATCGGTCAAAACGGTGCGGGGAAAAGTACCACGATCAAGCTGATACTGGACATGCTGCAGCTTGACAAAGGCAATATCACGGTGCTTGGTATGGATCACAAGCAGCACGCGCGCCTGATCAAAGAGGACGTCGGCGTGGTGTTGGACGAGGTGGGCATTCCTGCGTGTCTGACGGCAAAGCAGGTGGGAAAGATCATGCAGTACACGTACAAGCGTTGGGACAAGCAACGATATGCAGAGCTTTTGCAAAAGCTTTCGTTGCCCGAAAACAAACCGTTTTCCGATTTTTCGCGCGGTATGAAAATGAAGCTGGGCATTGCCATTGCTATGTCACACGGCGCCAAGCTGCTGATCCTGGACGAGCCGACGGGCGGCTTGGATCCCGTGGTGCGTGATCAGGTGGTTGAGATGTTTTATGAGTTTACCAGAGAAGAGGATCACTCCATTCTGATCTCCTCGCACATTGTCAGCGACCTGGAGCGTCTTTGTGATTACGTGGCATTCTTGCACAAAGGCAAGCTGCTGCTTTGTGAGGAAAAGGATGCACTGTCGGATGCGTATTGCTGCGTCAGGGGAAGTGAAGAACAGCTTTCCGCGCTTGATCAAAGCAAGATTTTACACAAAAAGCAAACACCTTACGGAGACGAGATCGTCATGCGCAGGTGTGACGTGCCAAACGGTCTTTCATTTGGTCCGATCAGCATCGAGGAGCTGTTTGTGACTATGGTAAAGGAGGCGAGATAAATGAAGGGCTTGTTGCTTAAGGACCTTTATATGGCGGCTAAGTATTGCAGACTGCCCTTGGTGCTTGCTGCAGTATTTATGGTGGTATCCTATTTCAGCGATACCAATCTGTTTTTCCTGTTTTATCCTTGTATGGTGTGCGGGATGATCCCGATCACGCTTTTGGGCTATGATGAAAACAGCAAATGGCTGCAATACAGCAGAACCATGCCGTATACGTCAGCGCAGATTGTCAGCGCGAAATATCTGATCGGACTCTTTGCACAGCTTTTGATGCTTCTGCTTACCGCCATTGTGCAGGCTTTGCGTATGAGTACGGGTAGCGGCCTTGTGCTTGGCGAGTATCTTGTGCTGCTGATGACTCTGACGGTGCTTTCGTTGGTTTCTTCATCGATCAGCCTGCCTTTTATGTTCAAGCTGGGCGTTCAAAAGGGAAGACTTGCATATTTTTTCATGGTCGGCATTGCGACTGCTGCCAGTGTATCGATGGGCACGATCTTTGGAGAAAAGCTGCCTGAGGTTGCGCCCGTTGCGGGGATGATTCTGCCCGCGCTTTGCCTGATTGCCGCAGGCATCTACGCCCTGTCTTGGTATTTGTCGATCGTGCTATTCAAGAAAAGAGAGCTGTAAAGTGCGCAAAAATAAGCTATGCCCGAGAAGGATTGGCCTTCTCGGGCGGATTTTTTATTCATATATCTTGCAAAACCAAAGCCTGTGTGCTATAATGATAAAAAATAACCTGTGCAAAGCAGAAGAGAAAGGAGAAAAACAGGATGATTGCGTATAGAGAGGTACTTGCAAGCTGAACTGAATAAGGGCAACGGCAAAAAACAGGGGTAGTGCTACCTCTTTGTTGTCGCGCCGCAAAAAACCTGATATTTGTGTCAAAACACACTCAGGTGTGTTATTTTTATGCCCTTTTTCAGTTGTATGACATCCAAAACCAATCATAATACAACTCATGGAGGACAATATAAATGCATTTTGAAGACTATGGCTTTGACCGATCAAACGGGCATGGCGATCAAGGAATGCCCGCAAGAGTGATTGCGGTGCATCGTGACAGATATAAATTGATTTGTGAGAGAGGGGAGTGCTACGGCAGACTCAAAACACGGGAGTACTACGTCAAGGCAGAGGAATTCCCCACGGCAGGTGATTTCGTACTGATCCATTATAATCCCTCGGGGGATTGCATGATCGTCAAGACCCTGCCCAGACGTACCGTGTTTACAAGGAAGGATCCCGATCCCGGCAGAGGGGAACAGGCGGTTGCGGCAAACTTTGATTACGTGTTTATCATGCAGTCGCTCAATCACGACTTTAACCCAAAGCGATTGGAGCGGTATCTGACGCTTGCGTGGCAATCGGGGGCACAGCCTGTCGTTGTGCTGACAAAAGCCGATTTGGTAAGTGACTATACAGAGCAGCTCAGAACAGCGGAGATCTATGCCATGGGAACGCCCGTGCACGCGGTCAGCGCACAAACGGGGTACGGCATGGACGCGCTGAGCGCGTACCTGCGCTCCGGGAAGACAGTTGTGTTTCTGGGTTCTTCGGGTGTTGGAAAGTCCAGCCTTGTCAACGCACTTGCAGGGGAGGAGATCATGGCTACGGGCGGTATACGCGAGGATGACAGCCGCGGACGGCATACCACCACGCACCGTGAGCTGATCATGCTGCCAAACGGTGCTATGATCATTGATACGCCCGGTATGCGTGCGCTTGGCATGTGGGACGTGGGCGAGGGGATTGGAAACGCGTTTGCGGACGTGGAGCAGTATCTTGGCTGCTGCAAATATTCCGATTGCCGCCATCAAAGCGAGCCCGGGTGTGCGATCAAGATGGCCATTGAGTCGGGAGAGCTGCCGCTCGCGCGATGGGAGAGCTATCTTGCGCTCAAAAAAGAGGCAAGATATGCAGACGACAAAGAGGGGTTTTTGCGCGAGAAAAGGGAGTGGCACAAAGCAATCTCCAAGGGTACAAAGCAGCTCAAAAAGACCAATCCGAAACACAGATATTAATATGCAAGGAGCGTTATGACAATGGAAAGAATTATCAAAGCAGTTACAAAAGAAAGATATATCGAGAGTATGGAGTTTGCATTCAAAGTGTTTTGTGACTCCGAGGGTGAAGAGGGTGCGCTTGTGGTGCGTAATCTGATCGCTGAGATCCGCGCGGGGAAATACTACGTACCCGCGCTGGATCTGATCATGGTAGACGAGCGGGACGAGATCATCGGCCACGTGATGTTTTCACGGTTCCATATTGAGGGAAAATATGATCGCGAATTGTTGATACTCACGCCCGTATCGGTCAAAACCGAGCTGCAGCGGCAGCATATTTCCAAGGATCTGATCGAATACGGCATTGCTAAGGCAAGAGAGATGGGATACAAGCTTTGCATGGTAGAAGGGAATCCGCAGAATTACCGTTCCAGAGGCTTTAAGACCTCTGCGGATTTCGGTATATATGCCGATGAGAGCGTGGGCTTGCCCGCCCCCGAATGCCTGATGATCATGGAACTGGTGCCGGACGCGCTGGAGGGCGTGCACGGGTACGTGAATTATGGGATGTACGAGGCGTTGAGGTAATTGTCGTTGCGGAATGTTTACGGAGTAATCCGTCTTGCCGTAGGGGAGGGGCTTGCTCCTCCCGTAACCTGCCAAAAGAATGATTGCAGGGTTCTGCGTTCTTGAGGGTTTGATCGTGGGACTTGATTCTCGGCACGACGACGCAAAAGCCGCGATTTCACAGCGATTACGCGCCCTTACCATAATGCTTAAAGAAAGTTCTTGCTGCAGGCGTGGGACTTACGAACCCCTATTTGCGCCAATAGTCGTATAACGGGGCAAGTTGCTCTGCGTAAAAATTCTGCGTCGCAAAAATGTGGTGGGACTTGATTCTCGGCACGACGACGCAAAAGCCGCGGAAATGCGGACTTTTGCTACGTGCCTCGGTCAGGCGGCGTTCTGACAGCCATTTAGGCTGTCATTCATTGCGCCGCCTCCTTCAAGTCCCACGTTCAATACCGGCACCACAAAAGAGGGTCAAGCCAAAGGCTTGTCCCTCTTTTATGGTGCCGGTGGTGGGACTTGAATCTCGGCACGACGACGCAAAAGCCGCGGAAATGCGGACTTTTGCTACGTGCCTCGGTC
>JAZNZB010000050.1:0-12550 GCA_045594705.1 Eubacteriales bacterium
TTGTCCTTGGATTTCATCTGAACGAAGTGAAGATTTCATCGTTGCCGCGCAACGATTTCATTAAACCAACAGAAAAAGAGATAACATTTCGGCTACGAACCGATTTGTTATCTCTTTCTGTCGTTATACGGTCTTTGTATATTCGGACAGTTTTAGCCAAGCTTTGCAAGTGCCGCTACGACACCTGCGAGGTTTTCGCGGTATTTTTCCATCTTGGCCTTCTCGCCCTCCACAACGGCGGCGGGAGCCTTGGAGACAAAGCCCTGATTAGAGAGCTTCTTTTCAATGCGCGCGATCTCGTCCTCCAGCTTTTTCTGCTCTGCGGCAAGTCTTGCCTTTTCCTTTTCGAAGTCGATGATATCGGCCATGGGCAGGAAAATTGCGGCAGAGTCGGTGATGATCTGAACGGCGTTGTCGCCCGAAACCACCTCGGTATCAAACGCGTCTGCTACGATGACCTCGGATGCGGACGCAAGTCTTGCAAAGAAGCCTGCGGCAGCAGTGAAGCATGCGTCGTACTTGGTTGCAATATAGACCTTTGCCTTACGGGAGGGCGCTACGTTCATCTCTGCGCGGCGGGTACGGATGGCGCGGATAGCGTCAATGACGCGCGCCATATCCTCGGACTCTGCTACGAAGCAGGGGACCTTTTCTGCGTCGGGGTACTCGGCGATCATGATGCTCTCAGTGTCGTGAGGCAGAGATTGGTAGATCTCCTCGGTGATAAAGGGCATGAAGGGATGCAGCAGCTTGAGCGTCTCGATCAGCACGTATGCGATGACGTTCTGGCAAACGGTATTGCCCGCGCTTTCCTTGTCGGAAAGTCTGGTCTTTGCAAGCTCGATATACCAGTCGCAGAAAACATCCCAAATGAAATCATAGAGCAGCGAGAGGGCAATGCCAAGCTCATACTTGTCAAGGTTTGCGCGAACGCCCTCAACCGTCTTGTGCAGCTCGGAAAGGATCCACTTGTCCTCGGTAGCAAGCTCGGTTTCTGCAGGAAGCTTGACCTCGTCAATGGTCAGATTCATACGAACGAAGCGAGAAGCGTTCCACAGCTTATTTGCAAAGTTACGGGCGGCCTCGATCTTTTCATCCGAGAAGCGCATGTCATTTCCGGGAGAGTTGCCGGTAGCCAGCGCAAATCTCAGCGCGTCTGCGCCGTATTTATCGATAATCTCCAAGGGATCAATGCCGTTGCCCAAGGACTTGGACATCTTTCTGCCCTGTGCGTCACGCACCAGACCGTGGATCAGAACGGTATCAAAGGGAACGTTATCGGTATATGCCAGCGCGGAGAAGATCATTCTGGAGACCCAGAAGGTGATGATATCGTAGCCGGTGACCAGCGTATTGGTGGGATAGAAGTATTTCAGATCCTCGGTCTCTTCGGGCCAGCCCAGCGTAGAGAAGGGCCAGAGCGCAGAGGAGAACCAGGTGTCCAGCGTGTCGGGATCCTGACGCATCGCCTTGCCGCACTTGGGGCAAACTGCGGAGGCATCCTTGGTGACCACGGTTTCGCCGCAATCATCGCAGTAGAATGCGGGAATACGGTGACCCCACCACAGCTGACGGGAAATGCACCAGTCGCGGATGTTTTCCATCCAGTGGAAGTAGTTCTTTTCAAATCTTTCGGGAACGAAGCGGATGTCCTTGCTGCGGACTGCGTCGATCGCAGGCTTTGCCAGGGGCTCCATCTTAACGAACCACTGAAGCGATACGCGGGGCTCAATGGTCGAGCCGCAACGGTAGCAGGTGCCGACGTTGTGCGCGTAGTTGTCCACCTTGATCAAGAAACCGCCCGCTTCCAGATCCTTGACGATCTGCTTTCTGGCAACAAATCTGTCCATGCCTGCGTATGCAGGGTAGTCCTCGGTGATCTTTGCGTCGTCGGTCATGACGTTGATCACAGGCAGGTTATGGCGTGCACCGACCTCAAAGTCATTGGGGTCGTGCGCGGGGGTGATCTTGACGCAGCCGGTACCGAAATCAGCCTCAACGTAGTCGTCTGCGATCACGGGAATCTCTCTGCCAACCAGGGGCAGGATCAGCATCTTGCCAACCATGTCCTTGTATCTCTCGTCATTCGGGTTGACTGCAACGGCGGTATCGCCCAAGAGGGTCTCGGGACGGGTAGTAGCAACCTCAAGGTAACCGCTGCCATCCTTGAAGGGGTAGCGGATATGCCAGAAGTGGCCTGCCTGATCCTCGTATTCCACCTCGGCATCCGAGATAGAGGTCAAGCATTTGGGGCACCAGTTGATAATACGGTTGCCGCGGTAGATCAGGCCCTTGTCGTACAGCTTGACAAAAACAGTCTTGACAGCCTCGGAGCAGCCCTCGTCCAGCGTGAAGCGTTCACGCGACCAGTCGCAGGAGGAGCCCATCTTTTTCAGCTGAGAAATGATTCTGCCGCCGTACTGCTCCTTCCAGGCCCAGGCGCGCTCGAGGAAGCCGTCTCTGCCAAGGTCTTCCTTGGTAATGCCTTCCTTGCGCATTGCTTCCACGATCTTTGCCTCGGTAGCGATCGACGCGTGGTCGGTGCCGGGCAGCCAGAGCGTGCAAAAGCCTGCCATACGCTTATAGCGGATCAGAATATCCTGCAGGGTGTTGTCCAGGGCGTGACCCATGTGCAGCTGACCTGTAATGTTTGGAGGGGGAATCACGATGGTGAACGAGGGCTTGCTATGGTCAATGGTGGGGGTGAAATAGCCCTTTTCGCACCAGTTGGCATAGATCTTGTCCTCAAAATCACCGGGGGAATAGGTTTTCGGTAATTCGTTGTAGGAATTCATGTCTATTTTCTCCTTACTATAATTTTTAAAATAAAAAAGCTCCACCGTCGCTGACTTGTATCAGGACGTGGAGTTACGCGGTACCACCTGATTTCACACCCGGGGCGGGTATGCACTCATGCTCACGATAACGGTGTGAAGGGCAGAGCCCACCGTTGCAGACTACGAAATTTTCACCTGCACCGCTCCCGGACGACTTGGGCACGCCTTTGACGAACTTTCACCAACCGTTCGCTCTCTGCACAATAGGGTTATGCCTACTACTTCCGTTCTTCGCGTTTGACATATACGGATAAAGTATATCATGAAAGTGTTTTTTTGTCAACAATTTTGGAGCAAAAATTATTTTTGAAAAAATCGAAAAAAATTGAAAAAAGGTATTGACAAATCAGAAATGATTTGGTATAATATCAAAGTCGTCAACAGACGGCACAATGCTGGTATGGCTCAGTCGGTAGAGCACGTCATTGGTAATGACGAGGTCATCAGTTCGATTCTGATTACCAGCTCCAAAATCCCGGATGCATCGCATTCGGGATTTTTGCTTTTTTACTCTCACTCCTGACTTGGAATTGGTGGAGTGATGATACTATAGGAGGAATTACTATGGGAATCAGAGGAGATCACGCAAAGGACCTGTTTTTGCAAGGCTATACCTGTGCGCAAGCGGTGGTGCTGGCATTTGAGGACGTCACGGGGCTGGAGCGTACCGTAGCGGCAAGGCTTGCAAGCGGCTTTGGCGGCGGCATGGGAAGGATGCGCGAGGTATGCGGCGCGGTCAGCGGCATGTTTATGGTGTACGACCTTGTCTGCGGGTACTCTGAGCCGGGGGATATGGAGAGCAAAAAGCGCGTGTATGCCGATATCCGAGAGCTGGCAGATCGCTTTAAGGCACAGTCGGGGGGCTCGATCGTGTGCCGTGAGCTGCTTGCGGGTGTTGAGAGCTCCAAGGGAGGCGATCCCGAGCAGAGAACACCCGAGTATTATGCAAAACGTCCTTGCCCCAACCTGGTAGCCCTGGCAGCCGACGTGCTGGATGAATTCTTGCGAGAAAAGGATGCCGTTCACAATTAGTTTACAATATTTTTTGAAAAAACCATGTCTTTCAGAGCATGTTTTGGCGTCTTTATGGATGAAAGCACACAAACCACAACACACGGAGGAAAGAACATGAAAAAACTGATGTTGTATATTGCGGCACTGCTTGCTGCTATCTTGCTTTGTTCCCAGCTTGTATCTTGTGACATGAACGAGGGCGTTGACCCCGACCAAAAGGAACAGCTTTTCAAGGATCTGAAGATTGAGGATAGCTTTGAGGATGGAAAGCCTTATCATTTGTACTTCCTGTCTCTTGGCAACGGCACCTGCTCGGTGGAATTCGTGACTACCGATCCCGATTGCACAGAGGATTTCGTGATCGAGATCCCCGAAACCTCTCCCACGGGAGAGACGGTTGTCGAGGTGGATTTCCACCTGTCTCCCTCCAAGCGTATCTGGGATAACACCGAGCATGCAACCGAGCAGCTGCCCCTGGTGCTCTCGGCACAGGATATGGAGATCATTTGTTCTGCCATGCAGCAAAACGGCATCAAGGCGTTTGACCTCAATAAGTTCCAGGCATACTATCTCAAGATCGCGCTTGGCAAGCTGAACGAGATCAATAAGCAGGAAGCCATTGAGAATTTCCCTCTGGCACAGCTGGGGGATATCTACGTATTTGATTTGAACGCATCTGCGGCAGAGCAGCAAAAGATCCTGGGCTATCTGACCAATTACGCCGGTTGGAATGCAGAGCGCAAGGCAGAATATGACGCAAAGCTTTTGGAACTGGCTAAGCTGTGTCCCGGCCTGGAGCAGGCCGAGGCTTGCCTGAGCATCCTGCGTTACATGGGAACCGAGCACGTCACAGGCCTGCGTCTTCCCAAGACGGTAACCGTGGTTGGCTCGGATATGTGGCAATACCTGGATCAGCTGGAAAGCATTACGGTGGACGAAAACAATCCTACTGTTAAAATGATCGACAACTGTCTTGTGGATACCGCTACGGGAACACTCTTGCGCTGCCTTGGCGACGGTCGCGTGGTTGATCAGGCAGGCATCAAGGTCATCGGCAGCTATGCCTTCACCGGCTGCGAACTGAAACTGGGAGAGGGTGGCGTCAAGGAAGGCATCCACTTGTATATCCCCGAGGGCGTGACCACCCTGCAAAAGGATTGCTTTGATGGTATGATCATTGAGGACATGATGGTGTTTACCATTCATCTGCCCATGACTCTGGAAACCTTTGAGTCTCCCGACGAGCTGGAAGAAATTTACGTATATACGTACGCGGGAACACTGCAGGAATGGGAGGAGCGCATTTCGTTTACCGAGGTTTCGGATGATGACTGCTACGTTTACGTCAAAGCGTCGGATCAGTCTACGTTCAAGCAATACTTTATTCCTCAAAGCAAATGATACACAGAATAAACACAAGCGGCATCGCGATTGCGGTGCCGCTCTTATCTTTTTACAGCAAAATATCCTTGAGTCCGCCGTACAGCGCGTCCAAATCTGCAGGGGTTGTATTCATGCCAAAGCTCAGCCGCACAGCCCCCGTTTCGGGTGTTTTCAGCGTGCCGTGCCCGAGTGCTGAGCAATGAAAGCCGGATCGCACGCAAATGCCGTGTCGGTCCAACTCCGCGCCCAAGGCGTCGGCAGGGATGTGCGCATGAGAGAACAGCAGTACGGGGCCGCGACAGTGCGGAGCGTAGATGCGTATCCCATCAAAGCGGGAGAGCATGGCACGCGCGCGCTCGTAGAGGTGTTTGTCCTGCGCAGCGATCGCGGAAATACCGCGCGCGTTGACCTCACCGATTCCCGCCAAAAGTCCCGCGATGGCGGGGGTGGGCAGTGTGCCTGTTTCGTATCGTTCGGGCGGCAGATCGGGCATCTGCCCCGAAAGCGAAAGCACACCGTTGCCACCCTGCATAAGCGGCGTCAACTCCACGCCCTCTCCAAGGATCAGCGCGCCGCAGCCCTGCAGGCCGTAAAGCCCCTTGTGCCCGGGAATGCAAAGCAGATCGATCTGCATCTGCTTCATATCGATGGGCAAATGTCCCGCGGATTGCGCAGCGTCCACGCAAAACAGCATGCCGTGTCGCTTGCAAAACGAACCGAGAGCCGATAGCGGCATGACTGACGAGACGATATTGGACATATGCGAGCAGACCAGCATGCGCGTATTCGGCCGCTTTTTTGCGGCGGCATCCGTGATGATGCGCGCAGTGCCTGCGTGCGGATCGGAGGCGGGAGAGAGAAAGGTGTCAAACTCTATGATACCGCGCTCTCGCAGCGCGTAAAGCGGACGAAAGACCGCATTGTGCTCCATGTCCGAGCAAAGCACATGATCACCTTGTCGCAAAGCCCCGTGCAGTGCAAGATTGATGGCGTGCGTTGCGCCTGCTGTGAAAATCACGCGCTCGGGCGCAGCCCCGAAGGCCTTTGCCAAGGCGCATCTGCAATCGTAAACAAGCTGTGCTGCAGCGTCGGAAAGTGCATGAGAGCCGTGCCCAGGGTTGCCGCCCGCACGCGTCATGCAATTGTAAACGGCACGGTGTACAGCCGAGGGCTTTGGCCACGAGGTAGCGGCATTGTCAAGATAAACGGGCGCGCTCATGTCGTGCTCTCCAGATATTCCCGTACAGGGATGCCGGCATGTCTGAGTACACTTTCCACGTTGGAGCGGTGCGCGCTCGGAAAGCGAATGCCATAAATACAGCCGTGCGCACGGAGCGAGCTGTGCTTGATCACATGTGCGCGGATGGCGGCCAAGGCAAGCGCGTCACGTGCACGGGCGGCATGCGTGGCAGAGCCGATCAGCGCATCCGTAAACCCTTTGTCGGGCAGAGTATTTTGCTGCTTGAAAAGATCCGGGTTTTTCATATCGTGACCGCCTTTCGTGAAGGGAAATGCCCTTCATTGTCAATATATGTCGGGGGCAGGGCGGCGGTGAGACGAATTTTTCGGCTTGCTCAGCGCAAGAGCGGCGCATGACAGTAAAAAGCCTGTATTGACCGCGTGCGAGAGCAGTTGTGTCGTACTCTCGGGCAAGAGCAGACTTGCATGCACGTTTTCGGGTGGCAAGAGGGGAAAGAGATAGCGCAAAGCAAGGCCGCAAAGGGCAGCAGCCAATATGCCCTGTGCAAGCTTTGCCAGAAAGTAAGGCAAAAAGCGAAAGCCTCTGCCATGACACACGGTCATGATCTGACACATGACCGAGATTCCCGAAAAGCAGGAAAGCGCGGCACACAGCATGGCGGCTTGCGTGGGATCTCCGATCTTGGCAGCACGGGCGATCCCGCCGGACATTTCAACCGCACCGTAAAGCAGTGCACCGAGCGGTGCGGGAAGCGGCAGGCGCGTGCAAACGCTTTCTAAAGCACCCAGGATCGCCGAGAAAAACAGTACGTAAGCGCACACAGCCAGCATGCTTTGCGCGGCACCGGTGACGGCATTGGTAAAGACGTCTGCTCCAAGCCGTACCGGCTGTGGCCTTGGCTGCGGGGCGTTGCTTTTGTCGGGCGGCATGATCAGGCGCGTGATAAAAGCGGTCAGTAGTGCGCATAAAATGGAAATGCCGTACAGCAAAATCCCCAGCCTTCGACTGCCGAGCAGCGAGACGCCCACTGCGCTGATCATGTAAGCCGAGCTTGGATTGTTGATAAAGGTTAAAAGACGGGTGCATTGCCGAGAGGTCAGTGCGCCCTTGTCGTACAGTGCCGCCATGCTGCGCGCCCCTGTGGGAAAGCCGCAAAGCGCGCCCAGCAAGATGGGGCAGGCGGCAGCTCCCGGCACACCAAGCAGCTTTTGCAGGGGCTTTGAGAGCAGCTGCCCCAATGCTGCCGCACCGCCGCAGCCAACCAGCAGCTCAGAGGCCACCATGAAGGGAAAGAGTGCGGGGATAACTGTTTTTCCGCAAAGCACAAGTCCCGATTTGATCGATTCGACGGCACTGTCCGCGCAAAACAGCAACAGCAGAATGCATCCCGTTCCCAGAATCGAAAAGCCAAGCCTTCCCGCGCTTACGGCGGGCAGGCGTTTTGTTTTGTTCATACACCCTCCAATGACTTCATATAATAAAGCGTATTACAATATAGCGACGTTGGGGGAAAATATGCACAGACCAAAAAAAGGGGACAAGATGGGAGCTGCGGAATGGCTGGAGAAAAAATTCGATATCTCCCCCGATCTTGTAAGCGGTATTCGCATTGAGATCCGCGGACAAAATCGACTCTTGCTTGAGGGATGCCGAAAAATTCTCAAATACGGTGAGGAGGAAATGCTGCTTGATCTTGGCAAGGTGCGCCTACGCGTGCGCGGGAAGCGGCTTTGGTGCACCTCGTTTGTCTCGGGGGCTTTGGGTGTGGGCGGACAGATCACCTCGGTCTCGTTTGAGGAGGAGCACGCATGAATCCGGCATATTTCATTCTTGGCTACTCCGTTTTATGCATCCCGCGTGAGCATACCGAAGCGGTGCTGAATCTTTGCATGCATTACGGAATCGTGTATCTCAATGGCGGTAGTGACGGTGAGCACCTTCGACTGTGCGTGCGCAATCCTTATGCCTTACGCCTTTGCCGACTTATGACAGCGGCAGGCCTGCCGTATGACGTGCAAAAAAAAGGCGGCTTGCCGCAAAAGTTGCTCCGCTTACTGGGTCGCCCCGGACTTTTGGCGGGGGCGTTGTGTGCGCTGTGTATCGTGGTGGCCTCCGAGTGCTTTGTGTTTGATATTCGCGTGATCGGCAATGAGACGCTGACCGACGCGGCTGTCAAGCAGATGCTTGCCGCGCAGGGCTTTGGGCCGGGTACGTTCATTCCGTCGGTGGATACAGACAAGCTGGAAAACCGTGTTATGCTCGCTTCGGACAGGATCGCGTGGCTGTCGGTCAATATCCGCGGCAACGTGGCAAGCGTGGAGCTGGTCGAGCAAAGACTGCCCGATGAGCGCCCCGTGCTGAAGCCCGCGCACGTGGTGGCGGGGCAGAGCGGAGAGGTGGTGGCGGTTGAACTGTATCGCGGCAATGTACTTGCATCAGCAGGGCAACAGGTCAAAAAAGGGGAGATATTGATCGCGGGAGTATACGACAGTCAGACCACGGGATTTCGCTTTACCAGGGCGTCCGGCAAGGTGCTTGCCAGAACTGTGACTGAATTTGAGGTGGAAATTCCGTATGAGTATGAGAAAAAAGTGTACACAGGCGAGGTTTTGGAGAAAAAATCAATAAATTTTTTCTCTTTTTCCATAAAAGTTTTCCAAAGTACTGGAAATTGGGGTGCAGTTTGTGATAAAATAGATATAGTGGATAACTGTAGCCCTTGGCCGGGCGTGGATCTGCCGTTGTATTTGCATACTGAGCGGTATTTTCCCTATACTCATGTTACAGAGCAGCGCGATGCCGAGACCGCCCTTGCGCTGGCGCACAGGGAATTGTCCGCGCAGATCGCAGATGCACTGCAGGGTGGCGAGCTGCTTGACAAGCGCATCCGCACCGAGATCGGGGAAGAGAGCGTGGTGCTGCATGCCACCGTGACTTGCATTACGGATATTGCCGCGGTGCAGGAATTTGAAATCGATTTGAAAAATCACAATAAGGATTGAAATATGGAACAGAGAATTATCAAGGTAGCCTCATCCGAGGACACCGCTGCCATTTTCGGCAGCTACGATACCAACGTTCGCGCCGTGGAGCAGACCTTTGGCGTGCAGGTGCGCAATCGCGCGACCGATGACGGAGGCGACAGCATCATCATTGCGGGCGAGGATCGCGAGCAGGTCAACAAGGGTGCTGCCGTGATCGAATACCTGGCAAGCATGATCAGATACAGCCAGCTCTCCGAGCAGAGTGTACGATACGTCATTGACATGGTGGACAGCGGCAAGGGACGCGAGCTTGCAGAGCTTGGCGACGATTGCATTTGTGTGACCACCAAGGGAAAGCCCATCAAGGCAAAGACGGTGGGGCAGAAGCAGTACGTGGACGCTATCCGCAAAAATACCATCATTCTGGGCGTCGGTCCTGCGGGCACGGGTAAGACCTTCCTGGCCGTTGCCATGGCGGTCAAGGCGTTGCGCGACAGACAGGTCTCTCGCATCATTCTGACCCGCCCCGCCATCGAGGCAGGTGAGAAGCTGGGCTTTTTGCCGGGCGACCTGCAAAGCAAGATTGACCCCTATCTGCGGCCGCTTTACGACGCACTCTTTGAGATGCTGGGCCCCGAAAACTACCAGCGACAGGTGGAGAAGGGCATTATCGAGGTAGCCCCTCTGGCATATATGCGCGGACGCACGCTGGATGATTCGTTTATCATTCTGGATGAGGCGCAGAACGCAACGCCCGAGCAGATGAAAATGTTCCTGACCCGTCTTGGCTTCCGCTCTAAAATGGTGGTCACGGGTGACCTGACGCAGACCGACCTGCCCTCGGGACAGAAATCGGGACTGGCAGAGGTGGTCAGGATTTTGGACGGCATTGACGATATTGCGCTGCACCGCTTCACCGAAAAGGATGTGGTGCGCCACCGACTTGTGCAAAAGATCATTCTTGCATATGAAAAATACGATAGAGAAAAGCACGAGACCCGCGAAAAACAAAAGAAATATCATCACAGCAAAAGAGAGGAACACGACAAATGAGACGCAAAATGCTTTTGAAGATCTATTTTGAAAACGAGCAGGAGCTCCTGCCCATCACATACAAGCTCAAAATCCTGCTTCGCCGCGCCATTGAGGCGACCTTGGATTACGAGCAGTTCTGCAACGGCTGTGAGGTCTCGCTGACCTTTACCGACAACGAGGGCATTCGCGAGCTCAATAGCAAGTTCAGACAGATCGACCGCGAGACCGACGTGCTGTCCTTCCCGCTCTTTGATTACGAGGGCGAGGCGGACGAGCCTGTCTTGGACGAGATCCGCAATAACCTTGGCGATATTGTCATCTCCTTGGAAAAGGCACAAGCACAGGCTGAGGAATACGGTCATTCCTACGAGCGCGAGGTCGCGTTCCTTTGCGTGCACTCCATGCTGCATCTGCTGGGCTACGATCACGAGCGCAGCGAGGCGGATGATTTAGATATGAGACATAGACAATCCGAGATCATGAAGCTGTTAGGTCTGGAGGTACATAACGCATGATGGACGGACAAGAGCCCGAAAAGAGGGAAAATCCCTATAAGAAGCAGAACCCTTATAAAAAGCAGAAGAAACAAAGAGAGGATCTGCCGCCCGAGGAGCAGATCGCGGGCAAAACCGAGAATTTCGTCACGGCAAACGTCAAGCTGATCACCTTCCTTGTTTGCTTGGCCGTGTTTTTGGTCTTTCTCGGACCGATCAGTATCTGGCAGATCTCGGAATGGGTCAATGCCGCAGAGCAAAAGGCTCTGGAGGAAAGCTATATCCCCATGGACGCGCTGCTCAAGATTGCCGATAAGGGCACGGATGCACATTGGCGCGATTTCCGTGCATTTGGCAAGAGCGAGACGGTTGCAGAGGCGGACGGCTTTGTCACCTGGCGTCTTGAGGTCAAGGGTGAGCCCTTTGCCGTGGTGGTCGGCGGACCAACAAAATCGCAGAATCCGCAGTATATCAAGGTTTATTGCCTGAGAACGGGCGAGAGTGCCGACCTTTACAAGGATGATATTGCCGCGTTTATTGAAGCACATCGGAATATTGAAGAATAAAAGGATCAGATTATGAGAAAAACAGGATTTATCGCAATTGTGGGCAGACCCAACGTGGGCAAGTCCACGCTGCTCAACGCAATACTTGGCGAAAAGGTGGCCATTGTGTCCTCCAAGCCGCAGACCACGCGTAACCGCATCACGGGGATTCACACCGTGGGGCAGGATCAGTACGTATTTATCGATACCCCCGGCATCCACCGTCCGCAGAATCAGCTGGGCGACTATATGGTCAAGGAGGCCAACAACACCATGTACGAGGCGGATGCCGTGATCATGGTGGTTGATACCGGCAAGGAGATCACCCGCGTGGAGGAGGATATCATCGCGTATCTCAAAAAGAGCGGTGTGCCTTGCGTGCTGGCACTCAACAAGATCGATATGTATAACCGCGAGATCATTGCAAAGACCATTGCAGCCTATGCGGACAAGCACGCCTTTTCCGCCGTTGTGCCGATCTGCGCCAAGAACGGCAAGGGTGTAGGCGAGGTGCTGGACGAGTGCAAGCCCTTCCTGACCGAGTCTCCCTGGTATTTCCCTGAGGACATTGCCACCGACCAGCCCGAGAGACAGGTGGCGGCCGAGCTGATCCGTGAAAAGCTGTTGCGCACGCTCAATAAGGAGGTGCCGCACGGTATTGCGGTCGTGATCGACAAGTTTGAGGATCAGCGCACCTTAGTCAGCATTTACGCCACGATTTATTGCGAAAAGGCCTCGCACAAGGGCATTATCATCGGCAAGAACGGTGAGGAGCTCAAGAGAGTCAGCACTTATGCAAGAGAGGATCTTGAGGCACTGCTTGGCACCAAGGTCTATCTCAATCTTTGGGTCAAGGTCAAGGAAAACTGGCGCGAGAGCGCGGCAGCAGTTTCCAATTTCGGTTATAAGCCGGAATAAGTATTGAAGGTTTTGATCAAACTTTTCCAAAAGTTTGCGCAGGTGGAGGGCGCGAAGCCCTCCTCGCCTCCGCAGAGGCGAAATGTCTTTCTTGCCGTTTTTTGGTTCTTTTTTGCGGCTACTCCGTCAAAAAAGAACG
>JAZNZB010000051.1:0-13590 GCA_045594705.1 Eubacteriales bacterium
AAAACGCCGACGCGTTGCGTCAGCGTTTTTTGCAGCTTTGCCTGTAAGCCGGGTTCTGTCGAGAACGGCCATCTATCTTTGCTCCTTGTCACCAAGAAGCTCCGAGCATAACGCTCATGCCACCCATCGGGTCCTTGCGGCTGTCGGGCAGACATTCCCCGAACGGTGTTGCTTTGAGTAGGGTTTACAGCAAATCTATGTTACCATAGAAGTGGGTGAGCTCTTACCTCGCCTTTCCATCCTTACCGCTTGCGCGGCGGTTTATTTCTGTTGCACTTTCCCGGCGGTTACCCGCGACTGACGTTATCAGTTACCCTTGCCCTGTAAAGCCCGGACTTTCCTCACCGTAATACCTTTCGGCAACATACGGCGCGGCCGTTTAGCCAAGCTGCAAGTGCGATTATAGCACAAGAAGGGGAAAAAGTCAAGACTTGACGTCGTATTTCTTGATGTAGGGAATCCAGGCAACGCCCGAGGCACAGATGGCGGTGATCACGATCTCGGGGATCATGTAGGTGCCATTGTAGATGATCGAGTAAACGATGGACAGCACGTGCCCGCTGAAGGTGTCCAGAATGACGCTGCCGATTGCGTAAATGCTCTCCTGGGTAAAGAACCATTCTGCCCACGATGCAAAGAAGAGAAATCCCGAACCAATGTGCACTGCGTAGCGTGCGCCAAGCGCAATGAGCACGCCAAGGATGATGGCGGGCACCTTATGCATCTTGTTTCTCAATACGCCGCCAAAACCCAGCACGGTGTAGGCAACGAAATAGTCAAGCAGCAAAATGCCGATCGCGACGCCAAAGCCCATGAAGTCCTCGCTTGAGGGCAGGAAATAGGCAAGCAGGGTCGAGCCCTTGCCAAGCATCAGGTCCATGATGATCTGAATGACCGAGTAGGTAAACGCGGAAAACAGTCCCCATTTGGTGCCGTACATGTAGGCGATCAGCACGATGGGCAGCATGCTTGCAATGGTGAAGCTGCCGCCAAAGGGCAGAGGCGGGATGGGCGAGCTGATCAGTGCGAGAATGACCGCGGTTGCCAGCATGATCGCGCTGACGGTCAAACGTTTGGTTTTTTGTGAGGTATTCATAAAAACCTCCTCCTTAAGATAAAAATCAACCGCACGAAAAATCTCCGTGCGGTTGAGGATTCCTATCTCAAGTATGTGCAAATCTTCCTACGCCGGTATTATCCGTATCAGGTTAAGGGTTCGCGCGCCTGCGCATCTCAGCCGTTGGCTCTTGCCTTCAGCACCCCTGATTTTTTATGCGGTTGTTCGCATATATTGTACGCCAAGGCAAGTGCTTTGTCAAGCCTTTTTTGAAAATTTGAGAAAATAATAGGCAAACCCCTTGCGAAAAGGAATTTTATCTGCTATAATGATCTCGTATAAATATTTGAAAGGAGCTTATCCCATGAAAAGAATAATTGCAATGATTCTGGCGGCTATGATGCTGTGCTGCGTTCTGGTTGCATGCGACAATGGCGGCGATGAGGCAGGTACCGGCAGACCCTCCAGAGAAACCACGGCTGAACAGACCACAGAGGAAAAGACCACCGAAGAAGAAACCACTCCCGAAGAGACCACCGATGACGGCCTTCCGGATCTGACCGACGTTTACGTAGACGTTTGGGATACGGATGATGCCTCTCAGACTGACATGAATATTGCAACCACCTATAAGAAGGGCGTTGGCGTTGCCATTACCATTCCCGAGGGCGGCTTCCTGTACGAGGCTTCCGTTCCCGCTCCCAGCTACAGTGAGAATACCGGTAGTCTGACCATCAAGATCTTTACCTGGAACACCGACTATGCAACCACCGTTGCAGCAGAGCCCGTATTTACAGAGCAGTTCGTTGACTTTGCGGACAACAGCGATCTGGTTTGCGAATTTGAAGAGAATCAGATCCCCGGCGGCAGATATCTGATTTTGGTTTGCGACGGCGTTGACGAAGCCGGTTCGGGCGTAGGCGTTTGGGCCGGTAAGCCTTTCAAGAGCACGACCATGCCCGAGGAATACGTCAAGTACGAGATCGAGTCCTGGATCAACGGCAAGGCAAACAAGAAGTTGATCGCGAAATTCTCGCTGACCATCACCGAGCTTGAAGAGGAATAATACCATATTATACAAACGGACAGGGCGCACGTGCGCCCTGTCTTATGTTTTTGCCGATTTTTGATTTTTTGTGCAAATTCTCTTGCAAATGCGGACAAAATGTGTTATAGTATTAGGTGGAAAAAATTATTTGTGAAAGGTGGAATACATCCATGACTTACAACAAGAAGAATATTGAAGACATCAACGTTGCCGGTAAGAAGTGCCTGGTTCGTTGCGACTTCAACGTACCCGTCAAGGACGGTGTCATCACCTCCGAGAAGAGAATCGTAGAAGCACTGCCCACCATCAAGTACCTCAAGGAGCAGGGCGCTATGGTCATCCTTTGCTCTCACATGGGCAAGCCCCACAACGTGTTTGACAAGGAGCTCAAGCTGGACAAGAAGGAGATCGCCAAGATCGAAAAGCTGCCCGAGGCTGAAAGAGAAGCTGCTACCGCTGCTGCTCTTGAAAAGGCAAAGGGTGACGTTAAGAAGTTCTCCCTCAAGGTTGTTGCTGATAAGCTCAACGAGCTGCTTGGCGGCGGTGTCGTATTCGCAGAGGATACCGTTGGCCCCGATGCACAGGCTAAGGTTGCCGCTATGAAGCCCGGCGATATCGTTCTGCTGCAGAACACCCGCTTCACCAAGAAGGAAGAAAAGAACGATCCCGAATTCGCAAAGCAGCTTGCAAGCTTTGCTGAAATTTTCGTAAACGATGCATTCGGTACCGCTCACCGTGCACATGCGTCCACCGCAGGTGTTGCTCAGCATGCAGGTCTGCCTGCAGTTTGCGGCTACCTGATCCAGAAGGAAATCTCTGTCATGGGTAAGGCTCTGGCTAACCCCGAGCGTCCCTTCGTTGCAATCCTTGGCGGCGCTAAGGTTTCCGATAAGCTCAACGTTATCAACAACCTCCTTGGCAAGGTTGACACCCTGATCATCGGCGGCGGTATGGCTTACACCTTCCAGGCTGCTAAGGGCTATGGCGTTGGTAAGTCTCTGCTTGATGAGAGCAAGATCGACTACTGCCGCGATATGATGGCTAAGGCCGAGGCAAACGGCGTTAAGCTGCTGCTGCCCATCGACGTGACCACCATCGCTGAATTCCCCAACCCCATCGACGCTCCCGTTGACGTGGAAATCTACGACGCTGACAAGATCCCCGCAGAGAGAGAAGGCGTTGATATCGGTCCCAAGACCATGGCTCTGTACGCAGAGGCTGTTAAGAACGCAAAGACTGTTGTTTGGAACGGTCCTATGGGCGTGTTTGAGAACCCCACCCTTGCTAAGGGTACCATTGCAGTAGCAGAGGCTCTGGCTGCTTCCGAGGCAACCACCATCGTAGGCGGCGGCGACAGCGCAGCAGCTTGCGAGCAGCTCGGCTATGCTGACAAGATCACCCACATCTCCACCGGCGGCGGTGCATCCCTCGAGTTCCTGGAAGGCCTGGAGCTGCCCGGTATCGCTTGCCTTGGCGACAAGGAATAATGTTTCGGGAGGACAGACAAAATGGCTAACAGAAGAACCGTGATTGCGGGCAACTGGAAGATGAACTTCACTCCCGCACAGGCAACTGCTTTTATTGAAGAGATTAAGCCCATGGTGGCCGGTAAGGATAACTGCGATATCATTTTCTGCGCTCCTTACGTTACCATCGATGCAGCTATGAAGGCTGCAGCAGGCTCCAACATCAAGATCGGTGCCCAGAACGTACACTTTGCAAAGAGCGGCGCATACACCGGTGAGGTTTCCGCTGAGATGCTGACCGCGATCGGCGTTGAGTACGTCATCATCGGCCACTCCGAGAGAAGACAGTACTTCGGTGAGACCGACGCTACCGTCAACGCACGCACCAAGGCAGCCCTTGAGGCAGGCATGAAGGTTATCCTTTGCCTGGGCGAGGTCAAGGAGGAGAGACTCTCCGGCATTACCCGTGAGGTTGTTTCCATGCAGACCAAGCTGGACCTTGAAGGCGTTACTGCTGAGCAGATGGCAAACGTCATCATCGCTTACGAGCCCGTTTGGGCAATCGGTACCGGTCTGACCGCTACCCCCGAGCAGGCTGATGAGACCTGCGGCCAGATCCGCGAGGCTCTTGCAGAGATCTACGGTGCAGAGGTTGCAGAGGCTACCACCATTCAGTACGGTGGCTCCATGAACGATAAGAACGCAGCAGAGCTGCTTGCAAAGCAGCACGTTGACGGCGGTCTGATCGGCGGCGCATCTCTGGTTGCTGCTAAGTTCACCGCAATCGTGGACGCAGCACAGTAAACAAGTAAAAGAAAACGACCCTGCCACGGGGAGATACTCCAAGCGGAGTATCTCCCCGGTTCTATTCGCCTCCCGGCGAGTGATATTGCCTTTGGCAGTGTTATTCGCCTTGGGCGAGTGGTATTTGCTTCGCAAGTTATCAGGGCGAATAGAATATCACTGTGAGGCGAAGCCGAACAATATCACTACACGGCGGAGCCGTATAATATCACTCCGACGCAGTCGGACTATCACTCATATAGCAAAAAGAGAGAGCTTTGCGAAATGTCTTTTCGCATGACTCTCTCTTTTCTCCGCTAATTTGTCAACCCCTCGGCAGGGTCGTTATTTTTGTGTTTTTACTCGTCAAGGAAGGCTTCTTCGCATTGCTTGATCAGCTTGTCGACCTTTTTTTGACAGCTCTTCTGCGTCTTTGCCAGCTTGGATGCTACGCTGTAGGATTTGCTTGCGATGGTGCCGTAAATGACACTCTGAATGGGCGTGCCGATGGCGTAGTCGTATGCAAGCTCGAACACGTTACGGAAGTTGTCGTGAATGATATCGATCATGGCGCCTGCCTGCGGGTCGTCGGTGTACTTGACCTTGAGCGCAGTCTCGTAGTACTGCGGCATGACCGTCTTGGCGGTTTCGCGGTTGAGCACCTCAAGCACGGTGCTGATGTATTCCATATCGTTGATAGCGGTGGTCAGAATGACGCCAACCTCGGTGGTATCGTGCGAGGAGGTATTGTACTGCTTGTCGGCAGCAAACAGCATGGGGTAGGGGATAATGCCTGCATCATGCTCCATATGGCGCATATTTTCCAGTGAGCCGAGTCTTTGGTAACCAACGATTATGGCCTGGTCATTGATAAATGCGTTGAGCACGTCGCCCTCGTTGAAGACTCTGGTTCCGTCGCTGTACATCAGATGATAAATGCTTTCGGTCAAAGCATAGGTGCGTTCGTTGTTGATGGTGATCAAGGGATAGCCGTTTTCGTCACGTGTCATGTAATTGGTGCCGCCCGATGCGATCAGCGGGATCGAGCTGCCCCACATATCACTGATGACGTAGCCATAACGGTCTTCGTCGTCCTTTTGTGCGTTACCGTTGAGATCCACGTAGTTGTCTGAAATGATCTCCAGCATTTTGGCGTGCGTCCATTCATAGTTAAGCACGATCTCGTAAAGCTCGTCGGGAGAGCCGTACTTATCTTCATAAAGATCCTTGTTGTAAAGCAGACAGTGGCCACTGCGGATCACGTCTGCAAAGTAGTCGCCTGCCAAAAGGAACTGATAGCCCTCGATAAAGCTGACGTTGGTCATGTAGTCGGAGTACCAGTACTTCTGATCAAAGTCGAACTTGTAGTCATCGTCCAGCGTATTGACAAAATAGCCGTTGACACTAAGCCCTGCCAAGGGATAGAGGTCGTTGATGATCAGATCAAATTCGTCCGTGCCGGAGTTGACAAACTTTTTGATGTCGTCTGCCACAGCGGTATAAACAAGGTCGGAGTGTTCGTATTGCAAGTTAATGCCAAGCAATTCCTCGGTTTCAAGATTTCTGTTGTAAACCGCGGAAGCAACAATGTCGGAGGAGTCGGCTTCCTCGCCTTCGCCCTCGATCATGAAGTTGGAGTTGCCCATACCTGTGGACGCTGCGTTAACACTGGTGTAGATCCAGAATTCCTCTCCGCCGTAGTCGAGCTCGGCAAAGGGATCGTATTCGGATTCGTCCTCTTGATTTGCAGAGCTGTCGTTCGAATTATCGTTGCCGGTCTCCGCACATGCAAACAGGCAGGGGAGAAGCAAAAGGAGCGCGAGAAGCATTGCAAGTAAACGAGTTCGCATGATTATTCTCCTGTCCTTTGAAATCTGTGAAGATATGTAGTGATTACTCTACAACCTGAACGGTAGCCTGGTCAAAGGTCTGACCTGCAGTCCAGGATACGTTATAAACGATGGTGCCGTGAGCCAAGAAGTTCTGAGCAAAGCCTGCGTAGTGCAGCTGAGCCATATCAGCCTGGCAGAAGGTTTCCAGCGTAGGCATGTCGACCATTTCGCCAAGCAGGGTGCGGTAGCCCTCGTCCAGCTTATCCAGATAGCTGGTAAATTCGGGCTCGGTGCCAGTTTCAGACCAGTCGTAATAATCCACGATGCGGAAGGTTACGGTAGCAGTCAGACTGTCGCCGGTTCTCTTGACGTTGGACATATCGACCATAACGTGATAAGAGCCGAGTGCAAAGTAGATAGGACCGTCGGTAGACTTCAGGCTGGAGAAGGATGCGGGGGTGGACTGGTTGATCGCGCTGACTGTCTGACCGTCCTTGACCAGGTTTTCAGCTGCCTTCATTGCTGCGTTGATGCAGGTGGTCTGTGCTGCACTGACCTTGGGGAAGGCAAGCAGGGAAGGCATTTCGTCGGTGTAGTCGTAGGTTTCGCCGGACATACCAATGTAGTGCTTGATCATTTCTGAACCAAAGCCGAAGTCCATGGTAAAGCCGGTTTTCTCGTACAGCTCGTCAAACTCTTCCTGTGCGTCGTATTCTTCAATATATTTCTCGTAATTTGCAATGTAGTCAGCAATTTTGTAAATATTTGCAATCTTGTCATCCGAGTAAGAAGAACCGGTTGCAAAGGTGTCCTCGGTGTGCTGGAGCTCCTTCTTGAAGATCTCCTCCAGTGTACGGGGAGCACCTTCGGTGGTGAAGTTTCCGTACTTGGTAGCGGGCGCATCATTCTGAGATCCGTTTGCTGAGGTGGTGCTGTCAGGCGAGCCTTGGGGGTTGTCGGTGCCTGCCTGCTGGTCACAGCCAACGAATGCAGCACAGATCATGCCGATTGCAAGAAGTACGGCGATCCACTTATTTTTCATGTTCATGTTTGTTTCCTCCGTATGTATTATTTATATACTCATACAGATTACAGTATAGCATGAGTGAGGGAAAAAGTCAAGGAGAAAGCATATCTTGTCAAAAAATGTGCACGTTTTGTCTGAATAAAACAAGAAGGACGAGATTTCTCTCGTCCTTTTATGTTATTGTACGGTTAACCGACCTTGACCGTAATGCTTGCGATATAGAATTCACAGGGCTCGATCTGATAGAAGCGAAGGGTATCGGTACCATAGGGCACGTTGTCGGTAAAGGTCAGTGTATAAAGACCGGGCACGCTCGGATCCGGTGTGAGCGTGTAGTTGCATTCCGCACTGTTCTGGCCGCCGCCCGTCATGTTCAACAGCACGAATGCGCCGCGGGCGTTGTCGTCCAGATTGCCCTTGCAGTCGTATACCTTCATGGAAATGGTGTACTTGTTGGCACCCATGAGCGGGTTGGCAAGCGCAACACCGTCAAAGTTGTCGTTGAAGTAGTATGCATACTCACCAAAGCCTGCTTGTGCGAGCTGTTGCTTGGTATATTCGTTGAGGCAAGAGGAGTCGACGTAGGTATTCTTGGTTGTCTCAAAGAATATGCCCTGTGCAAAATCGTAGGTAAAGCCTGCCTTGAGCTGGTCGGCTGTCGCCTGTGTCATGCTGTCGGGAACGATGGTGGTGTTGGGATTCATGCCGGGCATCTTGGTCATGGTGAAATTACCGACGTAAATGTCCGCGTACTGCGCAGGAGTATTGTTGATGAAAAATCTGAGCTCATATTCACCGGTCGTGCCGACCTGCCAGTTCATTTCAAAGTGATACATGCCCTCTCCCGCGAAAATGCCTTCCTTGAGCACGCGGTTGCCCTCGGTGTTGTCCATAGCGAGCAGATACATGGTCGTGCCTGCAGAGACGGGGGAAGCGATGTAGGCGTCAATGCTTAAGTGATAGGTCGTGCCCGATACGAAATATGCCTTTTTGGTGATACCTGTGAATTGACCCATATCACCGTTCAGGTGCATAACAGTCTCGCCAAAGCGGTCGGGAGCCCCCAGGATCGCCTGCTTGATGGCTGCGTCCTGAATATCGGAAGCCTGGAGCACCTCACCGCCCTTGATCTGTACCTTGCTATCCCATACAAAGGTATGTCCTGCCTCAAGCTGGCTGATCGAGGGATTGGCGTTTACGAATGCAGCTAAGGTCAACTCTCCAAGATAAGCTATACCGTCGCCTTGGTACTCGATATAAGAAATCTTTCCGGTACCGTTGGCTTCATATCTGAAGGTTACTGTGGTCAACTCGCCTGTGGTACTGAAGAGATCCTCGGAAACCACCTGATCTCCGATCACAAGACTTGCTTTGACGGGAGAGGGGGTATAATAGGTCAGCTTGATGAGATGGCTGCTGTCCTTATCGTGCAGAGCAGAGAAGGCGGAGGCACTCAGACCGTCCAGATACAGCTTTTCACCCTGCTTTGCAGTCAGCTGCAGCACATTATCGCCCACGTTCTCTTGGTCCAACAGAGCAGCAAGAGAGGAATCCAGGCTGCCAAGAGGCGCAATGGCTGCACCGTTACCCGTCATGGGCATGGTAAAGAGCGTCCAGTCATAGGTCACGCCAAGCAAGAGATCGTTTTTGGTAGGCGTGATGGATTGAGGATCGATGTTTGCGGCAGCGTTTTTGATGGTGAAGAGATCATCTGTGGTATAAGACTCGGAAATGGTGTAATCTGCACTGGTTTTTGTATATACGCGGCTACCGCCATTGAAGGTGCAGCCCCAGAAGCCGATGTCCACGATATGCTCACCGATCTTTTTCATGCGCTTTGCGGTATTGCGGTTAAAGGCGTCGATCTGTACCTCGCCGCCATTGAAGGTGCAGTTCACAAAGTCCACGTTACCGGGCATAGGGCCTTCCACGGAGCCCTCTACCATCATCCAGGTGACCAGCATATCAAATACGGTGTTTTCCACGTACAAATTACGCAGGAAGCGGAACGTGCCCTGGAAATGGCAGTTGGTAATGGTAGAGCCGGGCGCACCGGTGTCACGGTTTGCTACCACGCAGCCGGTTGTGACCTGATCAATGGTCTGACCGTAGTACAAGTGGATCGTGCAAGAGCCGTCTGCGTTCGGGATGATTGAGCGAACGCGCGCGCTGCCCTTGTACGTACCGTCAGAGAGATTGTAAATATCGATCGTATCTCCGGGATTGCATACGAATGCAGCGGCAGGGTTCTCCAGGTTTTTGACCGTAAAGGAGGAGTTGCTGACTACTTCGACTACGTTGCCAAGCGTTGCCGCAATGTTGAAAACGTCGTCGAACAGCACGTCTGCCTCGCAGTTGTTCCAGTGCAGCGCAGCGGAGTTGTCCTTACAATGGTATCCGTCGCGCCAGGAGACCATCTTGATCTCTTTGTCGTTGTTCTCTGCGGGAACGAGGTCCACGTTCTCGAAAAATACGGGTGCGGTGTTATGCATCACTGCCCAAACAAACGAGGAGGCTGCGTGGACACCGATGTTTTCAAACAGCATAGGCTGATCCGACCCTGCTACGTGGATGACCTGGTCTGCGGCATGTCCAACGCCGGGGTTGGGAAGGAATACCAGATCTCCTACCTTATAATGGTGCGGATTGGCATACGTGAACGTGAGCTCCTTATCCCCGGTCTTGACCGATTTGCTGATAAACTGGTGAGGACGCTGCTGCGTGCCCTCGTTATACATGATCGAAAAGCCATTGATGCGTGCGAAATCATAATGATCTGCGTAAGGATTCTGATCCACACTGTAAACAACGTCATTGCCGTTTACGGCGATGACCTTGCCAACCAGGTAAACCGGTACAGCGTAGTCAAAGTGCAGGTTGGTCATTTTGATGTTTCCGCAATCAAAGAAGCGGATATAACGCATGTCGGGCGCGATCAGAATGGTCGAATTGCAACCGTCAATCGTCATGTCGTGCGCGTTGTTAAGCGCAAAGGGGGTCAGACGGCTTCCGGGAACGGATGCTATGTAGTAGGATTTTTCTTGCTCAAATTTGAGCGTTGCATGCTGCTCTGCGGCAGCTGTGACTGCTGCAAAGATAGCAGCACCGTCGTCGGTGACGCCGTCACCCACGGCACCGAAGTCCTTGACGTACAGAACCGTATCGGTCGTTGCGCCGATCGTCTTTTTCATGGCTTCCAATTCCTCCTTTTTTACCTCGAGTGCATCCTTGGGCTGCTCGGGAGGGATTTCGGGATCTGCCATTGGGGTCGATTCCTCAGGTGGGGTTTGCTCGGGGTTGGATTCTGTGTCGGGACCGGGGGTGTCCGGTTGGCAAGCAACCGCGGAAAGCAGCATGATGAAGCAAAGCATCAGTGCTGCAAGTTTGATCAGTCTCATAGAAAACCTCCAGCTTGAAAGATTTGGTGCATGGTTATACATAGTTATTATAGCATATAAGTGTTGCAATTGCAATAGTAAGAGAAAAGGATGGAAACATCTTTCTTTCATGTTTTCACAAAAGTCTGACAAAACTAAAAAGAAAAGCAAATTTTTTCGGCTATACTGTGATGAAAATGCCAAAAGTGTATCACGAATCGTGACAATTGTAACATTATCTGCATGGAATTGTGAACAAACTTGACTTTGCCTTGACAAAAATCTCCCGCATTCGTATAATGTACGTAACAAATGTAACATGATTTGGCGAGTTTCGCAAAGCATCATTCGAAAAAGAGGTATGAATCAAATGAAGAAGAATACAACGCCCGCTGCGAGTACCTATTGCCCGCAGATCTGGGATGCATCCGATCTGTACGCTGCCATGCGCGGGCATGGCGACAAGACCGCATTGCGCTACATTGAGGGAGGCAAGGTCAAGGACATGTCCTATAAGGCGTTTTGTGACAATATCCTGGATATGGCTGCAGGCCTTGACGCACTTGGATTGAAGGGAAAGAGAATTGCGCTGATCGGCGAGAACAGTCCTCGGTGGTTGACCGCATACGTTGCAGTACTTGTGCTGGACAGTGTGATCATTCCCATGGATAAGGAGGTCGCGCAGGATCAGATCGAGCAATTTATTGCATCGGTAGACGCTGAGGCGGTCATATACGGTGAGTCGTTCAACGGAAAATTTGACGGTGCGATGGAAAATCACCCCTCGCTCAAGCACTACATTCCCATGGTGCCCGAGAGAGGTGACCATCAAAAGGTGACCTCTTATGAAAAGGTGCAGCGCATGGGCGCGGCAAGCGTACGCGCGGGCTGGAACCTGCCCCGCATTGCGGATCGCGCAAAGCTGGCGGAGATGCTGTTTACCTCGGGTACAACGGGATCCTCCAAGTGCGTCATGCTCAGCCAGCAGAACATTTATGCAACCGTGAATGCTGCGATGCAGTATATCAACATCATGCCGGACGACGTTTCGCTGAGTGTGCTGCCCGTGCACCATACCTATGAGTTGATGTGCCTGCAGGCAGAGCTGCTTTTGGGCATGACCATCTGCATCAATGATAAGCTGCGCCACGTGGTCAAGAATATGAACCGCTTCAAGCCCACCGTGATGACGCTGGTGCCCCTGTTCCTTGACACCATGGAAAAGAAGGTTTGGGCAGAGGCAGAGAAGAAGGGAAAGGCCAAGACGCTGCGCTCGGCCATCAAGGCATCCGACGCCATGCGCAAGACGGGCGTAGATATGCGCCGCAAGCTGTTCTCTGACGTGCATAAGGCGTTTGGCGGTAATTTGCGCGTTATCATCTGCGGCGGTGCAAAGCTCAATCCCGCGCTGATCAAGACCTTTGACAGCTTTGGCATTACGGTCTACGAGGGCTGCGGTATTACCGAATGCTCGCCTCTGACCACGCTTAACCCCTTCTTTGCGCCCCGTCCCGGCTCGATCGGCAAGCCGGTTGCTTGCTGCAATCTGCGCTTGGATACCGCAGGCTATGGCAGAAACGACAAGGGATACCGCGAGGGTGAGATTCAGGTCAAGGGCGCCAACGTCATGCTGGGTTATTATGAAAATCCCGAGGCAAACGAGGCTGTGTTTACCGAGGACGGCTGGTTCCGCACAGGTGACGTAGGTTATCGCGACGACAAGGGATACTATTATATCACGGGCAGATGCAAGTCGGTCATCGTGCTGGACAACGGCAAAAACGTATTCCCCGAGGAGATCGAGGAGTATCTGGGTGCTCTGGACACCATTGCGGAGTGCGTGGTGGTTGGCAGAAAGCCGGATGAGAATTCGCCCACCGCACTTGTGGCAGTTGTTTACCCCAACTACGATAAGTTTGAAAAGGATAACTCGGACGAAAACGTCAAGGCCACCATCCTTGCATCCATTCGCGCAATCAACCGCGAGCTGCCCAGCTTCAAGCAGGTCAGCCGTATCGAGCTGCGCAAGACTGAGTTTGAAAAGACCACCTCCAAGAAGATCAAGAGACACTTGGTTAAATAAATGCAGAATGCAGAATAATAGTAGAAAAGCCGCCTTTCGGCGGCTTTTCTTATATATCTCTGCAAATTCCTTGAACTTGACAAAACGGGTGCTTTATGGTATCATGAAATCCGAAAATAAATCAAGAAAGGGAGACGATATGAAAAAATCAGCGATTCTTTTATCTTTGATACTCGTATTGCTGCTTTGCTTTGCGGGATGCGATGAGAAAAACGATTCCCCCGATGAGTGGTTTGCAGGAGATTGTGGGGTCACTGCGGTGGCCGAGGTTCAGAAAAGCGAATTGGATTGGTTGGACGTAAAGCTGGATATTACCAACAAGACCGAGAAAGAGATCATAGCGGTGAAATTTTTTGCAGTGCTACTGAACAAGCAAGGAAATCCGATTGGCGGAGATACCGGACGGATTTTCATGCAGCCTTGCGAAAATTTTCCGATCCCTGCCCAAAAGAGTGTGACCGAATCGGTTACGGTGAAACAGCAAACCGCGTATTCGCTTGAGTTGTACGTCATATACGTGGAGTATGCTGACGGTAGTACGTGGGGAGCCAAGGATGTAAATGCGGATCAGATTTCAGAGAGTGCACCGACTGTACCTGTCACTGTGATCGTGCCGGGCGTAGGATCGGGAAGTTAAAAAAGAAACGGCAGGATGGGGAGATACTCCAAGTGGAGTATCTCCCCAGTTCTATTCGCCTTGGGCGAGTGATATTGCCTTTGGCAGTGATATTCGCCTTGGGCGAGTGGTATTTGCTTCGCAAGTTTTGGAGGCGAATAGAATATCACTGAAGCCGCAAGGCTTCAATATCACTATCGCAGGAGCGATAATATCACTCCGACGCAGCCGGAATATCACTCATATAGCAAAAAGAGAGAGCTTTGCGAAATATCTTTTCGCATGACTCTCTCTTTTCTCC
>JAZNZB010000052.1:0-58676 GCA_045594705.1 Eubacteriales bacterium
GGGAGGGGGGAAGGTACAGCGCTGCCCCGGCCAAGCGCAGGGGGGAGAGTGCGAATAGAATGGGTTTCTGACGCTGATGTGGCAACGGAAACCGAAATGCTTTTCTGTTATATCTGAAAAAAGCAGGAACCTGCTCTAAATCGAACAAATTCCTGCTATTTTTCCGCTTATTTGTCAGCCCGATGGGGCTGACCTTTTTTCTGCGGGAGCAAGCCCCCGCCCTACGTTAGTCCTCTTGGTCCGGCTCAAACTCCAGAGGCGTCAGCTCCTCGCCCTCTTCGGGCTCGGCCACGGGCTCACTCTCGGGCTCGGGCATGGTAGAGATCGCGCCGAAGATGGTCTCGTAAAGCAGCTCGGCAAACATGCCGTGCATCTCACGGCAGGGGTGATTGATGCCGTTGGCCAACAGCTCTGTGGTATCCATGCCGTTTGCCTGCATCTGCTTCCACATGGCGTATCCGTCTGCGACCGTCACGCCGCTCTCAAACGCCACGTCGCGTGCCGCCTGCATGAACTCGTCCATCTTGCCGCCGTTCTGCATGCCTGCGGTCACCTCTGCGTAAACTGTAAAATCATCAATGACACGATCTGTCACGCGCGTGTTGAGCATGTTCGGCGTCATAAACAGCGTCTCGACGCCTGCATCCTTGAGTCTTTGGAAGATCTCGCGCAACGCATCGGTATAAGCCTTCAGCTCACCGTTGACGTCGTTGAGGCCGTAGCACACCACGCAAAGGTCGGGGCGGTGCGAGATGACGTCGCGCTCCAGTCTTTCAAGCCCCCCTGCGGCCGAATCACCCGAAACACCCGCATTGATAATACTGACCGGGATCCAATCGTATTTCTGCGCGATCATCAGTCTCAGACGATTGTGATATACCGCCGCAAAATCAAAAATACATCCGCTGCCGCCCTTGATACACTCAAAAGCACCGTGCGTCACGCTATCCCCCAAAAAGGCAATGACCGGCGCACCGGAGTGCGGATTTTCCTTACTGTCCAAAAGTTCCTTGAATCTCATATTTTCTATGCTCTGCTCCTGCGTTTTCTTGGTTGAATTTTACCACAAAATGCCTGCACTTGTCAAGTCCCCGCGTCAATCCCTCGCGATTTTCACTTGCCAAAATCCGACACTTGTGCTATAATGATTGCAACAATCTGTCAGGGGGTGCAATATGTCAATTTTTTGGATCAAGATCATCGCGGCGATCAGCATGCTTGCCGACCACGCGGGCATGATTCTCTTCCCCGCTACATCGTGGCTGCGCATCATCGGCAGGATCGCGCTCCCTCTTTACGCGCTTTGCATTGCCGAGGGCTTTCGCCATACGCGCAACCGTCTCAAATACTTTCTGCGCATCTTCGGGTTGGGTGCGGTCTGCCAGGTGGTCTACCTTTTCGTGTCCGACGAGCTGTATCTCGGCATTCTGATCACCTTTTCGCTCTCGATCATGCTGCTCTTTTTCCTGGACGCGCTGCTGCTTGCCTGCAAGGGCGAGAAAGATCCCGTTTCCAAGGCAATAGAAAAAATTTTCAAAAAAGCCCCTGTCAAGGGCGCAAGCATCACGGTCTGCGCACTCTGCCTTGCCACCGCACTTGCGGGCGTGATCGCGCTGACCTGCTTTGTCAAGGTAGACTACGGTCTGAGCGGCATCCTCTTCCCCGTGCTGGTCTATCTGGGCGGCAGTACGCGACTTGGCAAATTCTTCGGTGCGGCAGCGGGCACCTGTATGCTTGCCTGCAATCTGGAAGGCTCGATGACGCCTCGCGTCTGGTCCCTGCTTGCCCTCCTTCCGCTCGCGCTTTACAACGGCAAGCCCGGCAAATACAAGCTCAAATACTTTTTCTATATTTTCTACCCCGCGCATCTGGTCATTTTGTACGGCATTGACCTGCTGCTTGTGTTGCTGGGCTAACTGCTTTGCAGACTGTCTATGTGCTTTTTTGGTTTTGTAGTACTTTTGAAAGAGGTGTACTAATATGAATAAAATTATCTCATTTGTTTTGCTCGGTGCTTTATTGCTTATGTGTTTTTTGGGGTGTTCAATTCCGAGCGATACAAATACCGAAAAAGAGTCAGACCCGGAAATGTCTCCGAATATAAATGATGATATCAATCATTCTGATCAAGAGAGCGAGGCAAATACCGAAAAAGAGTCAGGCCCGGAAACGTTTCCGAACACAACTGACAGTACCGGTAATTCTGATCAAGAGAACGAGACATATTATGCGGCATTGAATGAATTTTTTGCAAAGATGCAAAAAGATACAAACGGTATGGAAAAAATACAGTTCTATATTGAACGTCAAGATTTGCATTACCAATTAAAAGAATCCGGCGAGTATCATGATGAGAGGTGGATAGACGCTGCAATCATCGTTACTGTCGATTGTAATTATGATCTTGCAACTGATGAAGATTGGTATAAAGCTTGTTCAAATACCGATATGATAACGCTAAATACCGCATTCTTCAATGAATATAGTCACGAATTTTCCGAAGGACATTTTACCGCATGGGGAGTTCTCCCCGCGCTGCATTTTGCATATACCCATTCAGCAAGCACATTATCTGATACATTAGATGTATTTTATTCGGACTATACCATTTTGAAACGATTGATAGACTTGGAATATGTAACCAAAATTTCAATACAGTATTTTTATTCTGTTCCCGGAAGCATTTTTGATGAATAATACTATAATGGTACACAGTAAGGGAAACAACTCTCGGGGTGTCGCATCGGGCGGCACCCTTTTTTTCAAGGCTGTTGTGCTATCGCCGGAACAACAAAGTATTCGTGAAAATTTACTGCAACAAAAACAAAATATTTACAATCTCAGCCTTGAAATCTATTGACATTTTCGGCAAACTGTTGTATAATTTATTTAATCATGAATACTTATGTTCAAAAGGAGTTCCATATGAAAAAGATTCTTGCCGTGGTAATGGTTCTTGCTATGTTCGCAGCACTGGTTGCTTGTGAGGCTTCCAAGGGCGATCTGACCTCCATCAACGATTACGTTGCTCCCAATAATACTCAGGTATCCGATACCGGTATCTTCACCTTTGAAGAGGCAGGCGGTAACACCGCTGTGATCACCGGCTACGTCGGCAAGGCTGAGCCTCACGCTGTCGTCATCCCCGAAAAGGTCACCGTTTCTTCTGTCGAAGACGAAGACGCGAACGATGAGGATAACATCAGAACCATCGTGGGCATCGCAGATAACGCATTCTACTATTGCACTGCTATGACCTCGGTTGAGATCCCCGCTACGGTTGAGACCATCGGCAACTGGGCATTCGCCGGCTGCATTGGCCTGACCGAGATCAAGCTGCCCGATGCCGTTACTTCGATTGGCGAGGGTGCGTTCCACGGCTGCGATAAGCTGACCTCTGTTGATATGCCCGCAGAGCTGCTCACCATCGGTGATTTTGCATTCTACAGCTGCTCCGGTCTGACCGCGATCGAGCTGCCCGCTAAGCTGACCACCATCGGCTCGGCTGCATTCTTCGGCTGCCAGGGTCTGACTACTCTGACCTTCCCCGCAACCGTAAACGCAATTGGCGATATGGCATTCTACAAGTGCAACTACCTGACCGCAATCGATATGTCCGCTATGTCCACCGAGAAGAATTCCGTTGAATTGGGCGAGTACATTTTCTGGTCCAAGCTGCAGAGCGTGATCACTGCTCCCGCAGAGGGTCCTGTCAAGGAATACGTTGACAACATCGTAGACTCCGGCATCGGCGGCGAAGAGGTAACCGACACCGAGGAAGAGACCACCGAGGCTGCAGAATAAGGCTTCAAAAATTTAAGGACTGAGTCAGTTGACTCAGTCCTTTTTTATTCACTCCAGGAAAAGTAGTTTTTGATGCCAAGCAAAGCCGCATCACACACGTAAGGCATCACAGCCCATTGCACTGCCATGCACGTAGCACAACGCTTATCCAGACATCCGCAACGTGCGCAGTAAGGATGCTGCGGATCGGTGATCTTTTTATGCAGATACGCATATTGGCGCAAGGGCTTGATGCCCGAGCTTTCCTCCCGTACTCCATAGATCACGTTGGTATTCTCCAGTAATTCTTTCAAACGCTCAAGAGCCGCAATTTGGCAATCCGATGCCATGCGGAAGGCGGCTTGCAGAGCCGGCAGTTGCTCGGCTTTTGATACGTAAAGCCAACCGCTGCGCGCATGCGCGTCGTTTCGCATAACCGACAGCAGCGTCATCAGACTCACTGCCAATGCCTGCCCGGAATAGCTCATTCCGGGTAATGACACCTGTCCCTGCAAGGGTGCAAGCTCGACCGTGTGCAAGGGCATCAGATCAACGCCCCAAAGCTCACAGGCAAGAGAGATACAATCCTCAATCTGCCCTGCGTCCTTTGCTTCACAGCACCAATCGACCAGCAAGCGAAGTCTTGCCACGGTCGAAGCAAAATGCTCTGCGGCTTCGCTTTCCCGATCGGGTATGCGAACAGGCACATCTGCAAAGTCATCGATCGCATAGACCGCGCCAAGCCATGCGCTTTGCACCAAGTTCGCAAAGGTGGCGACGGAAAAGATCGGTTTGACCACGATTGCCAATCTGCCAATGCTGCCAAACACGGGCAGCACCACAGCTCCTCCCGATTGATGGGTGCAAAGTGGCATATCGTACAGCTTTTGCTCGTATTGCACCCATTGGCGTGCCGAGATCCCCAAAGCCTCAAGCAACACAGGCTTCTCTTCCCCGCCTCGGGCGCAGCGAAAGGCAAGCGGTGCGCTTGCGGGCTTATTGAGATCGTACAGATATACGTCCTCGGCAAATACGGCTTGCCCGGATCCTGCTTGGTAACCGTTCATCAAAGCTTTCTCCCGTCTCGCAGCTGCTGTATGGTCCAGCCGTTGAGCATGCAATCGTCCTCTGCCTGCAGCTCGGCAAGCAAGCGGTGACGCATGGTGCGTAAAACTTCTGCATAAGCAGGGTCATCGATCAAGTTTTTGAGCTCGTACGGATCACTTGCAAGATCGTAAAGCTCATCGGTATCGGTCAGATTCCAGGAATATTTGATATCTCCCATGCGCAGCATTCTCTGCGAATACAGGCCGAATTGCTGACCGTTGTATGTCACCATGACCGCATCGCGGTGCGCATCACACTGCCCCGTCAGCACGGGCAAAAGGCTCTTGCCCACCATACCGTCCGCAGTCAAGCCCACGAGATCCATGATGGTGGCGGGGATGTCCAAGGCGTTTGTATTCAGGGCGTGGCTTGTCAGCCCCAGCGCAAATCTTGCGGGGCAATGCCACAGATGCGGGATATGCGTGATCTCCTCGTACATGGAATAATGCTTGTCCATCTGTCGGCGGTCGCCGCAATAGTCGCCGTGATCCGAGGTATAAATAATCACGGTATCGTCCAGCCTTCCCTGCGCTTCCAAATGATCGATCACGCGGCCGATCGCATCGTCAATCTGCGAGATCCAGGCATAATACCTTGCCACCACCGGTGCAAAGAACGCCCAATCCTTGTCCTCGGTGTTCCAGTTGATGCGCTGCTGACGCTGGATATAGGGTTTATTTTCATATGTATCCTCAAAGCCGCCCCACATGGGAATCTCCGTGGGATCGTACATGTCCGCAAATTCCTTGACGGGCGTGCAAGGCAGATGCGGCTCGGAAAATTCCATTTGCAAAAGCCAGGGGTGCTCGTCCTGCCATGCATCCATGAGCGAGATGATATGCCCTGCAGTCTGATGCGTGGGCGCATACTCCTTGTCCATGTCGTACACCTGCCCCCAAAAACCATTGGTGGGCACGCACTGCGGATATTTCTCGGCCATGGGACGCACGATCTCAGAGCGCGGTACGTACACGTCATAGCCCATCGATTGCGGCGTTGCATTGTAGCCGCCCTCCCAAGGGCCGACCCAGCCGGTGTGATAGCCCAAACGGTCATGCAGCTCTCTTGCCCAGGATTCGCTGTCCGCAGGCAGCATGCCGGTATAGATCTTCTGATTGTAATTCCACAGCGCACCGAGCTTTTCTGCGCGCTTGCCTGTCAGCATGCTCTGGCGAGAGGGACAGCACACGGGGATGGGACAATAGCTGTTAGCCAGATTGACGCCTCCCTTGGCAAGGCGGTCGATATTGGGGGTCTTGACGGGATATTTTTCGGCATAGCCCAAGCAATCCCACCTCTGCTGATCCACGCAGATCCAAAGAATATTCGGAAAACTCATCGTGCACTTCTCTCCTTTTCGATCATGTAAGTATAAAGGCGCATCATGGCGCACTCGTTTTTTGACAGTATTACGTCGCGCATGCGTCGGCAGCCGCCTCCGCACACAGGCAAAAAGCGGCAGGTGCGGCACAGATCCGGCGCTTCGGGGTGCTCGTCAGCAAATCGTCTCATGCCCTCGCTGTGCAGCGTTTGCCCGATGGAATGCATCTGTACGTTGCCCGTACAGTATTCAGGCAGCACGAAAAAATCACAGGGATAGGTCGAGCCGTCGGCCTCCACGATCAGCTGCGGCGTGCAAAAGCCGCGTGCTCCGCAATAGCCGCCTCGGCCTTGCAGCGTGGCAAGGGCTTGGTCAAATTCGCGCACGGAAAAGGGTGGCTGACCGTTTCTGAAATCCTCGCGCCAAAGCCTGTAAAAGCCGACCAAGAATTGCCCCAACGCCTCGGGCTTGGGTGCATATTTGCAGGTCGCGTCCTTTTCCAAGGGCGGCAGACACGGGATCAGCTGCACATGCGAGGCACCGATCTTTTTATAGAACTTATACAATTGCGCGGGGTGTCGCGCGGTATTTGCGCTGATGACCGTGAGCACATTGTAGCGCACACCATGCTTTTTGAGCAGATCGATGCCGCGCATGACACGCTCATACGTGCCCTTTCCGTCGGGCGTTTTGCGTGCGACGTCGTGCAGGGCGCGATCCCCGTCCAAGGAAATGCCCACCAGTACGTCATGCTCGGCAAACAAGGTAGCGTACACCTCGTCAATGCACAGGCCATTGGTCTGCACGGCATAGGCGGCATCCAGTCCCGCGGCTTTGACGTCGGCAAAGAAATCGTCAAAATGCTCCTGCCCCCATAAGAGCGGCTCGCCGCCCTGAAAGGCAAAATGCACGCGCTGCGGCCCACTTTCCTTTGCGCGCGCGATCAACTGCCGCGCAGTTTTGGGGCTCATCCACGTATTTGCAGGCGCACCGTATTCCAAAAGATCGTGATAAAAGCAATAGTCGCACGCCATCTGGCAAAGCCCCGACGCGGGCTTGAGCATGACAGTCAATTCCTTCACAGCGCACCTCCCGATTTGTTGATATCATTATACCATATCCCAAAAGGGTTTGCAAGGGCTACAGAAAAGTTCTTTGCGCCAGGCTGGACGTCGAGGGCTTGCTCCCGCCACAAAAAAAGCGGCTGCGAATTTCGCAGCCGCTTGATTTGTTTGAAATTAGTGAACGATGCAACGCTCGGTATCCTTATCGAAGATGTGCATTCTGGAAGTATCGAATGCAACCTGGATGGTGTCGCCTGCACGGGAGGTGGAGCGAGAGGATACACGTGCGGTCAGATGGGTCTCACCGGTCTGCAGGTACAGATAGATCTCTGCGCCCATCAGCTCGGTTACGTCAACGTAGGTCTCAATGGTGCTGTCGGGGTTCACCAGAATAGCGGATTCCTGGTCGTTGATGCACTCAGGACGAATGCCTGCAACAACTTCCTGGCCAATGTAATCCTTCAGAGCAGGGTTGTTAGCCTTCTCTGCGGGGACCTTGATGGAGTGCTCTTCGAAGTTGAAGTAAACGTCCTCACCCTTCTTAACCAGCGTACCGTTGATGAAGTTCATCTGGGGAGTGCCGATAAAGCCTGCAACGAAGATGTTGCAAGGAGAATCGTACAGGTTCTGAGGAGTATCTACCTGCTGGATCAGACCGTCCTTCATAACGACGATTCTGGTTGCCATGGTCATAGCCTCGACCTGGTCGTGGGTTACGTATACGAAGGTGGTACCAACTCTGTTGTGCAGCTTGGTCAACTCAGTTCTCATGGCAGCACGGAGCTTTGCGTCCAAGTTGGAAAGCGGCTCGTCAAGCAAGAAGACCTTGGGGTTACGTACGATTGCACGACCCAGCGCAACTCTCTGCTTCTGACCACCGGACAGAGCCTTGGGCTTTCTGTCAAGCAGGTGGGTGATATCCAGAATTCTTGCAGCCTCTTCTACTCTTCTCTTGATTTCTTCCTTAGGTGTCTTGTTGAGCTTCAGACCGAATGCCATGTTCTCAAACACGGACATATGAGGATACAGAGCGTAGTTCTGGAACACCATGGCGATCTTTCTGTCCTTAGGTGCTACGTCATTTACCAGCTGGTCGCCGATAAACAGCTCGCCCTCGGAGATCTCTTCAAGGCCTGCGATCATACGCAGAGTGGTGGTCTTACCGCAACCGGAAGGGCCGACCAGAACCAGAAATTCCTTATCCTTAACCTCAAGGTTAAAGTCGGATACTGCGGTTACGCCGCCGGGGTACTTCTTGTAAATGTGACGAAGGGACAAACTTGCCATGGAATAATTCCTCCTGCGAATATTTTTTCATTTAATTATTTTTCGTTATTCATGTCCATTGCCGCATACTGCCGACACTGTGAACATTCTAATCTGTATTATATTGTACCAAAAAAAAGGCAAAATGGGAAGAGCCTATTTCTCCAAAATTTTGTCCGCATCATTGTGCATTTTGCACAACGCTTTTGCATTCATCAAAATTTCGGATGCGATTTTCCTCGCTGTATTTTTAATATATTAAAATTACTTGAGCAGCATGGACAAGGAAATGCGCTTTTTCTTGAGATCCACCGAAAGCACGCGCACCTTGACCACGTCGCCAAGGCTGACCACCTGCGAGGGATGCTTGACGTACTTGTCCGACATCTGCGAAATATGCACAAGTCCGTCCTGGTGAACACCGATGTCCACAAACGCACCGAAGTCGATAACGTTACGCACGGTACCGGTCAGGATCATATCGGGCTTTAAGTCCTCCATGCTCATGACGTCCTCGCGCAGCTCGGGGGCGGGTGTGGAATCACGCACGTCACGGCCGGGCTTTTCCAGCTCGCGGATCATGTCGTCCAAGGTAGGCTCGCCGATGCCAAGCTCTGCCGCCACTTTTGCTTTGCCGCGCTTATTAACGGTTGCACTCAGTCCGCCCAGGTGATTGTCGCGCACGTCCTGCTCGGTATATCCGAACATGTCCAGCAGCATCTTTGCAGCCGCGTAGGACTCGGGATGCACGCCGGTATTGTCCAGAATTTCCTGGCTCTCGGGCACGCGCAAGAATCCTGCGCACTGCTCGTATGCCTTGGCACCGATGCGCGGCACCTTGAGAATGGCCGCGCGCGACTTGAACTCGCCGTTCTCCTCGCGGTACTTGACAATGTTCTTGGCCGCCGTGATATTGATACCCGAAATATAGGACAGGAGCGAATAGGATGCGGTGTTGACGTCCACACCGACTGCGTTGACACAGTCCTCGACCACGCCTCCCAGTGCCTGGTCAAGCCTTGCCTGCTTCATGTCGTGCTGATACTGGCCAACGCCAATGCCCTTGGGGTCGATCTTGACAAGCTCCGCCAGCGGGTCCTGCAGTCTTCTTGCGATCGAAACCGCGGAGCGCTGCATGACGTCGAAATCCGGGAACTCCTCAGCTGCCAGCTTGGACGCGGAATAGATCGATGCGCCCGCCTCGTTGATGATGATATACTTACAACCCGACTCGGGCATCTCGCGCAAGATTCCCGCAATGAAGATCTCACTTTCCTTGGAGGCCGTGCCGTTGCCGATGGCCACCACGTCCACGTGATACTTTTTGATCATATACTTGATGATGCGCTTTGCCTCCTCAATGCGGTGCTGCGACTTGGTGGTGGGGTATACCACGGCGGTATCCAGCACCTTGCCCGTCTTGTCCACCACGGCGGTCTTGCAGCCGTTGACGTAGCCGGGGTCAAAGCCAAGCACGGTCTTGCCCTTCAGAGGGGCTTGCATGAGCAGATGTGAAAGGTTATCCGCAAACAGCTTAATCGCGCCCTCACAGGCCTGATCAAACATGTCGTTTCGGATCTCACGCTCGATCGAGGGAGCGATCAGACGCTCGTAGGAATCGATCACTGCTGCGGAGAGATACTTGTTTGCAGGGCTTTCGGGGTTGGTGACCACGCAGTGGAACAGATAATTGAGCACGATATCCGCACCCACGGTCAGCGTGACCTTGAGGTATTCCTCCTTCTCGCCGCGGTTGATGGCCAGAATGCGGTGTGCGGGGATCTTTTTGAGCGGCTCGTTGTACTCGTAGTACTGCGCGTAAACGCTGTCCTCTTCCTTGGCCTTTTTGCAGAAAAGCTCACCAAAGTCAAAGGTCTGACGGCGCAGCGCCTTTCTGTACTCGGCATTGTCAGAGACGTCCTCGGCAATGATATCGCACGCGCCCGCCAGTGCCTCATCGGCACTCGCCACGCCCTTTTCCTCGGAAATAAAGCTCTCGGCATACACCTCAAGCGCAGGATCGTAAGAATCCTTCTGCGCCATGATAGCCTCGGCCAACGGCTCAAGTCCCTTTTCTCTTGCCACGCTTGCGCGCGTTTTGCGGTGCGGGCGGAAGGGGCGGTAAATATCGTCCACCTCGGTGATGGTCTTGGCGTTCTCGATCGCCTTCTCGATCTCGGGCGTCAGCTTGTCCTGCGCCGCGATCAGATCCTTGACCTCCTGCTTTCTCTTTTCAATGTTGCGCAGATAGGTCAGTCTGTCCTCCAAGGCGCGCAGCGTGGTATCGTCCAGGCTTCCTGTCACCTCTTTACGGTAACGGGCAATAAACGGAATGGTGTTGCCCTCGTCCATCAGGGCGATGGTATCGATCAGTCTTTGTGTTTCAATGTTGAGCTCCTTGCTCAGTGTAGCAATAATGTCCATTTGGGTATTTCCTTTATCTTGGGTATTTTACTTTTCAATTTTCACAAGAACCGCGTCGCCCTCGCCAAGCGTCATGCGGTAAATGCCATCCTCGCTTTCCAGCGCGATGAACTCGCCGTTCTCGGAATCAAATACAGCGACCGTTCCGTCTGCGCGGAAGGAAAAATCGTTTTCGTTTTCGTAATCACGGTTGGCAAACAGCACGTAGCCGTCCGTGAACACGCCCACGGTCAGCTTGTCACCTTGTACGCTGTCCACAGGTCCTGCTGCGCCGCTCAGATACTGCACGTATCTTTCATTCGGCATCTCGCCCAAGTGATACACGCCCAGCGACTGCTGCTCGTTTAATATTGCGCCCACCGCCTGCAGCTCGCGGTTGATGTCCGCGATCATGTAATAGTGCGGCAGCGTCTCGCCTGCTCGCGAAATCATGCCGTTCTTCCAATGCCAGAACTCATCATCCTCGGTATTGGCCATGCCGGGCGTCCAATAGGTAAAGTAGGAAAGGCGCGCAGAGCCGTACGCCAGCGACTGCCAGACCTCCCAGCGAATCTCACCGTCGGTCAGATTGCGGTAAGGGCCGTGCTCGACTACCAGGATAATGACCATGAACGGAATGCCCGTTTTGAGCGACTCGTTTCTGATCTGCTCAATATTGGTAAAAAATCCTGCTCTGTCCACGTTCTCGTATTCGGATGCACCGCCAAAGGTGGAGTCGTAGATCTGCTGCTCACGCGCGTCGGCAAAGACCTTTTTCTGCTTCTGCGCCCCCTTGAGGAAATGATAGTGGTCGTAGCTGATGATGCTCGGCTTGACCTTAGCGGTATATTCCGCCAGATGATCCTCATAGGTGGGATTGCCCAGCTGCTGGGGAGAGGCGTAGTTGGGGAACAGATTGATATATGCCTCGTGCGCGGGATCAAACTCTGCAAGCATCTCGCGGATCTCTGCCAGTGCGTCGAATGCGGATGCATTCGGCTCGTCCACAATGTGATAGCCGAACAGCGCGGGGTGAGCCCCGTACTTCTCTACCACGCCTGCCAGATACTCGCGTCTTTTTTCGGGGATGCTCATGGCACGGTAGATATCTCCGTCCGATACCATGACCTTCATGCCGCGCTCGTATGCGGCATCCAGTACCAAAAGGTTGGTCTCGGGGTCAAATTCGGCAAGCATGAGGGTAAAGCCCGCATCCTTGACTCTGTCAATCTCCTCGGTGGCAAAGCTGCCGTCCTTGCGATAGATAAACTCTTTTGTGATTCCGCACCAGTAAGTAATCGGATATTGCATCTTCGATCCTCCTTATTTCTTTTGCAGTAATGCGATCTCACGGTCGTCAAGATATCTCCATTGACCGCGGTCAAGCGCGGGGTCAAGCGTCAAAGGGCCAAAGCTGACGCGCTCCAGGTACGTGATCTGGTTGTGCACCGCCTCCATCATCAGCTTGATCTGATGGTATTTGCCCTCGGTCAGCGTGATCTTGCCTTCCCTCTCACCGTCAAGCACGACCGTGCAGGGCGCGGTGACGTAACCGCCGATGTCCACGCCGCTCTCAAGTGCGGCAACATCTGCCTCGGGCAGCGGGAATTTGACGCGAAAGGCATAAGTTTTTGCCACGTGGCTCTTGGGGGAAAGCAGCCTATGTGAGGTGTCGCCGTCGTTGGTCAGCAGCATCAGCCCCAATGTATTCTTATCAAGGCGACCGCAGGGGAAAAGGCCGATCTTTTGCAGCTCCTCGGGGAGCAGCTCGATCACGGTGGGAGATTTTCCGTCCTCGGTTGCGCTGACGTAGCCCTCGGGCTTGTTGAGCATGATATAGGTAAACTTGCGATAGCAAACCGGCGTGCCGCAGTACACAACGCGCACAGCGTCGGGATCAACCTGCATATCCGCCTTGCGCGCCACCACGCCGTCCACCGTGACTCTGCCGCTCCTGACCGCAGACGAAATCTGCGAGCGCGACGCAACACCCGTGGAGGAGATCATTTTATCCAATCTCATAGCCTTCTCCTTGCTTTTTTACCATAATATTATAGCATGGATCGCACGCTTTGTAAACCGTTTTCCCTTATGGCATTGTGCACAAATTTGCGCACGTATTTTCTACTTGACCGCATTGGAATTTTGTGATAGAATTATTCTGTGTTCAAATACACATTTTACGGAGAAAAAAACATGAACAAGAGAATTTTAGTTCTTCTTCTTTGCGGCATTATGTTAATCGGTATGTTTGCCGGCTGCGTAAATCAGCAGGAAGAGGGCGAGGAGTCTTCCAAGGTCGAGGAAGCATCCAATTGGGTCAACCCCGAATTGGAATTCAACGAAAACCTCAAGGGTGAGACCTTCAACATTTTGAGTATGAGAGACCCCGATATCGGTCCCGAGGAAAATTCCTCTGACCCGCTTGAGGACGCTGTCTACCGCAGAAACGACATGATCAACAACTACTATGGCATTGAAATTTCCGGCATTCTGGACGGTGACTACAATGCTCTTAGCCAAAAGGTTAAAACCGACGTTACCGCAGGCACGGGTGACTACGATCTGGTTTATCAGCACATGGTAGACGCTGCAACCAACCTTGGTATGCAGGGCAACCTTTATAACCTGACTGACCTGGAATACGTCAACTTTGATAACCCCTGGTGGGACCAGGACTGCAAGAACGGCTTTATGTTCGGCGACAACATGTACGTTGTGTGCGGCGACCTGCTGCCCAGTACCATGCTGGTTTCCGCAGCCATTGTTTTCAACAAAAACCTGTTTGACGAGCGCAGCTGGGATTACCCCTACGACGATGCAAGAGAGGGTACCTGGACGCTGGACGACATGATTACCCTGACCAAGGATCAGAACAATGACCTCAACGGTGACGGTAAGATGCTCTACAGCGACGACTTCTACGGCCTTGTAGGCTGGTCGCTTGACTGCGACTATAACTTCTTCTTCGGCTCCGGTGCTACTATGTTCACCTTTGACGATGATCATCTGCCCGTTTACGAAGCAAACGCTGACAGACTGCAGACCATTTACGAAAAGATCTACGAGCTGATCGTCACCCAGAAGGCACTACACGTCACCCTTGCCGAATACAACGCAAACAATGAAATGTACAAGCAGCCCGCAGAGATCTTCAAGGCAGGCAGAGCACTGTTCTTTGCAGGCTACCTCTCCGGTGCGACCGACATGCGTGATATGCAGGACGAATTCGGTATCCTGCCTCAGCCCAAGTATGATGAAAAGCAGGAAGAGTACCTGAGCTTTGTCAACGGTGCAGCTTCCGTCGCTTGCGTACCCAAGAGCCTTTCCGAGGAGCAGCTGGCAATTACCGGCTACATGATGGAGGTTCTTGCTTCCTCTTCCTACTACATGGTTACCGAGACCCTGTATGAAAAGGTTGCTAAGTCCAAGACCGCACGTGACCCCGAGTCCGCTGCAATGGTTGACGTCATCATTCGTCACAAGGTATTCGACTTTGGCTACACCCACTTCTACAGCCTGAACCTGCCCTGCGCAACCGTCATTCAGAACGCACTCAACAGCGGCAGCGCATCCATCACCAGAGATATTACCACGAGCGAAAAGAATACCTTAAAGAACCTCAAGAAGATCTACGAGCAGTACGGCTACGACTTCTACGAGTAATCAGTCATGACCTTGCGTGCCGATCCTTGTGGTCGGCACGCTTTTTTCACTCAAGAACAAGAAAAAGGAGAACTTATGGATATCGTCACCACCACCGGCGTATTCCCTCCCTCCTATCAGGCTGAGGAGGTACTGGAAAGACTTGCGGGCGTGGGCTTTACCGCGCTGGATGCAGGCTTTGACTACTTTATCGGCGGCGACCGCCTTTTGGCGGTGGACAACTGGCGCGAGCGCGTCATAGCGCTCAGAGAGCGCGCGGACGCGCTTGGCGTGCGCTTTACCCACGCACACGCACCCTTTAACGCAGCCTCCGAGGACGTGCAGCAATACCGCGCACTGGAAGCCGCAGCCCTCTTGGGCGCAAAATTCATCGTGGTGCACCCCATTCACGAGATCGACGGGCGCATCATTGTGGACGTGGAGGAATTTATCCGCGTCAACGTAGAGGCAACAAAAAAGCTGCTGCCCTATGCGGAAAAATACGACCTGACCCTGCTTTCCGAGAATATTCTATGGCAGGCAAGCGTACACCCGAGAAATATCGTGCGGCTGGTAAAAGAGGTGAACTCTCCCCGCTTCGGTTGGTGCTACGACACGGGTCACGCCCACTTCTACGGCATTGATCCTCCCATCCTGCGCGAGCTGGACGTCATGCCCCTTTCCCTCCATATTCAAGACACACACGGCCCCGGCTACGGCGACGAGCACCTCATCCCCGGCTACGGCAACATCGACTGGAAGGAATTCCTTGAGATCTTGCACGAGGTGGGATACACAGGCGAGCTGGTGCTGGAAGCACACCACCAATCCTATGAAGCCCCCGACGAGCAAAAGGACGGCATCCTTGCCGAACTGCTTGAACGCGCAAAGAAAATGAATGCGTATTACGATCGCATTGCCCTTGCGCAAAATTTTTCAACTTTTTTGCAAAAAGCGAAACTTTTTTGAAAAAAGCGTCTATATAGGTGAAGGGGCAAAAAAACCGCGCAACAAGTATTTGAAGATTCTCAAGCAAGAGGGCTTGTCAATTCGGCAGATCAGCCGCTTGACGGGCGTGAGCTTTGGGATCGTGAGAAACGTGTAAAAGGATGCGTGTCACAGGGGACAGTTCTTGGTAATACTTCGTATCACAAAGAACCGTCCCCTGTTACAATTATTATAATTATATTTAAGAATGGCTTTCTCCACTGCTGTTGATTGATTGGATATTGTAGAATCGAGAGGAGGATGTTCATATGTTCCAATGGCATGATTGTTTCAAAATTACTGTGGTCTTGCTACTAACCCTGCTGCTCGTGGTTGGCTTATGTAGTTGCCATCAAAAAAATTCGGACACTGCGACTATTTATCCGTGTTATTTTAATCAAGAGGTGGAAGGGGTAGATGCCACGATTATTTGCGCGGTCTTAGAGCAAGCCGGGTGGATTTTGGCAGGAACTCATCAGGATGAGAAGGACGGTAGCACATATTATCAGTATATCGATAGAGAAGAGTCACATACTAAAGCACTGGTACTCACTGAATTCCCCGATGCCGAACAAGCAAAGCAAGAGTTTTCAAAAGAATGGACTTCAGGGAGCGTAATGGCAGGCGTCTTTCGCCATGACAGCAAATTCGACACAATGCGTCTCCGCATATCAAATTGTACAATCATAACAGTTGGGAATGCCCACGCGGATTTGTTGGAGATGCTTGATATCAAAGCCGTTGAAGGCTTGGAGATTCCCTTGGAAAACACCTATGAGATACGCAAGGATATCAAGAGTGTGGATATTAAGGCCGTAAAGGCTACCATGGAGGCAGATGGGTACCAATTTTATGCTACCAACTATTTCGCAGACGATGAAACTGACGAGTTTTCAAACACGTATATCATTATATCCCCTGAACAGAATCGCATCTATGCCTATACACTTGGAGAAGCGCCCAAATGGGGTGTTCCCGGGGCGTATAAAGTCTACCAAGCGGTAGAACGCCATATGAATTCAGCAGATCTTTATGTTGGTATTCATTTTGTTGGATTTAAGGATGGTAGTTGTATACTGTGCTACGGTGACTCGTTCGAAGAGATCCACGACTATTTTGTTCAATAATCTGTCATGAATAAAAAGTCTAATGTAAAAGCATACCCTGCATAGCGTCAAAATTGTGTAACAGGGGACGGATCTCTGTTACATCCATTCCCTCTCCCGCCGCTTTGCGGGGGGGACAAGCCGATCTGTTCCCTGCGCATTCGCGCGCGTGTCACAGTGGACAGTTCTCAGTAACGCTGCGCATCACAGAGAACCGTCCCCGGTAACACTCGGTAACCCAAAACCACACGCTCTCTTTTAGTTTCAGCCGACAAACCAAGAACAAAACACCAATTTAGCAAACGATTCGCGCAAAGCAAGTGTTACAGGGGACGGTTCTCCGTGACACCTGCGGTGTTGCCGAGAACTGTCCCCTGTGATGCGCGAAGCAACAATTTTTAAGCAAAATCAAACTGCACAGAGAACCGTCCCCTGTGCTCGTGAATAATGAAAAATGCACTTGATCCATCCGCAATAGTTAGAGAGATAAGATGAGGAATACTATGGATAAAAGAAAAATCGTTCCGTCATTTTGGCCGTTTTTCAAAGAACGTGGCTACAAAAAAAGAGGGACTTCTCAGTTTTATAAAATCGAGAATGACATTGCGTTCTGCTTCTTATTCGAACGCCCCAGCATTATTGTTTACCCGACATATTACATCTGGCCTTTGTATCTCCCCAAAGATTACGTGTCAATTGGCTATGGAAACAGATTGTACGATCATCTGCACGGAGCTTCGGCGTATAGTTTGTGGGAGGGCGATGAAGCTTTCGCTCCATGGTGCGAAAAGGTAAAAGAATGTCTGGATACTACGATCTTTCCTTTTTACGAATCCATCAATTCTCCCGAAAAGTTGTGGCAGTTTATAAATCAAGAGGATTTTCATCCATTCCCGAAATACTTTATGACCCAACCACAATTTGTTACGGAACTGCAAATGTATACTGCGTGTTATATGGGCGATATGGAGAGTGCGCGAAAATATTATGATCTTCTTGTTGCCGAATCGAGTCATTACCCGTATTTCTTTAATGAAAGCCACAGCCAATGGGAAGAAATAATCAATATGTCCCAAGATGTTCGAGAGGCGTTCTTTAGAGATACGATTAAGAAGAATACGGAAGCATTTGGATTAGCGCGTAACAGGGGACGTTTAACGTGAAAACCGTCCCTGTGCAGAGTGACAAAACGGCGCATCACAAAGCCCAAACGTAACTGGGCGTGATGCGCGAAGCAACAATTTTTAAGCAAAATCAAACTGCACAGAGAACCGCCCCCTGTGCTCCCTAAATGAACGGAGGAATGACAATATGAAATCATTTCTGAATTTACTAAAATGGCTGGGGATTTCAATACTTTTTTATCCATTGCTTTTGCTTCTTGCATTCCTTGAAAATAATGGAAACGTCGGCGGCCTGTTTTGGTTGGAAATTTTCATAATTGCCATGGTTGTTGGAGTATTGCTCTTTCTCTTTTGCGATTTTGAATTGGCAAAAAAAATCAAAAATGCAATAAAAAAAGCAAAAAATAAAAATGATCAATAGGCGTTGAAATCAAGTATAGCAAGGGCCTTTCCCCTGTTACTGGCACTTTATAAAAGCCGAGAATTATGCCCAATATAAGCAGAAAATCCCCCTTGACCGAAGGATTGAAACATGATATAATACAAAGGACAACAACACCGAAAGGAAGGCAAATTTTATGGATCTGACCTACCATCTTTCCTACGACGTTCTGCACAAGGGGACCCTCTCTCCCCGTGCTTATTTTATTCCCTATCACTCTGCCGACGCGGCTGCACGCGATCTGCGCGCCCAAAGCCAGCACTTTGTCAGCTTGAACGGTGATTGGGACTTTTTGTTTTATTCGACCTGTCAAGAGCTCCCTGACATTACCGCTGCAGGATATCCCGACAAGATGCCCGACAAGATCGAGGTGCCCCGCTCCTGGCAGACCATGCTTGGCCGTGGCTACGACACCCCCAACTACACCAACGTGACCTATCCCTTCCCGATAGATCCCCCTCACATCCCCGAAAATAACCCCTGCGGCGTTTATATGCGCGATTTCTACGTGCACCCCGCCATGCTGCAAAAGACCGTATGCATCAATTTTGAGGGCGTGGACTCCTGCTTCTACCTCTTTGTCAACAATCAGTTTGCCGCCTACAGCCAGGTCAGCCACATGACAAGCGAGATCGATATCACCCCCTATCTGCACGAGGGTGTCAACTCACTCAAGGTGCTGGTTTACAAGTGGTGCGAGGCAAGCTACCTCGAGGATCAGGACAAGTTCCGCTGGTCGGGCATTTTCCGCGACGTCTATCTGCTTTTGCGCGATCCCGTGCATATCGTGGATATTTACAATCACCCCAAGGTAGCTGACGATTTTGCAAGCGCAGAGCTCTCTTGCGAGCTGACGCTTTCGGGCAAGGCGCAGCTGTCCTATTCCCTATCCGCTCCCGACGGTGCAACTGTGGCCTCGGGCAGCCTGATGGCAGACGGCGAGGCCGAGATCAAAATCTCTGTTGACACCCCCGAATTGTGGTGCGACGAGATCCCCAATCTCTACACCCTGCACCTGCACACAGGCAGCGAATTCATTGATATTCCCGTAGGCTTCAAGCACGTGCGTATTGCCGACAGCGTGCTGTATATCAACGGGCAGAAGGTCAAGGCCAAGGGCGTCAACCGCCACGACAGCCATCCCGTGCTGGGCTCGACCACGCCCATGGATCACATGATCCGCGATCTGATGATTATGAAGCAGCACAATATCAACACCGTGCGCACCAGCCACTACCCCAACGATCCGAGATTCTTGACGCTTTGCGACCGCTACGGCTTTTACGTGGTGGACGAGGCAGATCTTGAGACACACGGCATGGCCATGGTGGGCAGATGGGACGAGCTTTCCGACTCCCCCGACTGGACCGAGAGCTACGTGGATCGCGCACAGCGCATGATGGAGCGCGACAAGAACCACGCTTGCGTGCTGATGTGGTCGGTTGGTAACGAAATGGGCGTTGGCCGCAACCATGAGGCTATGGCAGACTACTACCACAGCCGTATGCCCGGTTGCCTTGTGCACTGGGAGGACAAATCCCGCCGCAATACCGATCATATCCGCACCATTTACAAGGATAAGACCGACGAGGAGATCCGCGAGCTTGTCAAGGATGATCATCTTGATATTGAGAGCCGCATGTACCCCGAGCTTGCCGAGATCAAGGACGTATATTTCGACCGAAAGCTGTTCTCCAAGCCCCTGTTCCTTTGCGAATACTCCCACGCCATGGGCAACGGCCCCGGATGCCTTGCCGATTACTGGGATCTGATCTACACGCACGACTCGTTCTTTGGCGGCTGCGTTTGGGAATTCATTGACCACGCGTGCGCCATCGGAGACGTTTATACCAACCCCAAATTCCGCTATGGCGGGGACTTTGGCGACACCCCGCACGACGGCAACTTCTGCACCGACGGCCTGGTCTATCCCGATCGCCGTCCGCATACGGGTCTTTTGGAATACAAGCAGGTCATCAAGCCCTTCCGTGCCACCTTTGATCAAAGCACGGGAACGCTGACGCTGACCAATCTGCGCTACTTCACCTCGCTTTGTGACCTTGACCTGCATTGGAAACTGGAGTGCCGCGGCAAGGTAGTCGCTTGCGGCAATATCCCCGCGCCCGACGTCGCTCCCCAGACAAGCGCAGATTTCCATCTTGATACCGACGCACCCCTTTCGGATTGCGCATACCTGACCGTCACCATGACCCAAAACACCGACAAGGTATGGGCGGCTGCAGGCCACGAGGTTGGCTTTGCGCAGTTTGAGATTGAGACTCCCTCCACGGAAAAAGCACCGCTGGGCACAAAGGCCTCACCTTATGCATTCGTCAAGGCGACACAGGAGGACGATAAGATCACCGTGACCACCGCAAATACGGTTTACACATTCAAGGGCGGCTTGATCGCAGGCATTTGCGATCACGGAAAGCAGCTGCTGACCTCTCCCATGACGCCTACCGTCTGGCGCGCGCCCACAGATAACGACAGAAATATCCGTAACGACTGGCAGCGTCTTGGACTGCATACCGCAACCGTGGCCTGCACGGGCTGCGAGATTGCTGAGCAGACTGATGCGCTCGTCAAGGTCAAGGCAACCGTGACGCTTGGCAACGAGGGCGCTGAGCCGATCGCCAAGATGTATGCAACCTACACTGTATACGCCGAGGAGGGCTTAGCTGTCGATATCGACACCGAGATCCGCGAGGATCTGCCTCACCTGCCTCGCTTTGGCCTGCAGTTTACCATGCCCGAGGGCACCGAAAACCTGACCTACTTTGGCAGAGGCCCCGTGGAAGCCTATGCGGATAAGCATCACGCTTCTCACGTAGGGCTATTCCGCACCACCGCCACCGACAATCACGAGCCCTACGTTTTCCCCCAGGAAAACGGCGCGCACGCGGACACCCGCTGGGCCTGCTTCTCTTCTCTGGTTGGCCATGGCATCGCGGCCTTGTCCACGTCTCGCGCGTTCAGCTTCAACTGCTCGCACTTCACGCCTGCACAGCTGACCGAGACCGCGCACAACGACGAGCTCGTTCCGCTTGCAGAAACGGTCGTCAACCTTGACTACCGCCACGACGGCATCGGCTCCAACTCCTGCGGCCCGGCTCTTCTCCCCAAGTGGCAGTTTGCGGAAAAGAAGTTCACCTTCACGCTGCGCCTGCTGCCCGCATTCGTCGAAGGCATTGACATGTTTGACGAGATTGGAAGGCAATAGAATACCATAGGGGCGGATTTCTCCGCCCCTTTTTCATGAGTATGCAGAATACTATGAGCCAAATCATTGTAGGGGAGGATATCATCCTCCCGCACGCGACCAGGCAAAAACGTGTTCGGATCTCACCATTACGTACTCTTTTCGTGCGGGAGGATGAATTTGCTTGCAAATACTCCTCCCCTACGATTGATCTTTGCGCTCACTCTTATAGTAAAACCCCCGCCGAATACTCGGCGGGAGTTTTACTATGTTTACTGTTATCAATCCTTCTTTTTGCCAATGACAAGCGCGCCAAGACAAATGCAAGCAAGCAGTGCCACAGAAGCGGTCACGGATTTGCATCCGCCTTCGGCTTCGGGCTCGGTTTCCGCTGTCGATTCCTGAATCGATCCTACGGGTGCATCGGTGGTTTCACCGGGCTCAGCAGTCTCCTCTTCGGTGGTGGGAGGAGCGGGTACGGTGTTCTGCTGCGTGCTGACGTAGCTGTACTTGAATCTTGCACCGGGGGCAACGTCACCCGAAATGTAGAAGTCCATGATATCGCCCGAGAAGGTGGAATAATCGCCCTCGTCGTGAACGTTGTCTGTCCAAGCGAAATTGATGGTAAAGTCATTCCCCGAAAGACCGAGGTCACTCTTGGCTACCTTGACGGTCATGTATCTTCCGTCTACGGTGTAGGCACAATCCGCTACCTTGGTGCTCTCGTAGCCGTTACCAGAGAACTTTTCAAGCACGACGGTATCAGCAGAAGCTGCGGACTTATTGATCACGTACTCAAAGGTCTCCCAGCCCTGATTTGACTGGTCGCTGTCGATATACAGCGTCATCCACAGGCTGTCGGTATAGGGGGTGATGTCTTCAGCACACTCAACATTGAAATACACGTACTCATCGTCACGTGCTACCTGTGCACCGATCAGATCGTTTCTGCCCGAGGTCTCTGTATACCTGTAGTTGCCGTAGCCGGAGCTCTTGCGGTCACCCGTATTGTTGGCATACGCCTCGTAATAAGGAGCAACGTCCTTCCACTGTGCCTGACCTGCACCGAGGTCAATGGTGGCTGCAAAGCTGGGCTCGGGAATGGGATTGACACCCTTATAACGGCGGGCATAGTTGACAAACAGATAATAATAGTGATCCTTCAATTCTCCCTTGGTAGGCTCAAGGTCGCGGGAAAATTCATTATCAAACTGGTCGACAAGTGCATTGTTGACCTGAGAATTTGCACCGCCCCAGGGATTGGGCTGACGCCATGCGTGCCATTCGTTCCAGCCGGTAACAAACAGGACCTCGGGGTCCTTTTCCAGCGCGTAATCAAACTGCTCGGAGAACTGATATCCCCACAAAGAGGCACTCGGACCTTCCTTTGCATAACGATCGGGATAGGTGGAAGTATAGGAACGTCCCATCACGTTCTCGCCGTTCATCGCCGTGATCTCGCGTGTGACGTAGTTGTGGTTGACCGCAACGCCTACCGTCATCTGCTCGATATTGCCCTTTTGAACACCCTTGTCACCCGTACGCGAATACATGGCCTGCGGATAGGTGGACAGCCAGCCCCACTGTTTTGCGCCCGTGCCGGATACACGGTACTCGGGCTGACCCTGACGCCAAGTAAAGAAGTTCTTGATCTCTTTTCCGATATCACCGTCGGGAACTGCATTTCGAATGCCCATCAGCATAGGCTTACTATCCCAATAGAACCACAGATCCTTGTAAAGTCCGGGCTTATAGATATCGTGATAAATGATGTTGGCTTGCGATCTTGCACCCGAATGATCGCCAAAGGGCAGCGTAAAGGAGACCTGGGGAACGTCCACGCCACCGTTCTTGAGTGCCTCCTCCCAGGTGGGATACAGCACAAGGTAGCTCTCTCTCCAGGTAAAGCCACCGTTGGTGTTATCGGTAAAGATCACATCCACGCCCGCATTGGCCAAAAGCTCGGCCTGGCGGCGCAGCACCCAGGGATCCTCGGTGGTATAAAATCCGTAGATCGGCTCGTTCCAGAAGCAATAGTGCCCCTTCCCCTGCCATGCCACGTGATTATAATCATTCTTGGCATCCGGATACTCCTTTAAGAGCTCGGTGGTATTGACCGCGCCCTTAGAGGCAGTCTCCTTGGTATGCCAGGTCCAATAGAACATAGCCAGAGTCTTATCCTCGCGAGGTGCGCCAACGTCTGCATAGGTCAGTGAAACTCTTCCAAGCCCGTCGGTAAACACCCATGTATCGGGCATGACCTCGGTCTGATGGCTCAGGCTTTCCTCGGGAATGACCACAGGCTCATCCGGCTCAACAATGGTCTGCGGCTCCAGCTGGAAAAAGGGCTGCTCGGGCTGCTCCACAAAGGTAACGCGCATATCCCAGTCTTTTCTGCTCTCGGAGCCGTTGGTATAAACGTAGCCGCCGTTGTCAGAATAATCCTGCACCCAAACGCCAACCTGACCGCGCACGTCGTGAATGCGCAGGAAGTATTCGCCTGCAGGCAGCGGATCAAAGGTCAGAGCGTTGTAAGCATTGTCACGCAAAGGGTCGAAGCGCTGCGTGACCAAGGGCTCTGCAAGAATTGTGATATCATAATTGGTATCCCACGCGTAAAGACTCAGCGTAGCTGCCGAATCGGACGTACTCCACGTAGGCATGGAGACGGAAACCTCGGTAAAAGCACCGCCAAGACCCAAGCGGATGCCGTAATCTCCGCCGACGATTTGCGGCCCTCTGCCCGTGCCCGCGCTGCTGTTTACGTTGACCACAACACCGGCTGCGAATACGGTCTGTACACCGGCCGCCGCCAGCACGGAAAGCGTCATGAGCAAGCAAAGGACACCTGCAATAATTCTTCTATTGGATTTCATAGAATACCTCCTTTTCATAATTGGGGGTCGTTGGACAAATTATACCATAAAATCCGCCGCGCGTCAATAGATTTGCACAAGATTCACAAGACAAGAAAACTCCAACAGCATTGACGTCTGTTGGAGTTTCCTTTATTTATCGAAAAATACAAATGATCAGATAGATCAGCACGCACAAAATTGCGCCGGGCGAAGCAAATGCAAGGCCGATATGCTTGACAATTGCGCCAAAGCTCAGCTTGCTTGCAGGCTTATATGCATCCGATGCGTTATGCTTGGCATAAGAACGGTACAGTCTGCTGCTCTCGCCGCAGAAAACGGCCAAGCACAAGAGCAGTGCGGCGATCATTAGGATCAAAAACAGTGTGGTGGCACTCTGCGTGACGTAAAAATCCGCAAAGCCGCTCTGCCCGAACAGGCAAAACAGATTGTACAGCAAATGCACGATCATGGTGCAAAATACCGAACGGGTGGCATACATGGTCAAAGCCAGAATCACGCCTGCAAACAGGTATACAGGCATCGCAGACAAGTTGAAATGCAGCATGGAGAACAGTATCGAGCTGACCGCCACTGCGCAGATCACACCCCTGCCCTCAAATTCTGCACACAGCATACTGCGATAAATGATCTCCTCGCAAATCGCGGGCAATATCGCATATGCCAGGATCAGATAAAGCATGCCGGCCATGGTGCCGTCGTGCCTGGAGGTGAACGTATCATAGAGCACAAAGCTCTGTCCCTCACTCAGACTTCCCATCAGAACACTGAGCAAAAAGCAGCCCGTGATCAAAGCACCCGCTGCACTTACCACAATGAAAATATGATCGGGCTTGGGCGGTGCAAACCGCAAGCGCTTTGCATAATCCTTTCCGCGGAAGCGGAAAAAGAGATATCCGGGAATGATAAAGATCAGAATCTGCAACAGCACCACGGCCAAGTACTCATTGCTGCGATCAAGCAGCAGCGTATCGATCAGGCGCGAGAGCAACAACAGCACGAAATTGGCAAGCACCAATAGTGCCACAGGGTCAAAGGGCAGCTTTCCAAGCAGCGGAATTCTCTTCCATCTGTACATAAATCGCTGCCACTGCAAATTGTCATCGCCATACCCTTGCTGCTCTTCAGCCTCGTCCGGCTCCCATGTGTCGTCGCTTTGCTCCCCATAATCCTCATCGGCAGATAGGGAGGGCTGATCGTATGCGTATTCACTGTCGTTGATAATGGTCTGGGCGGGATCATCCAAAAGATCCTTTTGCTCCTGCGTATCCACGCGTCTCTCCCCCTTTTCCGTGATGATGCGATTGACGGGTATATCGTAGTCTCCGTGCGGCAGCGTGTCGGTCACGCTCACGTCAAACGCGGCGCAAGCTGTCACACCGCCAAAATCGGCCAGAAAACGATCGTAATAGCCCTTTCCGTAGCCAATTCTGTACCCCTCGGCATCCACAGCCAGTGCAGGCACAATGCAAAGCGCACTCCCTGTGCTCTGCCATGGTAAGCATTCGGGGTCCGGCTCTAAAATTCCAAAGCTTCCGCGCGTCAGTCTTTCGGGTGCATCCACCGCAAAGAATGCCATGCGCCCCGATTTGTCAAGACATCTCGGATACGCAACGACCTTGCCCTTCTGCCACGCATCGGCCGCCACGGCCGACAGATCAAGCTCGCTGCCGCGCGCAGCATACAAAAGCACGCAATCCGATTGCGTATACGCATCGGATGCCAGAATCTGCGCACAGATGCGCGCATTCTGCTCTGCGCGCTGCTCTGGCGTCATCCCGTCACGCAGATTTGCAAAGCGTGCACGAAGCTCTCTTTTTTTGGTGTCGATCATTTTGCAAACACCGAAGCGCCGATCTGCTCCGCCTTCTCCTTGCCGCAAAGTGCCTCGACCAACGCAAGGCCGAATTCCAGTGCTGCACCCATGCCCTTGGAGGTGATGACCTTTCCGTCGCACTCCACGCGCGCGTCGGTCACGGTCGCTCCTTCAAGGTACTCTTCAAATCCGGGATAGCAAACAGCCCTTTTGCCTGACAAATATCCGCGCTTGCCAAGCACCATGGGTGCTGCGCAAATGGCGCAGAGATACGCATCATTGCGCGCAGCCGCACGCAGTGCAGCGTCCACCGTACGGGAATTGTCCAGATTCTCCGAGCCGGGCATACCGCCGGGCAAAATGATCATATCGGGAGCGCTGTCACGGTACATGGTGTCCGGAATGTCGGCCTGCACACGGATGCCGTGTGCACCCATGATGCTGTCACCGCCCACGCCGACCGTGGTGACGGGCACGCCTGCGCGACGCAGCACGTCCAGCGGTGTCAGTGCCTCGATCTCCTCAAAGCCGTTTGCCAAAAACAAATATACCATGATGCTCCTCCTTCAAATATTCAAAAATGTTTATGCGAAAAATGCGACCAGATCGTCGATCTTGACGCTCTGCTCTTCTCTTGTGACCAGGTTCTTGACCTTGGCCTGGGCTGCAGCATACTCGCTGCCGCCGATGATCACCACGTGCGAAAATCCTTGACGCACACCCCAATCCAGCTGCTTGCCGAACTTCTTCTTGCCGATATAAAGCGTAGATGCCACGCCCGCGTCACGCAAGGACTCGACAAGGCAAGCGCAGTGCTCGTAGGGCACGTCGTCAAATACCGTGACCAGTACCTTGGTACCACCCGTGTACAGATCGGGGATCAAATTGTGAATGGTCAAAAAGTTCTCCAGCGTCACGTCGCCAAGACCGTAGCCCACGCCGCTGATCTGATTCTTGACGAACAGACCGACCAGGTTGTCGTATCTACCGCCACCGAACATGGCGCGATTGTTCTCGGGGGCTAAGTCAAACACCTCAAATACAGTGCCGGTATAATAGTCAAGGCCGCGCACGATGCCGAAATCGAACGTGCAGTAGCGGTCAAGCCCCATCTTGGAAAGCATATCAAACAGGCTTTCAAGCTCCTGTGCACCGCGGCTGTCGGGACAGATGGCGCAAGCATCGGTCACACTCATGCCGTACAGAGAATCGATCTTTGCGATCTGCTCTGCACCAAGACCCAGCTCACCCATTTCCTTTTCATAGACCTCGCGCGGGATCTTATTCTTCTTGTCAACCACCTTGGAGACCTTGCGTGCGCGCTCCTCGCCCTCGCCTGCAATGGCAGCAATGACGTCGTTGAAGAAGCGACGGTTGTTGACGTGTACGCGGAACATGGTCTCGTCCGCGCCAAAGGCACGCAAAATACGGATGGCACTGGTAATGGCCTCGAGGTCTGCTTCATAGGTGTCACAACCGAAAATATCTACGTTGACCTGCCAGAATTCGCGCAGTCTGCCTCTCTGCGGACGCTCGTAGCGATAGCAGTTGGGCATGGAAAACCACTTGAGCGGAAAATTGAGCTCTCCGATCTTGGCAGAAACCATACGCGCGACGGTGGGGGTCATCTCGGGACGGATAGCCAGATGACGATCACCTCTGTCGGTGAAGTGATAGGTCTGCTCGTTGGCGATCTCCTCGCCGCTCTTGGCAGCGTAAAGCTCCAAGGACTCCAGCATGGGGCCTGCATATTCGTCAAATGCGGCGTCCTCCAGCGTCTTGCGGATCTTACCGAAGAACCAGTTGCGCAATACCATCTCGCGCGGATAAAAATCTCTTGTACCCTTGTAGGGCTGTGTTGAAAGCTTTTCCATAATCGTACTTCCTCATTTTTGATTAATCATATTATTATACCATATCAAAGCAGGGCTTGTCAATCACAAAGGCGCAAACAAGCACCCCAATCCCAAACATTTTTACCCGAATTTTTGAGATTCTTTTCAAAAAGCTCTTGCTTTTTTGAAAAGGGTGTGATATAATAGTACGCGTGCTACCGAAAAGGTGCAAAAATATGGAGAGATATCGAAGTGGTCATAACGGGGCTGACTCGAAATCAGTTTGTGCTTTCGCACACGAGGGTTCGAATCCCTCTCTCTCCGCCATATAAAAAGGATCCACCGCAGCGCGGTGGATCCTTTTTATATGACGGGGAGAGAGGACTTATGACAACCATCTTTTTTGCACAGCAAAAATAGGGTTCGCATTCGCCGCTCGAAGATCGGCAAGCTCGCTTGCCAGGCGCAGAGCGCGCGAATTCTCGCCTGCGGCGAGTACCCCTCTCTTTTATTTTTTCACTTTGTTCTTGACTTAAATAGTAAGAGAACCCACCGCGCGCTGCGGTGGGTTCAATTTTATTCTCCAAATACTTGATACAAATAAGCCTCAAGCACTCTTGTCTCTGCGACGTAGCCCTTTACGCTCAGGTGCACGGCGTCAATGATATATCCGTCGGCATTTCTCTGCCAATGCTCGGTATCGTTGACAGCGGCGTAGTTGCTCACCAAATACACACCTTCATCTTCTCTGCCCGCAAGCACAGCCGTCTGCAGGTCGAAATACGCAAACTGATTCGCGCGCTTTTGCGCGATATCGGTGCCCTTGGTGCTGAGCATATAGCCACTCTCGGGACTTTGGTACTCGGTCAGCACAAATACGCGGGTCTTGCCGTCCGTAGCCGCCTTGATCGACGCGATCATGGCATCCACAAAATACACAGATTCCTCGGAATACACGTCGTTTGCGCCAAGGCAGATAACCGCGAAATCGGGAGCTTGGTAACCGTTTTGCGCCAGATAGTACGCAAAATCAAAGTAGTGCGTCTTGCCCGTATGCGGCTCGGTCTGCGCGTTTTCGGGATTGTAAAACGCGTTTTCGACGCCAAATGCAGTCTGTGAGGTCAGATAATTCACCGTGCTCCACGCGCCTCTGCCCTCGTGCAGTACGCCTTGCTTGTTCTGTCTTGTGCCAAGCAGTGTCAGAGAGTCTCCAAAGATCTGCTGAAGCGTTCCTACCATAGTGCCGTCGCCAATGCGGCTGTCTCCGATCACCACACCGCTCAATACCAGTTCCTGCTTATCTACCGCCACGACCTGCGCGGTTTTCTGATATGCGATACTGTATGCACCGTTGACCGTTTGTCCAACCGTAACCGTCAGCGTATACGTGCCGGCCACACTTGGGGTAATGCCAAAGCCCTCGTCGGTCATAACACATTCCCCGCTACCGGAGAAGTGATACGACACGTGCGCACCCGCAGGCAAACCGTTTGTCAGCTGCGCGCTGTAAAGCCATGTCTGCTCACCCACGGTCAAAACGTAGCGATCCGCCACGTTTGCCTTGATGCTTGACGTTTGCTTTTGCAGGGTCAGATACTTGGACGAGGCGTAGCACACCTGTCCTTTCCAGACCACCTTGCTCCAGCCGTTTTGCTCGTCGATCCCCACACGTGCGATGCTCTCGCCCGCCTTGAGCGTGGTCACCACGTTGCTCCAGTCAGACTTGACCTCGGGCGTAGAACGCACGTTGAGATTTCCCGTCGTGCTGACCCATTCGTCCACGATCAGATATCCGTCGGCATCCTTACCAAGCACGGTCGAGCCACCGGGAGTGACCACCGTTCCAACGTAGCCTGCGTCCAGATGTGAGCCGTCCGCCTTGACCAAGATCAAATGATAATTGTCATCCACAAACGCGCTGATGATACCGTCCTCGCTGACCTTGCCCGAAAACTGCGCGATCCATTCCTGTTCAGTGCCTTGATAGCCGTATTCGACTGCGATCTGATACGCGCTCTTGCCATCAGCTCCGCTTGCACCGTCCTTACCGGGCTCTCCCGGTGTGCCCTGCGCACCGTCCTTACCGGGCTCTCCCGGTGTGCCCTGCGCACCATCTATGCCGTTCTGGCCATCTTGCCCGCGCAGGCTGTCAAGCCAGGCCTGCTCGTCACCCACAAAGCCGTGCTCCACGGCAATCTCATAGGCACTTTTGCCGTTTTTGCCGTTCTGCGCACCGTCACAGGCGCAAAGCAAGCAAAGTGCGGCAAGCAGCAGCGCCGTTCCAATCATTAATTTTTTCATGCAAGATCCTCTCACTGCGCGTTGACCGTATCAACAAAGCGCGCAAATGCCGCTCTGCCCTCGGGCGTGCAGCGGTAAACGCCCGCGTCCTCTAACACCGCCTCAAACACGCGACCGATCTCGCGGCGCAGGATGTCGGCGGTATTCTGCTCGGTGAAGGTATATTGCTTTTTGAGCTGCTCCGCCCATGCGGCGTGCTTTTCCAGCTCGGGAATGCTTGCGGGGTCAGTGCCGTTCAGAATGGCGGTCTTAAGCAGCTCCATCTCGGAAGAAAGTCTTGCGGGAAGAACTGCTAAGCCCATGACCTCGATCAGGCCGATATTCTCTTTCTTGATATGATGCTTTTCCTCGTGGGGGTGGTAAAGTCCCAGGGGATGCTCGTCGGTGGTCAGATTGTTGCGCAGCACCAGATCCAGCTCGTATCTCTTTCCGTCCTGCGCCATACGCGCGATGGGCGTGATGGTGTTGTGCGGCTTGCCCTCTGTCTCGGCAAAGATCATAGCGTCCGCATCCGTATAGCTGCGCCAAGCAGTCAGAATCTTGTCGGCCAGTGCCACCAGACGTGCCTTGCCCGTGCTGCGCAGGCGGATGGTGGTCAAGGGCCAGTGCAACAGCTCTGCCTGCACGTCCTCAAAGCCGCGGAACAAAAGATCGCTTTCCTTGCCCACGCGTGCCATGGCAAAGGTGTAGTGGCCGCCCTGCATGTGGTCATGCGAGAGGATCGAGCCGCCCACTATAGGCAGATCGGCATTCGAGCCGATGAAGTAGTGCGGGAAGATCTCCACGAAGTCCAGCAGCTTTTCAAACATGGCGCGGTCGATCTTCATGGGTCTGTGCTCAGCTGAGAGTGCAATGCAATGCTCGTTATAGTACACGTAGGGAGAATACTGCAGATACCACGCCTGCCCTGCCATGGTGATGGGAATCTGACGCAGAGTCTGACGCGCGGCGCGGCTGACCGTGCCGGCATAGCCCTCGTTTTCATGGCACAAAGCGCATTTGGGATAGCCCGAGGGCGGCAGCAGACGCGCTGCGGCAATCGCCTTGGGGTCCTTTTCGGGCTTGGAGAGATTGACAGTGATATCCAACGTACCGTATTTGCCCTCGTACTGCCAGCAAAGGTTCTTGGCAATGCGGTCGGTGCGGATATAGTTGCAGTCGCGGCTGAGCTTATAGAAATAGTCGGTCGCAGCCTCGGGATCGTTCTTATACAGCGTGCGGAAGGTGCGGATGACCTCGCCGGGTCTTGGCGTCACGGCGTTCATCAGCGCGGTATCGTAAAGGTCACGGTACACCACGGTATTGGATTCGATCAAGCCCTGCTGGTATGCATAGTCGCACATCTGACCAAGGATCCGGTCAAGCGGCAGGCCGCTCACCTTCTCTTCGGGCTCTGCGTATTCGGTCAATCCCAGCGTGGTCAGCAGCGAATTGATCATATAGGACTCGTCCTCGCGGCAGGCCAGCTCGCAGTCAATGGCGTAGTCTACAAGGGCGCGGATAAGGGTATGGATGTTCATGTCATTCTCCCTTCAAAAGCATATTTATCTAAGTTAATTATAGCACACAAGATGTCGGTTGTCAAACGGATTTGGCTTGAATTATCAGATATTTTTGGAATATTTATTGTCTTGTAAGACATGTCTGTTTCGTAGGGGAGGATATCATCCTCCCGCACGCTATCATAACGGATCAGCGTTTGGATATCGCACTCAACAACTGTTTACGGGCGGAAGGATGATATCCTCCCCTACACAATCTACCTTTGGGTATGCAGCAGGCTCGAAGCAGTTTCGCGTTACCTGTCACCCGGGTGACAGGACTTAGAACCTATCAAAGCCTCGCGCCTGCGCTCGGCTTTGGTCGAGCGTGCATGTTACTTTTATGAAATCGTTTATTATGCAGCAAGCTCGAAGCAGTTTCGCGTTATCTGTCACCCGTACCAACAAAGAGGGGCGCCCGAGTCGGGTGCCCCTCTTTGTTGGTACGGGTGACAGGACTTGAACCTGCACGGATAACCACCGGATCCTAAATCCGGCGCGTCTGCCAATTCCGCCACACCCGCGTGACTCCCATATTGTAGCACAGATGCGGGGGTTTGTCAAGTGAAAAATGGCTGTTTGATCCCCGAGCGCACTTTTGATTCCTCTCCCCGCTTTCTTCTTTGACACCGCGGGCGCAGAAAAAGTTGCTTCGCAGAGCGAAGCTGCTGAGCAAAGAAGAAACGCCGAGAAAGTTTCGCTCGCTGCGACGAGCGACAAGGGCGCTGCCGGTTGCCTTTTGGATGCTGAATTTTTCAAAATTCAGCATCAGGTGGCGTCACTGACGCTCGAAAGTATAACAACATTCACACGCCACAATGCCTTTCTTGAAAAAAGGTCGATCAAAACCTTAGAAAAAGCCGCCGCTCTGGGAGCTTCGGTTTGACTTTTTTGAATTTATCTTTCCTCGCGGAAGTAGGGTACGCCAAGCGATGCGGGAGGCTGATGCTCTCGCTTCTTGCGCACGCTGGTAATGATCAGCACTACGATGGTGACTGCGTAAGGCAGCATCTTGATCAATTCTCTTTGCGTGGACGTGATGTCCGGAACGACAAAGGCCACAATATAGCATGCGCCGAACAGTACCGCACCGATGATGCCCACGCCGGGCTTCCAAAGCACAAAGATAACCAGCGCGATCGCCAGCCAGCCAAAGGCTTCGATGGTTGCAGCATTTTCCCAGCTTCCCTTGATGTAGTCCATGATATAATAGAAGCCGCCCAATCCTGCAATGGCACTGCCCAAAAGAATTGCAGCATACTTATACAGCACTACGTTGATTCCCGCTGCATCGGCAGTAGCGGGGCTTTCACCCACTGCACGCAAATGAAGTCCTACGCGCGTTTTGTTGAGCACAATCGCACAAACGATTGCCACCAGAATGGCAATATACACGAAAACGCCGTGTCCGAATACCACGCGTCCAAAGTCGCCCATATAACTTGCAAACGGCAACGACTCGGAAATCAGCTTACCCGCCGGGTCAAAGTGTGTACGGTCCACGAAGGACATAATAAAGTTTGTCGCACCGCCACCAAAAATGGTAATGGCAAGACCCGTAATGTTCTGATTGCAACGCAGTGTTACAGTCAGCAGCGCATAAATACCGCCAAGTGCCGCAGCAAACACTGTGGAAAAAAGCAGCGAAACCAGAACCAACCAAAACCAGGAGGCGTTCTCCGGAGAATCAAGTCCGCCCATGTAAAGGGAAACGCCCAGGCAGCCACCTGCAGTACCTATGCACATAATGCCCGGAATACCCAAATTCAAGTGTCCTGCCTTTTCGGTAATGATCTCACCCACACAGCCGTACAAAAGCACGGTTGCAATAGAGATCGCCGAAACAAAAAACAGCGTCATGCCTGATCTCCTCCTTTCGTTTGAGCTGCCTTCACGGCCCTGCTTGCACTGCCTTTACGGAACACCACGCGATAATTGATGAAAAAGCTGCAAGCAATCACGCAAAAGTACACAAGGCCGATTACAATGTTTGCAATACTGTCGTTGGTAAAGCCAAAGTTGCCTCTGACCTCCACCATGCCTTTGGTAATAAAGACAATAAAGAAGCAAGTACCGATCATCACAAGCGGATTGAAAGTTGCAAGCCAGGTTGCCATAATCGCGGTAAAGCCCATATTGTTGTGCAAATCCGCACTGATCGAGCGCTCAATGTCTCCTGCAAGGAACAGGCCAACCAGACCTGCAAGCGCACCCGAAATGACCATGGTACGAATGATGACGCGCTTTACGTCGATACCGATATACTTTGCAGTGTTTGGGCTGTCACCAACAACCGAAATTTCATAGCCGTGCTTGGTATATTTCAGGTAAACAAACATCAGAACGGCAAGAATCAGGAACACGAGAATGGTCGGTAAATACTCTTTTCCGAATATCGGAGGAAAAATACCCTGCTCATACGGGATAAACACACCCGATCCGCTTTTTACCCAGATCGTGATGAACATCAGCACAAGTCCCGTTGCTATATAGTTGAGCATCAGCGTAAACAGTGATTCATTGGTACCGAAATACGCCTTAAAGATTGCAGGCAGAAGACCCCATACGGCGCCCGCTGCAATGCTGGCAACCACCATCAAAACGATGATGATCGGAAAAGGGATCTTCCCTTCCAGATAAAATCTGCAAGCAATGGCGGCAAGACCGCCAACCAAAATCTGACCGTTACCGCCAAGGTTCCAGAACTTCATTTTGAACGCCGGCACAAGTGCTACGGCCACACCGAGAAGCACGGCCATATCCTGCAAAAGCAGCCAAATGCGGCGGGAGGTACCGAATGCACCGTCAAAGAGCGAGACAAAAAATGCCAAAGGATTTTTTGAAGAAAAAGCGGAGCAAATCAGTGCAGAGAGTACAAGACTGGCAACGATTGCAATCGCATAGATCAAAATGATCTTCCATACGGGAAGCGCATCGCGCTTGACAAGGCGGAGCAGAGGCTCTTTTTTGGTCTGTTCCTTTTTCATACGTTGATTTTCCATACGGTTATTTGCCTCCTCCCTCTTGCTTTTCCTGTTGTACGGCACCGGCCATCATCAGACCGATCTCATCCTTCTTAGCATTGCGCGCATCCACCGTACCCATCACCTTACCGCCCGCAACCACCAGAATGCGGTCGCAAAGTGCAAGCAACACGTCAAGATCCTCGCCAACAAAGATGACCGCAACACCGTTCTTTTTCTGCTCGGTCAGCAGGTTGTAAATCGTATAAGAGGAATTGATATCAAGTCCTCGCACGGGATACGCCGCCATCAGCACGCGGGGACCGGCTGCGATCTCACGTCCAACCAGCACCTTTTGCACGTTACCGCCCGAAAGACGGCGCACGGGCGTATGCGTATTCGGAGTCACAACCGAAAGGCTCTCAATAATCTCATTCGCGAGATTTTCGGGTGCCTTGCGATCTACAAAAGCAGTTTTCCCGCGGCGATAGCTGCGCAGCATCATATTGTCAATAATGTCCATATTGCCCACAAGTCCCATACCCAAACGGTCCTCGGGAACAAAGGAAAAGCGCACGCCCAGCTCACGGATCTGCAAGGGCGTTTTTTCGCGCAGATTGATGACCTCATCTTGCTTAAAGAAGATCTCACCCGCCTCTACCTGTGCGCAAATGGTTTTCTTGGGAAGCGCTTTTCCCTTCTCATCCTTCCCCGTGAAGTCTCTGCCGTCCGCATAGCGGAGCATGCCCTCTTCCGCCAGCTCCATCACGCGTTCAAAGCTCTTGTGATAGAAGGTAATGGGCTTGTCCTTTTTGGGATTGTAATAGATCACGTTGCCGGATTGCAGATGATGCAAGCCCGCAATCGACTCCAGCAATTCTCTCTGACCACTGCCCGCAATACCGGCAATACCCAAAATCTCACCGCTGTATGCGGAAAAGCTGACGTCACTGAGCACGGGATGCCCCTCGGCTCCCATCAGGGAAAGCCCCCGGACGTCCAGACGCAGCTCGGGATGATCGGGCATCGGGCGGTCAATATTCAACATGACCTTCTGCCCAACCATCATGTCTGCCAGCTCTTTTTCATTCGTTTGGGCAGTGTAAACCGTCTTGACGTGCTCACCCTTACGCAGCACAGTCACACGGTCCGAGATTTCCATCACCTCGCCCAGCTTATGCGTGATAATAATCACCGACTTTCCATCCTCGCGCATCGCACGCAGCACGTCAAACAGGCGATCAATCTCCTGCGGAGTCAGAACGGCGGTGGGCTCGTCCAGAATCAAGATGTCTGCACCGCGGTAAAGGGCTTTGACGATCTCTACCGTTTGCTTTTCCGAAACAGACATCTCATGGACCTTTTTATCAAGATCTATATGGAATCCGTATTTTTCGCTCATGGCTCCAATACGGGTCTTTGCCGATTTCAAGTCATATTTTTCGCCCTTACCCGTTCCGATCACAATGTTCTCGGCAGCAGTAAAGACGTCGATCAGCTTAAAGTGCTGATGGATCATACCGATATTATAGCGAAAAGCATCCTTTGGGGAGCGGATACTGACCTCACGGCCATGAATGAGGATGCTGCCCTCGTCCGGATAGTAGATGCCCGCCAGCATATTCATCAGAGTCGTGTTTCCGCAGCCGTTCTCGCCCAAAAGCGAAAGGATTTCTCCTTTTTTTACGTCCACGGAAACGTTGTTGTTTGCAATGACGCTCGCGCCAAACCGCTTGGTAATGCCGCGAAGCTCAATCACCGTTTGCTTTTCCACAATTTTTCTCCTTCATGCGTAGATAACAAAACATGGGCACTTATCGCATAAAGGGTTGCCGCAGGAACACGACAACCCTTATGCATTTCACGACCGCGCAGATATCACAACGATACCAAACGGTACGAAGATTGAATTACTGAACCTCGGTGATACCGTCGATACGGATATCGAAGTAAGGAGCGGAACGGTTTGCGCTCTCGTCGAAGAAGGTGACGCCGTTCTCGGTCTTGATGACGTTGGTCTCGGGCTTGTAATCGCCTGCATCGTCCACGTCAGCCAGATACTCGGTCAGATGTTCACCGTTTACGGTGAAGGTAGAGCAATCAAACACCTTGAGAGAGCCGTCGTTGAGCTTAGCGGCAACCTCGTCAAGCTTTGCCTGAGTGCCCTCTGCAGCAGCGTTGCCCAGAGCGGTGATCTTAACTGCGCCGTTGGCCAGAGTGCCGGTCCAGTCGGCGTCAATATCCTTGCCGTTCATAACGCAATCCAGCATGTATTCGAAATAAGGAACCCAGTCGATTCTGGATGCGATGACAAAGGTGTTCTTACCGGTTGCACCGTTGTATGCAACGTTGGGAACGCCTGCGTTCTCACATGCGGTGGGAGCACCCATGGAGTCAGCATGCTGAGAAATCAGCTTGCAGCCTGCAGCGATCAGAGCCTCTGCGGTGGTCTTTTCACCGGTCTCGTCGTACCAGGAGCCGGTATAGCGAACTTCCATGGTAACGTTGGGAACGATGCTCTTAACGCCAAGGTAGAAAGAGGTATAGCCGGAAACGACCTCTGCATAGGGGTGTGCGCCAACGTAGCCGATCTTGGCATTCTCGTCGGAAACCTTGCCCTCTGCATCGCCATACAGCTCAACCAGCTTCAGACCTGCAGCAACGCCTGCCAGGTATCTGCCCTGGTAGATAGAAGCGAATGCGTTCTGATAGTTGGAAAGGTTTTCGGTGTGTGCCTTGGTGCCGGTAGCGTGGCAGAACTGCACTTCGGGGAATTCCTTTGCTGCCTGGATCATGTAAGCCTCATGACCGAAGGAGTCAGCAAAAATAACGTCGTAGCCGTTGTCAGCGAAGTCAGCAGCCCTGTCATAGCACTCGGTACCCTCGGGGATATCGGTGATAATGGTGTAGTTTTCCTCGGTCAGACCCTTATTGGCGCAAGCCTGCTTGAATGCGTCGATAAAGTTCTTGTCGTAGGTGGAGCTGTCACCATGCAGACAGATGAGAGCGGCCTTTATGTCCTTGTTCTCGCTCTGGCAGGAGGTGAATACACATACGGCACCGACCAGCATAAGAGTAACCAGGACCAATGACAGAATTTTCTTGAACATTTCTTATGTTCCTCCTAATTTTTATTAGGCACACCCGATCTTTTCACGAAAAGGGAGCAGAAATGAGAAGCCGATCCATATGCATTTTTGTCTTCACGTCCATTGCCGTGCCGAAAAAAAGAATACCGATCAGCGTTCGTCCATATCTCACCTCTCTGCTGTGCAGGTCGTGAGTTGCCTTATATATAAAAGCCTAAGCCCTTATATTCCCCAAAAAGAATACACTTTATTGTATCACAAAATTTTCACACTGTCAACAAATTATTTTCAAATTCGATCCTGCAAGCATGCTAAATCCGCCTATATTTCCATGCAAATTTTTGTTGAATTTGCCCTTGCTTTGCGCATGCTTTTATGCTATAATGAAAAAAAGGTACGAAGGAGGATCTGCATGGCACAAGGAAATCGCTATCACAGCATTCGCCCCGGGCAGGTATGGCTGGACACCGAGGGCAAGCGCATCCAGGCGCACGGCGGCTCTCTGATGTATCTGGACGGCTGTTATTACTGGTACGGCGAAAACAAGGAGCACACCGATCCCGCCAAGAATATTTGGCACTGGGGTGTGCGCTGCTACCGCTCGACCGATCTTTACAACTGGGAGGATCTTGGCCTGATCATCCCGCCCAACGAAAGCGATCCCACCTCTTCCCTGCACCCTTCCTCGCTGATGGACCGTCCGCACATCATCTACTGCCAAAAGACCAAAAAGTTTGTCTGCTGGCTCAAAATCATGCACCGCGACGGCACGCAGGACGAGACCGTGCTGACCGCCGATGCGCTGACCGGTCCTTACACCATGGTGCGCGAGGGACTGCGCCCCTTGAACATGAGCGCGGGCGATTTTGATCTGGTGGTCGCGCCCGACGGCAAGGCATATTACTATTTTGAACGCGTGCATTCCGAGACTATCTGTGCCGATCTGACCGAGGACTATTGCGATGTCACGGGCTATTATTCCACGCACTTCCCTCGCCCCTATCCGCCCTACGTGCGTGAGGCGACCGCGCATTTTCTGCGCAAGGGTAAGCACTACCTGATCACCTCGGGCACGACAAGCTACCTGCCCAACCCCTCCGAGCTGGCAATCGGTGACTCCTGGCACGGCCCTTATACCGTGCTTGGCAACCCGCACCCCACCGACGAGAGCAACACCTCGTTCCATTCGCAGGTATCCAGCGTGTTCAAGGTGCCGGGCAAAAAGGATCTTTACATTGCCTGCGCTGACCGCTGGCTGCCGCACCGCATGCATCTGCCTTACGAAATGTATGAAAAGGCGTTTGCGGACGCATTCGGCTACGACGCAAGCCCCGAGGAGCGTGCCGCTGCGGGCGCGCTGATCCCCACGCTGGAGCAAGCCAACACCCGCGAGGCCGACTACGTCTGGCTGCCCTTCCGCTTTGACGGCGAGATGGCCTACCTTGACTGGCACGACGAGTGGAGAATTGAAGATTACGAGTAAAACCGCTTTCCCAAAACAAGGAGACCCCACATGAGAATCATTCCCAACCAAGGCATTTGTGACCCGCACCTGCGCGTATACGAGGGCAAGGTCTACATGTATGCATCGCACGACCGCAGTCCCGAAAACACGGGCTATTATATGGACGATTGGCTGATCTTTTCCACGGACGATATGCTCAACTGGAAGCTTGAATACACCTTCCATCCCGAGGATACCTTTCTTGGCAAATGCGACGAATGCTACGCCACCGATTCCGCATACCGCAACGGAAAATACTATCTGTATTTCTCCTATCAGCAAAAATGCGTCGGCGTGGCGGTCAGCGATCACCCCGCAGGTCCTTATAAGGACGCGCTGGGCAAGCCCCTGCTGACCTATTGGATGGCAGACACCCCCAGCTATGACCCCTCTGTCTTTATTGATGACGACGAAGCACAGACCCCTTACCTCGTATGGGGCTTTACCTGTGAAGGCAAGCAATACTACATGGCACGCCTGAACGACGATATGATCTCGCTTGCCGAGCCCCCTCGCCCCGTTGAGATCATCAACTCCTGGGACGACAACGACGCCCCCGCGCTCAACAAGTGGAACGGCAAGTATTATCTCAGCTCGCACCGCTCCTTCTATTCCACCTCGGATAACGTGTACGGCCCCTATACCTACCGCGGCACCTTCTGTACCGAGGCATATACCGACCACGGCAATTTCGTCACCTTCCATAACCAGACCTACTTTGCCTACGGCATTCCCGAAAACTGGGGGGAGGAGCACGTCAACCGCCATTACCGCACCACAAAAATGGTGTATGCGCACTTTGATGACGACGGCAATATATATACCGACGAGTTTATCAAAACTGCAGGCGTTGGTCAGTACGAGGCGACCTGGCCCTCTATCAAGGGAGAATGGTACTTTGCCGCCTCGGACGGCGTTTGCAAGAAAAAGAATGCCGACGGCTTTGAAATGCGCGGCATCAAGGACGGCTCTTACCTCTATTATCAGAACGTAAACGGCATGCGTCAGAACGCTAAAATGTATATCCGCTGCACCTGCGAGAACACGCCTTGCGAAATTGAGATCCGCGAGGGCAGCCCCTTCGGCGCACTGCTGGGCTATTGCAAGGTCGAGCCGCGCAAGGGTGAGCTGCAAGAGGTTTCCTGCAGACTTTCCAACACGCACGGCACGCACAACCTGTGCTTTGTATTCCGCGGTGAGAGTGACGACCTCTTGCACTTTGACGATTTTTGCTTTGAGCAGATCAAGCCTTAAAATCAAAAATTAAAATATCACATACACGCTGCACAAGCAGCAGAAGGAGACCCTTATGCAAAAATACGATATTGCCGCCTACGTATGGCCTTCTTACACCGGAAAGGAGCTGCGCGCACGCCAGTTCTGGCCCGACGGTATCGGTGAATGGCAGACCGTGATGTCCGTTCCTTCCCGCATGCCCCAAAAGCCCGCCGATTACGAGTGGGACAGGAAGCCCCTTTGGGGCTGCTGCGACGAGGCTGACCCCCGCGTCATGGAAATGCAGATCGAAGAGGCAACCCGTCACGGTGTCAACGTCTTTATCTACGACTGGTACTGGTACGATCGTCGTCCCTTCTTAGAGCAATGCCTGGACGAGGGCTTTCTCGGCGCATCTAACAATGAAAAGATGAAGTTTTACATCATGTGGGCAAACCACGACGCGGGATATACCTGGGATACCCGCCTTTCCGACCTGCTCTGGCGCGGACAGGATCCCACGGTGTGGCTTGGCAGCGTGGACCGCCGGGAATTTGAGATTGTGGCGCACCGCATCATTGACAAATACTTCTCCAGACCCAACTATTACAAGATTGACGGCAAGCCCGTGTTCATGATCTACGACGTGGATAATCTGGTCAAGGGTCTTGGCAGCGTGGAGGCAACCCGCGAGGCGCTGGATTGGTTCAAACAGGAGACTATCAAGGCAGGCCATCCCGGCCTTGAGCTGCAGCTGACCGCATGGGGCGAGCGCATCTCCAACATGAGCGGCGTGGACGGCACGCACACGCTTTCCACCAAGGAAGTCGTTCCCGCCCTTGGCTTTGACAGCGTGACCAATTACCAGTTCGTGCACTTCTGCTACATGGACAAGGACTACGAAAAGGAAATTCTTCCTATCGTATACAACGAATGGGCGCGCATGGATAAGGACTATACCGTTCCCTACTACCCGCACGTTTCGATCGGCTGGGACAATAACCCTCGCTTTATCAGCTACGTTCCCACCGTATGCTATAACAATCCTCCCGAGGCGTTCAAAAAGGCATTGATCAAGGCAAAGGAATACGTGGATACCCACAATCTGCCCGCACCGCTGATCACCGTCAACTCCTGGAACGAGTGGACCGAGACCAGCTACCTGGAACCCGACACCAAATACGGCTACGGCTATCTCGAGGCCATCCGCGACGTATTCGTGGAAGAAGATTAAAAGAATATTTGACATCACGGGGCAAAGACCATCTTTGCCCCGTGTTTTGCTGTATATGTGTATCGCCACCCCATGTGTCATCCTGAGCGAGGCGAGGTCGCAAAGCGACCAGCCGAGTCGAAGTTTTGCAGAGCGAAGTGTCCGCGAGCGGACAAGAAGCGGAGCAAAACCGCGAATGCCCCGCCTGTCATCCTCGAGCGTAGCGAAGGATCTTGGCGGGGCGAGCGGGATCTGCGCAGGTTTCTGACACGCCGCCTGCAGAAGTTACATTCGATACGTGATCGGAAAGGACAATGAAACCATTGAATTAAGATCAGTTCAACGGCTAAGCAAACACACCGTAAACCCATCGCAGATCCCTTCCTCGTCTGTGCTTTGCACAAACTCGTCGGTTTTGCTCGCTGCGGTGCGGTTTTGCAACAAGCTGCAAAACTCGCATCCTCGACACGCAAAACTTCGACTACGCAAAAAACAATCAAGATTCTTCGCTACGCTCGAGAATGACAGATTGTTTTTTGCTTCGCTCAGGATGACACTCGGGGGTAATGGTGCAAAAGGCCGGAGGCATTCGCGCCAAAAACTAAATGAAGCACAAAAAGCCATCTTAACCCACAAAATTCAACAATTCAGCGTTTTCTGTCAAGACAAATGTGCATTCGTGTGCTATAATGATATCACAAACATACGGCCGAACGTTTGAATTGATTTTTTGGAGGGCTATTCAATGGAAAATAGCGAGCTTATCACAAAAGCGTTGAACTACATCAAAAGTGAAAATAAAAAAAGTGATATCACCATTGACGACGTAGCGACCCATGCCGGCTTTTCCACCGATTATTTCAACCGTGTGTTTTTTGCACATACCGGGTTTAATATTATGGAGTACGTTCGTTTCAGTCGTTTGAAAAAGGCAGCGCACCTGTTAAGACAAACAAACAGCGACATCCTGGATATTGCACTGGATTGCGGATATGAGGCACACGAAAGCTTTTCAAGGGCGTTCAAGAATCAGTACGGCTTGTCTCCGAGTGAATACAGAAAAAAGTATGAGAAAGTCGAAGCTGTTTACGGTGATTTTTATAATGATACCATAGGAGCAAGACTTTTGCACGAATTCAAGGACTTCAAGCTTGCCAACAGCGATGAGGTAATCGACTATCTGCTTGAAACCGATGCACTTCGCTACGGTTATACCGCCGTATGCTTTCGTGTCAATGGTGGTGCCGCACTATACAACGGTGAAGATTTCAGAGACGGATTCGTTTGGTTTACGGAATGGGATAATCGCTTTGAAGGAGATATCATTTGCGACGATTGGGATAGAATTGCCGAGTACAAAAAGGTCTTTTCCGATCAGCGTTTTGAAATGGTGCTGTTCACCTTGGAAACCGACGATGTCATAAAAGCTGAGCTTTCAAAGCGCGGTGTGAGCATTCAAAGCATTCAACGCCACCCCAATAACATCTATACAGGAGAGCCTTATGCGCTGATACCCATCGAGGACATTTCCATGCGCCTGATCAAATACGAGGATATCGGCCTTGTAGAGAATTACTTTTCTCAAAGATATCCGGGCAGAGGCAGCAACGCTCCCAGACTGAAATTTTTGAAGCATGAGCTATATCAAAGAGACGTAATCGGTAACACCGAACACTCTGTATTTATGTTCGGAATATTTAAGGGAGACCGCTTGATTGGAATGAGTGACGGAGGCCTGCAGAGGGTACACGGATTTGTGATCAACAATTGCATCGTAACTTCTGTTTTTCCCGAATATGAAACCGAAGAGCTTTATCAGTACGTTTTCAAATTTGTCACAAACGCCGCCCTTGAGAAAGGAGCGTTGCCGATTGACGACGTGCAAATTTCTATCACCCCTGCTGAACACAGAAGCGGTGCTTTCAACTCTACCGATCTCGGTTATGTCACCATTACGGATGTCTGCATTCTGAAGTAACCGGATTTTGCTAAAAGTCCGTAATCCCTTTTCAAAATTTTTTCCGCCAAACCCAACCTTTTCCCCGGTTTTTGTGTCTGTATATACGTAGAGGGTTTCGCCCCCGTTGAGCCAAACTCAACCAACGCGTCATTGACACGGTGCGCATTCCCTTATATAATGAAAGCAACCACACACGAAAGGATTTTTTATGGATCAGAAGCAAATCAAACGAAATCGCAACTATTTCACCAAAACCGACACCATGCTCTACGTGGGCATCGGCCTTTTGGTCGTCGGCATTATTCTCTTTTTCTTTGGATACGGCTACGTTTCCTACGTGCTTGCATCGATCGCAGCCCCCGTGGGCATTGTGCTTTTGCTGGTGGGTGCCTCGCAGCGCGTGACCGATGCGGACATTGACGCCTGCATTGCCAAGCAGACCGAAGGGATGGCGGTGGATCTGGTGGAAAACCCCAAATTCGAAAAACGCATGCTCAAGCTGATTCCCATGCTGCCGCTGCAGGGCTACGTATACGACGACGCAAAGCTTCACAAATACGCCAAGAGCGGCTCGGTGCGCAGCGAGCAATTTGACTCCGCGCTGATCTACGCTTTGGATACCGAGCTTTACATTGTGCGCCGCCGCATTTCTCTGCTTTCGGAGCAAGAGCCCGAGACCGAGATCATCGAGATCCCCTACGCAAGCATGGAAAGACCCGAAATCGCAAACGAGAGCGTCAAGCTGACCTTTGGCAAGCAGACCAAAACGGTCAATTATTCCCTGCTTTGCTTCAAATGGGAAGAGGGCACGCTGCAGCTGCCCATGCAAAGCAACAACGACGTGGACGAGTTTATCTCCAAGCTCAACCGCGTCATCGCAGAAGCGAAATAAAGCAATCATAATGACAGAAAAACCGCTCATTCGAGCGGTTTTTCTGTTTTATATTCACTTTGCGTCTTTCCTGATCGTTCACCAGCCTGCGTAAGGCGTCAGAGTGATCGTACGATCCGCAAGTACCAGCAGAATGACGTTCTGCTCGGGATCAAAGCGCATGCTTTGGATCTCTGCCAGCTCTGTGCCCGCAACGCTGTCAAGGAAGGTCAGGGTGATCTCACCGGTTGCGTCGTTGACGCTGCTGAGCAAATCGGGATAGGTGTAGTTGACTGCGTCATATACGTATCCCTGATCACCGAACACAAAGGTGTACATGAACACCTCGCCCTCCGGCATCTCGTCTGCGGAGACCCAGGTCTCGGAATACACGCGGTTGGTATAGCTGTATTCCAGCATGACCTGCTCGTAATCGGTATCGTTATACTTCCAGCCCAGCGTGACAGAATACTGATCGTTCAGAGCCAGGGTGTAGCCCAGCACGTCACCCGACGCGTGGGTCAGCACGAGCTCACCGTTCTCGTACGCGTAGTTCAGCACCTCGGTCTCGCTGCCGTTTCTGACCACGGTCACAGTACCGTTTGAAGCACCTTGGGATGCGGGTGTGAAGGTCACCAAAATATCGGTGGTGGAATAGCTGCTGGCGTTGAAATCATAAATATCCGCCATAAAGCTGCCGTTCAGGATCTCGCCTACCGTAGGCTCGGGCACGACCTCTACGGTCAGCGTGGTGCTCACACTGTCCTTTTCGGTCGAGGTCAGGGTGATCGTATAAGTGCCCACTGCATCCGCCTTGAAGGTGCTGACGCTGATCTCGGTCGAGCCATAGGTGATATTCGCACTTCCAAGCGTACCCTGCGTTGCGCTTGCCGTAAAGCCCGCATTTGCTGCGCTCGGATTTGCCATTGCCGCAAAGTACAGTGTCTGGCCCTGATATACGGTATAGGTGTTGCCCACCGTGGTGGAATAGAGCCCTGCGTAGTCCTTATAATAGATCATGGGGGTCAGGCTCTGCAGCTCGGGCGTGCCAACCACGATGGTGACCTGCTTGGAGAGGTTGGCCGAGGTGACCGAAAGCGTATACGTACCTGCGGCAATGCCCTTGACAAAGATATAGTCGCCTGTCCATGCAAGATATTGATAGATCTGGCTGCTGTTACCGTCAACCGTCACGTTCATAGCATCCAGCTTTGCGGATGCCGTTGCGGGAGTTACGTTTGCAAAATACAGCTTGACCGTCTCGCCGGGAGCGAGCAGGATGGTGTCAGAATAGAGCGTACCGTTCTCATCGGCGAAATCGTAAGACTCAAACAAGAACACCTCGGGACCGTGCTCGTTGACTGCATCGCGCGCACCGATCTGCTGCGTGATCGCAATATCGTATTCGTAATCCTTGGATGCACCGGCGGTCGGGTATACGCTGCCGTCCTCTGCCTCGGTGAAGCTTGCATAGACCGTGGAATGGATATGCATGCTCTTGATCACGTTGCCCTCGCCCGTGACAAAGTCGATCGAGACGTCGTAAAGCGAGCCGTAGCCATTGTTGTACATAAAGCTAACGTAATAGGTATTCTTGGCTGCATCGTAGTAGCCGTCCAGGCCTTGTCCGTTTTCCTGTGCAAACACGTAAGTATTGTAGAGCAGAGCCTCAACACCGTATGCCTCAATATTGTAATAGAGGAAATGGCCGTTGAAATAATAGCCCAGCATATTGTCGCCCGAAGCGTCCTCTGCCTCGTATGCACCGTCGATCATACGTGCACCGAATACCGTGCCGTCATCCAGCAGCGTAAACCAACGCTGATAAATACCGTCATCGGTGTGCAGATATCCTTGACCGAACTCATAGAAAATGCTTTCGGTGTTAATCGTGGGCTGCTCCGAGAAATAATAGGTGTTGGTGTTGGTCACCGTACCGCCCGAGACCTGCGCAGCCGACGCATCCGAGGTGACCTTATCGATCAGGATCTCCAGAGAAGCCACACCGCCGCACACGTCGCAAAGCTCGTCTCCGTTTTCGTCCACGTGCTGCTCCTCATCCTTGCGCGCATTCTTGTGCTCGCAAGTTGCAGCGTAATAGTGAGAATTGACACCTACCGTCAGCACGTCACTGTAAGTATGCTGATGTGTAAAATCGAAATAGCCGCAGGCATCACAGAATCCGTCCAGGTTATAGTCGTTGTGCGGCACCTTGTCTGCAGGCTCGATCTTGTGCGTGCAGATCACGCCGTGCCAGTGGTGTGTGTTACTGAAGGTCCAGGCATCATCCACCGGATGCTCGCAGCCATCGTTCCATGCGCACGTGTCACATGCACCGTCGTTGTTGGCATCCTCGTGCGCACTCTCGTCCGCCTTGAGCGAGCAACCGCAGTTGGCAGCATGCCAGTGCCCGTGATCGTCAAACACCCACTTCTCGTTATCATAGGTGTGCTCGTGATCCAGATATTCACACACGTCGCATACGCCGTCGTTATCCGCATCCGTATGCTCTGCCTTGTCGGCAGGTGCAATGCTGTGCGTGCAGGTAACTGCATGCCAGTGATGCGTGCCGTCCACGCTCCAAAGTGTGGAATATTCGTGCGCACATCCGTCGTTCCATGCACAGGTGTCGCATGCACCGTCGTTATTGGTATCGGTATGCGCCTGCACGCCATCCTTGACGGTATGTCCGCAATCTGCATCGAACCAGTGGTTTTGCCCGTCGTAAGAATACTCGGTCTTATAGGTGTGCGTATGGTCGGGATCACTCCATGCACACGTGTCGCATGCACCGTCATTATCCGCATCCTCATGGGCAGACGCATCAAGCTTGACACTGTGTCCGCAGGTCGCGCCGTGCCAGTGCCCTTCTGCATCGTTCAGCCATGTATCTGCCGCCACGGGGTGCTCACAGCCGCCGCTGTGGCCGCAGGTGTCGCATAGATCATCGTTATCCTCATCCTTGTGCACATCAAGAGCATCCTTGACGTCGTGTCCGCAGGAGGCAGCATGCCAGTGATTGTCGGCATCACTGCTCCATTCCCCTGCAAACTCGTGCTTGTGATCGCTGCCGTATCCGCAGACGTCACAAACGCCGTCGTTTTGCTCGTCGGTATGTGAAGCGGCATTCGCCTTCTCGTCGGTATGCTCACAGGTTGCCGCGTACCAGTGGCCGTCTGCATCGCTTGACCAGGTATCCGCATACGTATGCGTATGGGGCTGCTCGGGGGTATCGTTGCAAGCAACCAGCGCCAGTGCCAAAAGCAAGCAAGCGCAAATCAATAAACTCAATTTTTTCATAACAATCTCCTTAAGGGGTTACGTAATAGCCACAGGCGAACAACCACTGGTCATCCTCCATGGCGTCTACCTTGACGTTGGGATTTTCCTCGACCCAGCCGTTTCCGTCACGGAACAAAAGCTGAGAAATGCTGTATTCCTGCAAGAATTGCTGAAGCTCGGGGGTGACGGGGAATCTGCCGTCCGAATTGACCACGTCGGCATATCCGAGGCCGTGCAGCTGCAGCGCACTGACGCGGCGGCAATCCGCATGGCAATATTGGCAGGTGACAAGACACGCGCCGTCACACCTTCCCTGTGTAAAGCAAGGACAGGTAGATGCGCAATAATACGGCCCGAGATCAAGGCTGGGAGGATCAACGATCAGCGCGTCAAAGCCCTCGATGAACTGCTTATAGTTCTTTGTGCCCGACGCAACGGTCAGTGCCTTATTTCCCACGTATTCGATCTGCGGGAACGGCAGATCCAAAAATCTGCAGGCAACCGTAATATCCGCGTAAAGCATGGGGCCGTATCCGTTGCTTGATGCATATGCGGTCTTATCGTACACGTGATACACGCCGGTTTCGGGATTGAGCGCGTATCTGTCTCCGTCAAACACGTTTCTGCCGTTTTGCACGCTTTCAGCACCTACGTACGTACCGCTTGCATTGTAAAGGCTTCTCAGATACGCCGCCACTGCGCTGTAGCGACCCTCGCGCATGACCGCATACAAATTCCCGATCGATTGCGCAAAATACGCGTCATCCGTGGAAAATCTGAGTGTTTTGAGTGCCTCCAGCACCGGGATTGCGCTCTGCACGCTCAGCCCAACCGTATCCGAGAACTGTTCTGCGGGCATTTTGCAAAGTGTGTTGAGCTCCTCAAACATCAATGCATACATATCGGCAGGCACCTGCATCTCGGACACGGTATCCTGTCTGTTATAGGTGGAGTCCAGCTGCAACGCGAAATCCACGTGCTGCGGAAACTCGTCGCTCTTGGAATCCAGGCGAATGGCAAAGGTGAACACCGCACCGATCTCATCGTCATCCACGCGCATTTCGTAAAGAAAATTCTTGGTGTAACCGTCCTCTGCTCCACCGCCGTCCTGCTCTCGGTCAAACAGCTTGAACTGAGACGAGCCGACGTACACCATCAGGACGGGATTGACCTTTTGTGCTGCGGTATCCACCAGCGATTCGATCACGTACGTGCCCGACGAGGTGGGAATGAATTCAAAGAAGATCTGTTGTCCCGCGCGAGCAAACTGCGCACGATAAAACCCTGTCTTCTTAAGAGCAATACAGTGATATTCATCCGATCCCGCACCGCGCGGAACCTCCACCTTATGCAGCTCAATCTCCACTGCCCTGTTACTTGCGGTTGCGGTGTAGGCATTGGGATCATAGGTATATCCCTCGGGCAACGCAGAGAGCGTGACGCGATAGTCTCCGTCCGGATAATCGATAGTCGCCACGCCGTTCTCCACGGGTGCGGTATAATAGCTGTAGCCGTCCGTCCACTGGGCAACAATGCCCTCTGTTGCACCGAAAACCTTGCCATTATAGGTCAGAGTGACCGTATAAGGTGCTTCTGCTTGCTCGGTCTCAGTCTCGGGCGGGATAGTTTCCGGCTCGGTGGTTTCGGTATTGTCCGGAGAGTCGATCGCTTCATGATACTGTCCGCAGGCAACAAGCCCTGACAGCAGGATTGCCGCAAGTGCGGCACAAAGCCACTTTTTCATATCGGCACTCTCCTTTCACACACGTTTTTTGAACCGGAACAGGCTCTTGATATCGTTTTTGGTGATCTTTCTGACAATGACGTCAATGATATACAGCGCCGCAGCAGCGATCAGCAGCGGAACCGTAAAGTACACGGAATAGGTATCCAGACGATCGGGATCGTTGACGATTTCGGGCACGCTTCCCTCGCTCAACGTTCCTCTGTCGCGGATCGCATTGTGCAGCTCAGCCGGATCAAAGGTGACGAACGCATCATATTCCGGCGAATAGGAAAGGTTGAATACCGACTCCGAGGAAAACGAATACCCATCATATCCGTAAACCATTTCGATCTTGTATTTTCCCGTCTTGGCTGTGGGGAAGGTATAGCTGTACTTTTGAGAATCAAACACAGGCTTTACCTCTGTCACAGTTCCGTCGGGAGAGGTAATCTTCATTCGCACGTCAGCATACGGATTGAGCACGGCGGGGATCATATCAATACTTGCCTCGGTGCCATCGTATCCGACGCTCAGTGTATACGGATAGTCAATGCGCTGAGCCGGCGTGTTGGTGGATGCCACGGCTGCAAAGAATCTCTGTCCCTGCTCGCCCTGCAGATCCTTGGCCCATTCGCCGCAAAGAGTGCTTGTATACGAGGCAACTCTGCCGTTGCCGTATTTCCAGTAAGCATACAAGGGTGCGTCCACCACGCTGCCGCTTGCCTTGGTATAGGGCACGCTGAGCACGGTTTTGGCACTTGCCTTGGTCTTTGCATACACGTAGCCGTACACGTCGGGCAGATAGGAAAGCCCCTTGACCGATTCGTCCTTGCCGTCCACTACCGTGACGGGCACTTGCTTCTCTATCACACTTTCGGTGATCTCGTCGGCAACGTCTCCAAAGATCAGCTCGTCCAGATCCCGCTCATCCTCCAACCAATAATACTTGCCGCGGCCGTAGCTTGCGATCTTTTCCATATTGGCTGTACCGTCTGCACAGCTGGTATTGATGACTGTGGTCACAATGCCCGCCATGTAAAGCTGATTGGCCATTTCCGCTGCATCGTCCGGCTCTGCCGAATAGGACATGCCGTCACTGATCAGCACCACCTGCTTTTCCGAGAAAGAAAGTGATTTCATCTGATTGAAGGCCGCCTTGAGTGCTGCACCGATAACAGTGCCCTGCGTGGGCTGTATGCCGTTGATGATCTCGGCAACCTGCTCCTTGTTCTTTGCCTCGGTGGGCATTTGCTCAATATACACCTCACCCGAGAAGGACACGACCATCACGTAATCCTCAGGAGCTAACAGCTCCAAGAACCGGATAGCCGCCTTTTTGGTCATGATCAGTCTGGAGGCCATTTGCATCGAGCGCGAGGAGTCCAACACCAGGCAATACAGCTTGGGATCGGCATCGTTGTTGCCAAAGCGCACGGGAAGCATATCCTCCAAGGCTGAGAGCGTATCGTCGGTCTTGTTCTGAATGCCTGTGTCTCCCAACGTGATCAGGCTCTTGCCAAACAGTGAGACTGCCTGATCCACGCACTCCACAAAGGCAGTGCAATTATTGAGCTTTCGTACGTCCACACCCGAGAGCACGATCTGGTCGTAAGCGCAGATCTGCTCGATCGTGCAAGGCACGTTCGGATCGTTGACGTAAGCGTCGATGTCGGCATGCTCGCCGTACATCATAGCAGCCGCGTCCACGTCGGCTTGGCTCCCGGTGATCAGCAGCACCTTGAGCGAGTCGGTCACGCGCTGCGTAAAGAAATAACTGTTATTATGCGGAGAGGTATCGTCCGGGGCAATGATCCTGACCTCGTAATCAAACTCACCAGCAGCCGAGGTGTCGGCGGAAAAGCTGACGAAATTGTAGCCCTCGTCCAAGGTTACCGCCTTGTCCTGCAAATGCTCTCCGTTTTTGTAAAGCGAGAGAATGGCGTCCGCCCCTGCACTGCTCTGCACCAGCACGTCCACGCTGCTTGCGTGATCCAGATAAGTGGACGGCGTATGATCCACGTCGCTGATCTGCACCTCGGTGACGTCCTTACTTACGTTGTTATTCACGTAAATGGCATCCAGTGCGACATTTTCTGCGTAAAGATGCTCCACGGCCGAGATCAGCTCGCCCATCGCATCACCGCCCGTCTGCTTGCCGTCGGTGATCAGCACCACTCTTTTGATGGTATTGTCCGAAAACAGCGTGGCTGCATACTCCAACGCGGAAGCAATATCGGTGGCACTGTCGTCCACCTTGGCATCCTTAACGCTTGGCAGAAGCTCTTCTCCCGCCTTGGCAACCAAAACAGGCTGTTTGCCGAAGCACACAAGCCCCGCAACAGAATTTTCGGGCAGAGACGTCTGCAGCTCGGCGATATAGGAGTCGATCAAGTCCAAATTACGGTTGGAGGAATAGGAAATGTCCGCCACCACGTACACCTCGGTCTGCGTCATGACCGTCACGCTTGCCATGCCTGCAAGCGCAGGTACGACCAAAGCCACGATCAGCAAATGCAGGATCAGTGAGGTAACGGTATGCGCATTTTTGTTATCCTTGCGAATGGCGATGCAATAAGGCACGATCACCGCGGCCAACAGCGGGATGGCGAGCAGCAAAAGCCACGGATTATCGAAGCTGATATTTCTCATAGCAATACACCACCCAATCTGCTGCAAGCAGCAACGCAAGTAAAATAAACATCAAGGTCAAGGCATCAAACGTGCCGTCGAAGCTGCCCTCGGTCTTTTCTCCGGTAAGGCTCAGCTCCTTCTCCGCCACCACCGGATTGCGCTCTGCCTCGGGAATAGCCGCGTGCACAGAGAAGGTGCGCGGCGAGCCGCTGACCGTCATGGTCACGGTATGCACGCCTGCCTCGGCAGGCACAAAGCTTGCCACCGCGCCGTCGCAGCTAAGATACTGCACCTTGCCGGTGGGAGACTCGACGCGAATGCTGTCGGTATTGGCAGGAACGTTCAGATCTACCGTATCTCCGCAATACACACTGTTTTGCTCCAGCACCGCCGGGAACGAATACTCGGCCAGATTTCTGATAAGCATGACGAAATCCATACGCATGGCAATATTGGAATCATGCAGATCAAAAGCAAATACGCAAAGGCGGTTGCCGTACAGGTTGGTGCCCGCAAACACCACGGGATTGCCGCGATAGCTCATCAGCGTGGCAAACTTGCGGTACATGCCGCACTTGACGTATCTTGTCAGGTGCACCTCTTCTCCGGTCATATCCCGTGTCAGCATCTGCACCATGGAGGTGCTGTCACGCGAAAGCTCCAGCACGCCTGCCTCGGCAAGACTCATCTCGCCCTGCACCGAAAAGCCCAGATCATCCGAGCTTGCCAACGGGTTGATCAGCCAGATCGCACCGTCAAGCGGCATAGTCGCAGGCGTAAAGGTATCAAAAATGTAGAGGCCGTAGCCAAGATCGTTGTCGTATTCCTCGGTGGATCTTACCGTGATATTGGTCTTGCCCACCGCGCCCAGTGCCGCCTCAATAAAGAAGGGGCGGTCGCTGACGATCAGAATCTTATAGGTATCGTCGCTCTGCGGATCAAACAGCACCACGCTGTTATCGCACGCCAGCACGTCACCCTCGGCAATGCTGACACGCAAGGATGCAAATTCAGACAATTTGGCTGTCAGCTGGAATGGGGTGGCCTTTTCCCTTTTGGCCACCACGGTCGCGTTGGCGCAAGGCTGTTCATCCTTGTCTGCAAACAGCTGCAAGGAAAGCGTTGCATCCGAGCGATATGAGGTCACTGTGCCGTTGACCACGACCTGCTCACCCTGCACGGTGTACGTCACGCCCGAGAGCGCATAGTTCTGCGCACTCTCGTCGCAAAGACGGATCAGCGTGATATTATTGTGCGTCTGATATGCGCGGTCGGTCACAAGGTACACGGCAGCACCGCTGTTCTCTGCAAAATACGCCTGTGCGACCGCCTGTGCGTCTGCCATGGTATTCTCCGAGAAGCTATGCTCAAGACCCTCCAAGAGCACGGTTGCCACCTGCTTGCTGTCGGTCTGCTCATACACGGTCGAGGTCTCATCCGCTACGTAGATCAAAGTAAAGGTCGAGCCGTCGGTCGCGTTATCGATCAATTTGCCTATCTCTCTCTTGCCCGCCTCAAAGCGGGTCACGTCGGGTTCATGCTGCATTTGCATGCTGCCCGTACCGTCCAGGATAAAGCAATAATCCTGCGCCGCACCGGGCACGGTCAGGATCGGATGCGCAATGGTCAAGGAAATGGCCAGCACCGCAAGGATCTGTAAGATCAGACTGATCAGACCCGTCAGGCGCGAGAAGGGATTCTTCTTTTTCAAGAACCGCTCACTCAGCTTCCACAGATACGTGGAGGAAACGGTCTGCTCGGTGTATTTGCTCTTGATGATATAAATGATGATGAGCACGGGAATGCCCAAAAGCCCTAAAAGGCCCAAAGGATACAAGAAGGTCATTTGATCACCTCCATATCGGTCAGGTGCTCAAAGAATATCTCGCCCATGCTTGCCGTGGCATCGACCAGGAGATACGACGCACCGCGCGAGCGGCAGAATTGCTCTATCCTGCCCGTGGCGAAAGCCAATGCCTGCTTATAGGCTGCGGCAATGTCGCGGTCGATATTACGACGCCAGGTATTGTGCACATCCTCGGAATCAAACAGATGCATCTTGCCACGCAGCTGCGGATTGAGCTCCTCGCGGGAAAGCACCTGCAGACAGAGCACGTCGCGCTTGTGATCCACCATATATCCGATGGCGTCCTCGTAATCGTGATCGGTCAGAAAATCCGAGATCAGGACAGACATGCCGTCGCCGCGTCCCACGCTTGTGGGCATGATGGCCCGACTGATATAGCTGTCACCCGAAAACTCCAGGTCATTGAGTGCACCGATCATGGAAAGATACGACTGCTTGCCCACCATACCGGACACCAGCGGGATCACCTCTTGATCCCGAATGGCATAGATGGACACTTTATCCATCTCGCAAACCGAAAGATAGGCAAAGGCAGCGGCCAGGCGCAACGCCTGCTCGGCCTTCTGCCCTGCTCCGTAATCCATAGAGCGGCTGGCATCGATATAGATGCGGGTGTGCATCTGCCTCTCGTCGAGGTACAGCTTGGTATACAGCTTTTCAAAGCGGGCGTAGGCATTCCAGTCGATCTTGGTAATATCGTCGCCGGGTACGTAATCGCGCAGATCGGCAAACTCGCAGGATGAGCCGTAGCTCTTGCTCTGCCGACTTCCGCCAAACATACCCGCAACGTTGTTTTTCAGCAGCGATTGCAACAGCTCCAGCTGACTCAAAAACGCTTCGTTGACTGTAAATCTACTCATAAAAATCTCTTATTTCTTCAGCTTTTTATTCTCTTTGATCAGCATAGCGATCACGTCATCCACCGAAAGCTTATCATTAACAGCGGTATAATTGATCTTGATTCTGTGACGCAGAACGGGACATGCCAGCGCATCAATATCCTCGTAGGAAACGTGATAGTTGCCGCCCAGCAGAGCGCGCACCTTTGCACAGGTGATCAATGCCTGTGCGGCACGGGGAGACGCGCCGTACTTGATGTACTTCTTAGCAGTTTCCGAGGGCTTTTCCAGCTCGGGGTGCGTACCGGATACCAGCGCAACGGCATAGGCCATGACCTCGTCGATCACAGGCACGGTGGCTGCCAGCTCACGCATTTCCAGGATGGTGGCACCGTCCACCTGAGCTTCGGCCACCTCATTCATGGTAATCTGGGTCATCTTGACGATGTCCACAAGCTCGTCCTGTGTCGGGAAGGTCATAAGCAGCTTGAACATAAATCTGTCCATCTGTGCCTCGGGCAGCGGATAGGTACCGTCCTGCTCGATGGGGTTCTCTGTTGCCAGCACGAAGAAGGGTTCCTCCAGACGGTAGGTCGTACCTGCCACGGTCACCTTATGCTCCTGCATGACCTCCAGCATAGCCGACTGGGTCTTAGGCGTGGCACGGTTGATCTCGTCCGCCAGCACCAGGTTGGCAAAGATGGGGCCCTTTTCAAAGACCTGCTTCATTTTGCCGTTCTCGTCCTTCTGGATAACGTTCATACCCGTGACGTCCGAGGGCATCAGGTCGGGAGTAAACTGAATGCGGGAGAAAGGCAGATTCAAAATTTTGCCAAGTGAGCGGACCAGTCTGGTCTTGCCGACGCCGGGCACACCCTCCAAGAGCACGTTGCCGCCTGCCACAATAGCAATGATCACGTTTTCCACAACCTCGTTCTGGCCTACCACGTCGCGGCGCAGCTCTGCTCTGATCTTGTCAGCCTGTTGGCCGAATCTCTTTACGTTTTCCATATTGTTTTGCATCTCTATCTACCTTCCTTTAATCAATCTTTGTTGCTCGGGTGAAACAGTGCCGAGAAATATGCTTCTATCAGCGCAGCGACCTCTTCGCCAAGCACTCCGTCCATCTTCTTTTCCAAGAAAATGGCGTTGTACAGGTCAATGACCTCACTGTATTTGACGTAATCCTCACGGCCGGGATCGTAAATGACATCCTGGCTGCCCACGATCAGCTCACCGCTGCCAAGACCGCCGTCCGTAATGGTCTGGTCGTCATCATCGTCCTCATAATCCCCGGGCGTTTGCGGGCCTTGCTCCTCACCACGCTCGCCCTCGGGCAGATCTTCTGCCGAGAGTCCGAAGATCTCAAGCAAACGCGTCTCCACGCGCACGCCCATCCCTGCATCGTATCTTTGCTGGGTAACAGCCTTGCTCATCTGTGCATAGGCTGCATTCATGGCGTCCTTGAAGTTGTCGCTTCCCCATTTGAGTGTGTACATCTCCAGCTTTTCTGCAATATCCGCCAGCTTACCCGCAAGTGTTTCGATGGCCGCATACAGCGCATCCTGCTCACTGACCTGTGCGTTGCGCAGCGTCATTTTCAGCTCGTCGGAAAACACGTGCACGGTTTCAATCATGACCTGTTTATCGTCGATTTTTTCAAGCTCGGCACTCAAACCATCCAATATCTGCTTGAGCTCTGCAGCATCGCTCTTGGCAAGTGCCCGATCCAGCTCTCGGGTATAAGCAGAGCCACCCGCACCGAGAATGGGCGAGAAGCTGCGCAGTGTCACAACGCCGTCCACAAAGCCACGTACTGCAAGCACAGTGTCTACCACCAGCGTTTTCATGCGGCTCTCGGTCTCGGTCTCGTAAAGCGCGTTCAAAAGCGACTCCAGAGCCGCAACCGTTTGCGCCTTGGCAGGCTCGGTCATGGTAGATTCTTGCACCTCGCGGATCAGATCCTGCAGGGCAACCGCTTCCCACTGCCCCAGCTCAAAGGGCGGATCAACGGGGGGAGCGGGAGGCTCGGGCTGCTTGGCGGGAATGGCAAAGGCAGTCACGCTCATACAAATAGCCAGTGCAAAGCAGACGATACAGCTCCATACGTGTCTGATCCTGAGCCTTTTGATCGGCGTTTCCAACAAACGTCGGTTTGTTTGCTCTCTTTGCAGCTGCATCATATCGTCCTGCCTGTCGGCAAAGGCCAGCATGGTCTGTACGCCCTCGCGCAAGCCAAGCTCTCTGTCCAGCTTTCGTGCAAGTCTTTTTTGATAAGGGAATAACACTGCAAACAGCACTGCCCATAAAACAAGTCCCGCGCCAAGCGCGATCGCTGCCGAGAGCAGCGGAGAGAGTGCGATGATCATGCGCCGATACAGTACAAGCAGTACGGAAAACACCGCCAGTGCCAACGAAGCACCCGGCAGAATACTGCGCAACAGGCACGCGTGTAGCATTCTCCGCCTGAACCTTTGATAACCTTGACCCATATATAACCTTCCTTTAGCAAATATTCAGAATGAAATACTATCCCATGATAACTATAATCATAGTTATTATACTATTTTTTGATAGAAAAGTCAACCGATGCACCCATATTTCGGGCAATGGATACGCAAAAAATGCCCTGCTTTGGGCAAACTTTTTGTTGCATTATCGACAAAATATGTTATAATTATGATGAAGATATTTCGAATGGGGGAACGAACGTGAAAACAGGAATAGTTGACAGCGCATACTTATATTTGGGAAGCCACGCAGCCGCATTTGAGCGTATGAAGCAGCACGGCTACGACTGCACAGACATTCAGGAGCTGGTGGACACCGATACGCCCTTATTTACAGAGGACGCCGCGGGCTTTGAGCGCATTCTTTCGGGCATTCGCCGCGATGCGCAAAACGCAGGCATTGAGATCTATCAGGCGCACGGCCCCTGGCGTTGGCCACCGCAGGATTTTGAACCCGAGGACCGCGCGGAGAGATTGGAAAAGATGTCACGCTCGATCTTAGGCTGTCAGATCCTGGGCTGCTCCAACTTTATCATTCATCCCATCATGCCCTTTGGAGATTGGCAGGACCCCGAGCCCAAGCGGCTTTGGGAAATGAATCTGGAATTTTTCTCGCGTCTTTGCGAGGTTGCCAAGGCGCACGACACGGTCATTTGCTTTGAAAACATGCCCATGCTGGCGCTTTCCCTGTCCACGCCCGAGCAGATTTTGCGCTTTGTCAAGGAGATCAACTCGCCCTACATGCGTGTTTGCCTGGATACCGGTCACTGCTCGGTGTTCGGCCTCTCCCCTGCCGATGCCGTGCGCCTTGTGGGCAAGGACTATTTGCGTGCCTTGCACGTGCACGACAACGACGGCCGCGCCGACCGCCATATGCTGCCGGGTGAGGGCGTGATCGACTGGGAGGATTTTGCCAAGGCTCTTGCAGAAGTAGACTGTCAGTGCCCCGTTTCGATTGAAACGCAGGTCAGCGGCAAAATCCCCGCGTCCGAAAGAGACGCCGCTGAAAGAGCCCTTGCGGATATTGCCAAGAGATTGGCGGGGAGAATTTGATCCGTGGTTAAAGCGGGCGTTCACAGAACGCCCCTAGCCGAACGGGAGTCGAACCGAATTGCCCGACGACGATGCATTTTCGCATCTTTCGGCGCGCTTTCGCTTGCAAGATTTGTATCTTGCTGCGCAAAATC
>JAZNZB010000053.1:0-7861 GCA_045594705.1 Eubacteriales bacterium
TATATTGCCGTCGAGATCGGCATCACCGATCAAAGCTTCGGTGACTCAAAGCTCTACGTTTATAATCTGAATCCCGATCGTTACAGAAGCGACAGCGTGCATCATGATGCTTGGCCGGACGCATTTACCAACGTAGAATGATCCTCCAAACTGATGCGGACTTGTCCAACGCAAGACCGCATCCCTGCCCGCGGCATTGCCGCGGGCGGGTTTTGCTTATAATGTCGTTGGGGGGGGTATCATCCTCCCGCCCGCGAAGGGACAGGGTCAGCGTTGGGACAACACGGACAAAAACCCGTTTCCTGCGGGGGGGGGAGGATGTTACCCTCCCCAACGACATTATAAGCAAAACCCGCCCGCGGCAATGCCGCGGGCAGGGATGCGGTCTTGCGTTGGACAAGTCCGCATCAGTTTGGAGGATCATTCTACGTTGGTAAATGCATCCGGCCAAGCATCATGATGCACGCTGTCGCTTCTGTAACGATCGGGATTCAGATTATAAACGTAGAGCTTTGAGTCACCGAAGCTTTGATCGGTGATGCCGATCTCGACGGCAATATACGTGTACTGAATATCTTCATCAGTGATCTCGGGGGAATCCACCGTGACCACAGGGTACAGCACGTCGTACGCATTCTCACCGTTGGACAAAATCCGATCGTGCGCAAGTCCTGCAAGGCCAATGATGTCCTCGCTTGACGAGTGCGTGACCTTGACCAGCACGATCGAGTACTGCTCGAAATACGTTCTGTCAAATGCAAGCTCTGTCTCGTATGGGCTGAGGATCTTTTTATAGATCGACTGATATTGCTTGTACGTGTTGATCACGATGGCGTCCTCTCCGAAATATTCTGTGCCGGTCGTGCCGAGGACGGTATCTCTGTAAAAGGGAATGGTGTCAAGGCCGCAATCGGTCACGTAAGGCTGCGTAATCGCATGGGCTGCTTTGCAAACAAGCCCGAACCAATCGGGATCAAAGCCTGCAGCACCGTATTGGTAGTAGATCATAAAACGGGGAAATTCGGGAATTGATTCAAGCGAGCCGATTTCGGGCGCGTCTCCGCGGAAGATCACGCTTGCAAGCCTGTCGCAATCCTCAAAGAGCAGATCGCCAAGCGTAGTGACAGTGGAGGGGATCTCCAGAGTACTGATGGCCGTGCCCGAAAAGACGTTGTAACCGATGTATAGCAAGCCATCGTTGAGCGTGATTTCGGAGAGCTGCGTGCAATCCTTGAAGACTGCATCTCCGATATAGGTCACCGAGTGGGGGACTGTGGCCGTTTGCAGCGAGCTGCAGCCAAAAAAGGCCTTGTCGCCTAATTTTTCCAAGGAATTTGGCAACGCTGCCCCATTCAAGGGCGTATCGGCAAACCCGTCGCCTGTGTAAAGCGATTGCAGAGAAGTGCAATTGGCAAACGCATACGTGCCGATCTCCTGCAGGCCTGCGGGAACTTCTACGGTTTTCAAAGAGGAGCAGCCGGAAAACGCGCCCTCGCCGATGCTTGTGACGGTACTTGGCACAGAAACGTATTGAAGGCTTTGGTGATCTGCAAAAGCACCTTCCCCGATCGCCACCACCGTTTTACCCATGATCTCTTCGGGAATGACCACAGTCTCGCTGCTGCCTGCGTATTTGGTGATCATCATAGTGCCGTCGGGGAACTCATGTGCCTTGAATACGTCGCCTGCGGGACCGTATTGGGGCTGCTCACCGCGCAGAATGGAGAAGAAGTTCTTCCAATCCACGTTTCCGTCCTTGCCGATCGTGCTCTTGAGCGCATCCCAGTCCACGTCAAGCAGCTCGGTTTGGATCAGCCCCGAAAATGGGAGTTCCTCGCCGTTCAGGATTTGGTCAAAGGCGTGGACGATCCCCCCCTCAGCCTCGGGGTGTGTTGCTTTGTACGCGCCCGCGAACGCAAGTGCACCCGCAATAGGTGTCAGCAGCAAGGCAAACGCCAGCACGGCGGCGATCAGCGCTATGCGAAATCCGCGCTTTTTGTGTACGGGTATGGGCGCGTTTGCGTCCTTGAGCAGGTCGTCGTCAATGCCGTCCATCAGCTCCATCAATCTGAATTCTGTCATACGATATAGCCCTCCTGTTCTAAGTAGTCGCGCAGCTTGACGCGCGTGCGGGAAAGGATCTTTTTGACGTTGTTGCTTGTCAATCCAAATCGCTTTGCAATGGTCTCAATGCTGTCCACGTAATAGTAGCGACGAATGAACAGATTGCGCTCGCGCAGGGAAAGGGAACGCAAAAAGCCGTTGAGTACGTCGTAGAATTCGCGCTCCTCCACCAGAGTGCGCACGTCGGTGTCGGGGCAGGCGAGCTCTTGCATTTCGTCTAAGGCGACCACCAGCTCTCCGCCCCCGCGCTTTTCACGACGCAGCGTGCGGTATCTGTCTAAGGAGAGGTGACGCGTAATGCCGCCTAAGTAAAGCTGTAGATGATCCGGACACGCAGGCGGAATAGAATTCCAGGCGCGCAGCCAGGTATCGTTGACACATTCCTCGGCATCCTGCAACGAGCGCAGAATGTTTTGCGCGATGGACAGGCAATATTGGCCGTATTTATTTGACGATTCCTTGATCGCTTGCTCTGAGCGCGCAAAGTACAGCGCAATGATGTCTTGATCCTGCAAACAGATCCCTCCTTTCCGGGAATTTTGGGTCTCTACTCTATAAGGCGACGTAAGGGCTTGATCGGTGACACTATTTTAGCATATTTTTTGAAAAAATTCAAGAAATATGCCAAATCGTAGCGTGAGGCGAAACGCTTTCCCCACGATGACCCTGCAAAAATTAGGTGTAGGGGAGGATATCATCCTCCCGCACGCGATGAGGATGGAAGGTGTTCGAATGTCACGATCATAAACCTTTTTCGTGCGGGAGGATGATATCCTCCCCTACGGCATTGCAAGCAAAAAACGCCCGCGGCACAGCTGCGGGCGGTAAGACGGTAAGTTATTATTGGGGTATGGTTTGCTCGACAACGTGACAGGCGTGTCCGTACCACGTGTCCTCGTCAAAGCCGGTTTTACCGGGCAAATAGCAAACGGAATAATCGGGGGATTGGTAATAAGGTGCTGCATCCGAATCGGGTGGTGTCGGCAGCTGTTCAATGGTGGGGGCATCGCCGCGGAAAAACACAATTTTCAGGTTCTTGCATTCCGAAAAACCAATATCATACATGTCGGTCACGGTTGAGGGGATGGTGATGACGTCAATCGCGGTGTTCGAGAAGGCCTGGCGACCGATCTTGACAAGCCCTTCGTTGAGCGTGATCTTTTCAAGATTCTCGCAGCCCATGAACGCGTCGATCTCAATTTCGGTAATCGTGGAAGGAAGGGTAATCTCGCGCAGGTTGGGCATATTCATAAACGCACACTCGGGAATGACACTCACGCCCTCGGGAATGACGATCTCCTTCATGGCGGAATGAATAAACGCGCCGTCGCCCAGAGTCCTGACAGAGGAGGGAATATCCACGTGCTCCAGGCTGAAGCACCATCCGAATGCATCCACGTCAATGGTGTGCAGCGTTTCGGGGAGCTCGATCTCGGTCAGAGAAATGCAGCCGAAAAAGGCACTTTCTCCGATATACTCAACGGTTTCGGACATTTTAACGGTCTGCAGGTTGGTGCAGGCGGTAAATGCGCCCTTGTCGATTCTTGTGACTGTGTCGGGAATGACCACGTGCTGCAAATTCTCGTCCTTGCCGAACACGTGCTCGCCAATCTCGGTGACGGGAAGTCCGTCCATGGTTTCGGGAATGATTACGGTCTCCATAGTGCCTGTGTAGGCCACGATGCGCATGCTGTACTCGTCGATCTGAACGGCGCGGAAGACCGAGTCAGCAATCTGCTCCTCTGATTCCTGACCGCGCAACGCTGCCAAAAGGGCATTCCAGTCAAGGTCTCCGTGATCCGAAAAGATCGCGTCAAACGTGATGGGATTTAAGCCAAGAGCCTCGGTCACCATACCGGAAAGCGGCATATCCGGCTTGCCGAGTGCCCGGTCGAGTGCCTGGAGTCTGTTGCCCTTGAATTCGGGATTTTGCGTGCGATAATCCTCGGCCAACGCAAACGCGCCCACAACGGGGGTGGCCAATATCACGATGGCCATCATGGCGGCGACCAGCATGACCGCAAATCCGCGTTTTTTGCGAAATGGCACGGGTCTGTCCGCGGCGGCGATGATCTCGGGATCGATCTCGCCAAGTAAATCAAAAAATTTCTGTTCTTTCATAGCGTCGTCCACTCTCTATCCAAATAATTTTTGAGCTTTTGTCTGGTTCTGGAAAGGATCTTCAGAACGTTGTTTTGTGAAGTACCAAAACGCTTGGCGATCGCGGGCACGCTGTCCGTAAAGAAATAGCGACGCACGAACACGTGGCGGTCACGCTCGGGCAGGGAATAGAGAAAGGCGTTGATCAGGTCCACAAAATCCTGCTCGCGCCATTCGTCCTCCAGGGCGTAGTCCGAGGCCGTGATCTCGCTGATCTCGTCAAATGCCACGACGATCTCACCAAACCCGCGCTTTTCACGGCGTGCGGCCTTGTATTTGTCAAGAGCGACGTTGCGCGTGATCTTGCCAAGATAAGCCTTGAGCACGTTTGGTCTTGCGGGTGGAATGGAGTTCCAGGTGCGTAGCCACGTATCGTTGACGCATTCCTCGGCGTCCTGCAGATTTTGCAGAATGTTGAGCGCAATACTCGTACAAAAGCTGCCGTATTTTGCTGCTGTTTCGGCAATGGCGCGCTCATCCCTTGCATCGTACAGCGCAATGATCTGACTGTCCAGCATGTCGACGATCTCCTTTCGTTTTTGTCCTTCACCCATAAAGACGACGCGCAAGGCGAATTATGACACTATTTTAGCAAATATTTTGAGAATAATCAAGAGATCTGCCCAAAACGTAATGGGAGGCGAAACGCTTTCCCTACGATGACCCTGCAAAAATTAGGTGTAGAGGAGGAGTATTTGCAAGCAAATTCATCCTCCCGCACGAAAAAGGTTTATGATCGTGTCATCCGAACACGTTTCATCCTCATCGCGTGCGGGAGGATGAATTTGCTTGCAAATACTCCTCCCCTACGACATTATAAGCAAAAACGCGCCCGCGGCATTGCCGCGGGCGGGGGATGGATCAATCATCTTCTATTACGATTTCTCCGTCGTTACAGTAAACTATGGTAAAGGCGGCGTTGGGATGGGCGATGTGATTCCATTCTTCTTTCGTGCCGTCATAATAGACTGCACCTGATCCAAATGCATCTGCAGCGATGTTTTGTACGCCGGATGGAACGTGCTTGTCGTCGCTGTAAGCTAAGTAAGCTCTTGAGCCAATGCTGATGACACCATCGGGAATGACCGTTCCGTCAATTCTGTCACTCATACAGAAAGCATTGGCGCCAATATGCTTAATGCTTTGATCGTTGGGAACTATTGACCCTTTGCATGCCAACAGTAAGGTTTGCGTCGAGGGATCTATCAGGCAATTTCCAACAGAAATGTAAATGGGATTTTCTGCATCTACCGTAATGCTTCGCAAATAGGAAGTTGTAGTCCAAAAAGCACCTTGCTCAATCTGTGTAATGCCTGCACCGATCACAAGATTGCGATAGTTGAGATTGTGGAAAGCTCCTGTTGCAATATAGCAATCATCGCCCAATACTGTCAGAGCGGCATCCTTGATGGTGGGTGAACCTATTCCGCAAGCAAACGAAGCTTCTCCTATATACCGAACTTTAGCGGGAATGGTGAAGCCTTTTTTGGGGAGCTGAGAGGTTGCTGTGGAAAACGCACCGTCTGCGATATATACAGTGTCTTCGTGAATGGCTGTCAGATATGCTCCTCCCAAAAGGATTGCATAAGGGTTGCTTTCTGTACCGATATACGTAGCATTTTCATATTCAATGCAGATTTCGCATTTACTGAAGGCGGTATTCTCCACAAAGAGCAAGCTTTGCGGTAAAGTAAGGCTTGAAAGCTTTTTTGTATAGGCAAAGGCCATGCTGCCGATCGAAATTACACCCTCGGGGATATCAATGCCTTGTAACGATTCGCAATGCGAAAAGGCTTTTCTTGCGATGATCTTCGTATCGGGATGGATTTCGCAGGAAGTGATTGCGGTATTGGTCGCGCGCAGTAAAACCAGATAGGGGTTGTCCGTGTTTCCTAAGTAATATGCATTGTCATATTTCGTAAGTCCGCTTTCCTGCATGGAAATTGCCGGGAAACACGTGATCGTGTCCGGTACGGTAAAGCTTTGCAGGGAATCGCAATTCTCAAAGGCGGACTCAATGATTTGTAAGCTTCCTTGTTCAACATAGACCTTTTTGAGTGCGGTACAGCCGTTAAAGCTTCCTTGTCCAATGGTTTTTACGCTGCCTGGAATGATCACGCTGGTGATTTTCGTATTTCCTTCAAAAGCCCCCTTGTTGTCATAGTCATAGTATATTTCTGTGACGGGCAACCCGTTATATTCGGAGGGGACGACGATGTCTGTGTCCGTGCAAGTCCCTATGCCCGTTAACGCATATCCGTCGTTGGCTTCGTTGCGTGTAAATTCCAAGCCTTGACTTGCAGACGGCATCACAAATTCCGGCTCGGTTTCGGTCTCGGTCTCGGTCTCGGTTTCGGTCTCGGTCTCGGTCTCGGTTTCAGTTTCAGTTTCAGTTTCAGTTTCAGTTTCAGTTTCAGTTTCAGTTTCGGTCTCTGCTTCTGTTACGGTTTCGTCCTCGCCGGGTTCCTTTTCGCCCTTGAGCGCATCAAACACAGAGCCTAAGGTGTTCTTGACGCCCTCGGGGAGCAGGGAAGACAGGAAGTGGTCCTCGTCCTTGATCATGGCGTCCATGACGTAAACAAGGCCGCCCTCGATCTCGGGGTGCGCGTTGCCGTAAGAGACCGCCACCGCTACGGGGGATGCGACCATGGTAATGGCCAGCAGGGCAGCGACGGCAGCAGTAGCCATCCAGGCGCGGAAGCGTGGCTTGCTCCAAAGGGGCACGGGGGCGTTGGCACGGATCAGCAGCGCTTCGTCAACGTTTCCCATCATTTCAATCAAACGCAGCTCTTTCATACGGCATACCCCTCCTTTGCGAGATATTCACGCAGCTTGGCGCGTGTGCGGGAGAGGATCTTTTGCACGTTGGCAACGCTCAGACCGTAACGCTTGGCGATCAGCGAGATCGGGTCAAGGTAATAGTAACGGCGCAGAAAAACGTTGCAATCCCGCTCGGGGAGAGACCACAAAAAGCGGTTGAAGATCTCGGAAAACTCCTGCTCGGCAGCCTCCGTGGGTACGTCTGTGCCCGACGAGATCACGTCGCTGATCTCGTCAAGGGCGATCACCAGCTCACCGCCTCCGCGCTTTTGCGCTCTTTGACGGCGAAATCTGTCCAGCGAGATGTGGCGCGTAATGCCGCCTAAGTAAAGCTGCAGATGATCGGGCTTTGCGGGCGGGATGGAATTCCATGCACGCAGCCAGGTGTCGTTGACGCACTCTTCGGCATCCTGCATATTTTGCAGAATGTTCAGCGCAATGCTTGTGCAGTAGTAGCCGTATTTGTTGGATGACTCTGTAATTGCCTGCTCGTTACGAGCATTGTAAAGCTTGATAATGTCTTGATCTTGCATACAAAACAAACTCCTTTCGATAAAATACTGGGGCTCTACTTATCAAGTCGCAAAAAAAGCGGCTGCGCTGACAACATTGTAGCATATTTTTCAGAAAATTTCAAGAAATTCGCCAAAACGTAATGGGAGGCGAAACGCCTCGCCTACGGCATCATAAGCAAAAAACGAAAGCGGCACGGGCCCGGGGGGGGGGGGTAGGGTTTTGGGTCGGGAGGGTTAGTGTT
>JAZNZB010000054.1:0-38402 GCA_045594705.1 Eubacteriales bacterium
CTGCATATGTCACCCATGTCCCAGCGCGAGATCATTGGCGTGGACTGCGTTCCGTTTACAACGAATATGGAAACCTTGCTTGCCCAGAGCAAGAAGATCGCTCCCGTGGATACGCCCGCGCTCTTTGAGCGCATCTGGCGCGGCTCGATGCCGGGTATCGTTTCGGGGCTCTATCCCGACCGCAATATGTACTACTCGTCCTATATCTCCACCTACGTGGAGCGCGACGTGCGTGAGCTTTCAGGTACGGTGGACGCGCTGAAATTCAACCGCTTTATTACAGCCGTTGCCGCGAGAACCTCGCAGCTACTCAACTATAAGGCGATTGCGGACGATGCCGAGATAGATATGCCCACTGCAAAGGCGTGGGTGGATATTCTCCAAACTCTCGGTATCATCTTCTTGTTGTACCCCTATTCCAATAACGTGTTGAAGCGTACCATCAAGACGCCCAAGGTCTATTTCTACGACACGGGACTTGTGTGCTATCTCACGAAATGGTCGAGCCCCGAGGTCGCCGAGAGCGGTGCTATGAGCGGTGCGCTGCTTGAAAACTTCACCGTGTCCGAGATTATGAAGGGCTATCAGAACGCGGGACTTGAGCCGTATCTCTATTTCTACCGCGACAAGGACGCGAAGGAGATTGACGTCATTATGGAGGGCGACGGCAAGCTGTGTCCTCTTGAGATCAAGAAGACCGCAACGCCCGATAAACGCATCATTCGCACCTTCGGCGTGATCGACAAAGCCCCCCTCGAGGTCGGCACAGGCGCCGTCCTCTGTATGGCAGAGCAGTTCGGCGCGTTTGATCGGGAGAATTTGATCGTGCCGGTTTGGATGATATGAAAGGAGAAAGTTAAAATGGCAATCAGTAAAAAGCTTGAAATTATATATCACAACGGTCAGCCTGATGGCATTCGCTCCATCCGCAGACACCTCTCCACGATGACAACCTACGTTATTCCTCGTCCGTTACTTTCCGAGGCTAAGAAGCTTTCGGGAATCAATCGCCCCGGTATTTACTATCTCATCAGTGAGAACGACGATAATAAAATCGCGCAGATTTATATTGGTCAGACGAGAAACGGCGTTGTTCGACTTGATGATCATAATCGCTCAAAAGATTTTTGGAACAAGGCGATTATGTTCTTGGCAGACAGCAAAACATTTTCGCTTGATATGATAAGCGGTCTTGAAGCTTACGCTATAGGCAAGGCGCACGACTCCAAACGCTACAAGGTGGAAAACTCGGTTAATCCTAAATACGAGATTGACGAATATGACCTTCCCTTGATTGAGGAAGTTTACGAAGAAATCCAATTCATCATGGCAACACAGGGTTACAAGATGGATAACTCCAAGGTGACCTTGAATGAAGCCAATACCTTACATACTACTCGCAACGGAATTACTGCTTTTGGTGTTTATGATGGTGAACATTTCGAAGTTCTGGAAGGTTCGGAAATTGATATGAACCGCAAATGCCATTCCGCGACGATGGAAAAGCAACGTCAAACAGCTCTTGCCAACGGCAATATTGTTAGTGTTGACGGAAAATATAAATTGACGGTTTCTGTCTCCTTCACCTCCCCGAGTTCTGCCGGACAATTTGTTTTGGGTGGCAGCATCAACGGTTGGGTTGAATGGAAAGATAAAGACGGAAAAACATTGGACGAGCTTTATAGAAAATAAGGAGTAAGGCAAGATGAAAGCTAAAGAAGCAAAATCACGAATAAAAATAAATAAATTGCTTGAAGAGGCCGGTTGGCGTTTCTTTGACAACGAGGAAGGTCCTGCCAACATACAGCTCGAAGCAAATGTTAAAATAACAAAAAAGCAGATAGAAGATTACGGCGACAACTTTGAAAAAGCGAAAAATGGTTTTATCGATTTTCTTCTGTTGGATGACAAAGGGAAACCTTTCATCGTTCTTGAGGCAAAATCTGAAGATTTGGATCCGCTTGTAGGAAAAGAGCAAGCAAGAAAGTATGCTCAATCTCAGTTCGTAAAATATGTAATTTTGTCAAATGGCAACTTGCATTATTTTTGGAATATCTACAAAGGCAATCCTCAGGTAATCGTATCATTCCCGTCTTATGAAAGTGTAAAAGAAAGCAAGGCATTCAATTCAGATCCTGCGCGTCTTTGTAATGAGGATGTAACGGCTGACTATATTGCTGTTGTAAAAGAACCGAGATATGCTGACGCCCCCGAATACAAAAACGAAGATACCAGAGGTCAATATCTAAAAGACCGTGGACTTCGTATGCTTCGTAAATATCAGGTGAACGCGCTAAAATCTTTGCAAAGATCGGTTATGGAAGGAAAGCAACGTTTCTTGTTTGAAATGGCTACCGGTACAGGTAAAACGCTTACGTCAGCAGCAGTAATCCGTCTGTTTTTGAGAAGCGGAAATGCTAATCGTGTTCTGTTTCTCGTTGACAGAATTGAACTTGAGAATCAGGCTAAAAAGAATTTCACCAACTATCTGAAACCGGACTACGAAACCGTTATTTTTAAAGAACACACCGACGATTGGCGTAAAGCGGACATTGTAGTATCCACGGTGCAAACATTGGCGTACAACAACAAATACAAGTCTGTCTTTAAGCCTACAGACTTTTCGTTGATTATTGCAGACGAAAGCCATCGCTCTATTAGCGGAAATAGCCGTGCCGTTTTTGAGTATTTCATAGGGTACAAGCTCGGCTTAACCGCTACACCTAAAGACTACCTCAAAAATGTGGATGCCGATGAGTTGGCTTCCAATGACCCAAGAGCTTGGGAACGTCGTCAGCTTCTTGACACATATAAAACGTTTGGTTGCGAAAGCGGTGAACCTACATTTAGATATTCGTTGATTGACGGTGTAAATGATCCTGATGGTCCCTATCTCGTAAATCCTACGGTGGTTGATGCTCGTACCGAAATCACCACCAAACTGTTGGCTGATAAAGGCTATGCCGTTATGGTTCAAGGCGATGACGACGAGCAGGAAGAAACATACTTCGCTCGCGATTTTGAAAAGAAGTTCTTTTCTGACGAAACCAACATGATGTTCGTCAAGACCTTTATGGATAATGCTATGCGCGATCCAATAACGGGCGAAATCGGAAAAGGTATCATCTTCTGTGTTAGCAGAAAGCACGCAGCAAAGATTACTCAACTGTTGAACGTGTATGCCGACAAGATGTTCCCTGATATGTATTACTCTGACTTTGCAATGCAGATTACTTCCGATGTGCAGGGCGCTCAAGAATATACTATCAATTTCCAAAACAATAATTTGAGCGGTAATACAAGATTCCTTGAGGGCTATAAGTCTTCGAAAACTCGCATTTGTGTAACTGTTGGAATGATGACAACGGGATATGACTGCGAAGATATTTTGAATATTGGTTTGTTCCGCCCTATATTCTCACCTACTGATTTTATTCAGATCAAAGGACGCGGAACAAGAACATTCACCTTCAACTACAAGACTCGTGTGAATGGTGTTTTGGAAGAACACTCTTATCCTAAAACAAACTTTAAACTCTTTGATTTCTTCGGAAACTGCGAATATTTTGAAGAAAAATACCACTATGATGAAGTAATCAAATTGCCTCAAATTTCCGCGAGTGGAGCTGGAACTGGCGGTGGTGGTACTATGGGTGCTACCTTCGAGAATTTCAATCCCGATCCGCTTAAGAGCATTACTGAAACCAAGATCGGTTTGCAGGGCATGAAGATTGACCGTATGTTCTTTGAGAAATTCGAGGACGAGGTCAAAAATGATGCTACAGCCAAGGAGCATTACGAACAAGGCGATTATGCAGCGGCACAGAGATACATAGAAGAAACTTACTTGAATCAGCCCGCCGAATATTACACTTGGGATAAGCTTCGCAGAGCAACCGGTGTTGACCGCAGAGTAACTGTTCGTGAGATGATGGATAAGATTTTTGGACTTATTCCTGCATTTAAGAGCAAAAAGGAACTGGTTAATGATGAGTTTGATAACTACTTGTTGACTTGCGGCGTTCCTGCGGGAGAATACTATGATGTTCGCCATTTCTTTGAAACATACCTCACGGATAAGGATGTTCGCAGAGCGATTGAGGACAAGAAATACCAACTGCTCGGCACACAAATTCCAAGTTATTCACTTGCCGAATTGAAAAAGCTCGGTGTTCACAATATGGATACCATTATCGGCTATGTAAACGATAACGTAAATCTCTCAAGATTTATGTAAGGAGAAAACTATCATGATGAATTTTGATATTAAAAGAAAAATAAACACCTTGCGTGACATTTTGGTAGGTAAAGTACCTGATCCCAAGGCGCAGGTTGAACAAATCACTATCGCGCTCATCTATAAGTTTATGGACGATATGGATTTGCAGGGTGTTGAGTTTGGTGGCACCCGTGTGTTCTTCACAGGCGAGTACGAAAAGTATGCCTTCTCTCAAATTATGCTTGCAGAGCATAGCGCACAAGACAAGCTCAATCTGTATGCGGAAGGCATGGACAAAATGGTTGATAATCCTGATCTGCCCAAATTATTCCGTGATATTTTGCGCAACACCTATATTCCTTACAGAGATCCCGACACTTTGAACCGTTTTCTGAAAGAAATTGCCGAGTTTTCTTATGATGACAGTGAGGATCTCGGAAATGCTTTTGAGTACTTGCTTTCTATTATGGGAAGCCAAGGTGATGCCGGACAGTTCCGTACCCCTCGGCACATTATTGATATGATGGTTGAAATCGTTGCACCTCAAAAAAATGAAACCATTCTTGATCCGGCATGCGGTACTGCGGGCTTCCTTATCAGCGCCTATAACTATATCAAAAAGAATAATGTGGATGAGAACGGTAACTCTACGTTAACTCCCGATGATAGAAATTGTATGACCGATAGCTTTGAGGGATACGATATCTCCCCCGATATGGTTCGCCTTTCTCGTGTAAATATGTATTTGCATGGATTTACGACTCCGAAAATTCATGAATACGATACGTTGACAAGCTTGGATAGGTGGGATGATAATTTCGATGTCATCTTAGCCAATCCTCCGTTTATGACTCCTAAGGGTGGTATTAATCCTCACAAGAGATATCGTGTAGATGCTAAAAGAGCGGAAGTTTTGTTTGTGGACTATATCGCGGAGCATTTAAGTCCTACAGGTCGCGCCGCTATCATTGTGCCTGAAGGAATCGTCTTCCAATCCCAAACTGCATATAAAAACTTAAGAAAAATGCTCGTAGATGAAGGTTATCTCTACGGCGTTGTCTCTCTGCCTTCCGGTGTGTTCAATCCTTATAGTGGCGTAAAAACAAGTATCCTTCTCATAGACAGAACTTTGGCAAAAACAAAGGATAGCATTCTCTTTGTTAAGCTGAACAATGATGGATATGATCTTGGTGCACAACGCAGAGAAATAAAAGGTAGTGAAATTCCTAATGTGATTAACCTTTTTAAAGACTATCAGGCTGGCAAGGACATAATAGACCAAAAGAATGTTATTATTGGTATGAAATCTGATATTTCAGAACAAGAATACATTCTTGTTGGTGACAGATACGCAAAGAAAATTGATAAAGTATCTACCTATCCCATTGTAAAATTGTCGGATGTCTGTGAGGTTATAGCTGGTCAATCTCCTGAAGGACAGTTCTACAACGAAGATGGAGAAGGAACTCCTTTCTATCAAGGAAAAACAGAATTTACAAATCTATATTTAGGTGAGCCCCGTAAATGGACTACTATGGTTACAAAGATGGCTTATGAAAATGATATAGTAATGTCTGTAAGAGCGCCTGTCGGCCCCGTAAACATTGTTAAGAATTCCGTTTGCATAGGAAGAGGTTTGGCAGCAATCCGCACCAGTAAGCAAATATTGTCGAAATATCTGTTCTACTTGTTGGATTCTATGCAAGAAGTTATTAAAGGAAATGATGGTGCGGCATTTGCTTCAATTAACCGTAAAGAAATTGAGAATGTTGAAATTCCATTACCTCCAATACGCATACAAGAAGAGATTGTTTCAGAAATTGAGCAATACCAAAAAATCATTGATGGTGCAAGGCAGGTTGTCGACAATTATAGACCGACAATAAAAGTTAATCCACAATGGGAAAAGAAATCGTTATTATCTCTTTGTGAACTGTTAGATAGCAAGCGTATACCAATTACATCTTCTGATAGAACTGAAGGCCCGATTCCTTATTATGGGGCTTCTGGAATTGTTGATTATGTTGCTGATTACATTTTTGATGAAAAATTACTTTTGGTATCGGAAGATGGAGCGAATTTGGTTGCAAGAGTATATCCGATAGCTTTCTCGATTGAAGGAAAAACATGGGTTAATAATCATGCGCATGTTCTTAAATTCGAAAATTATGCTGTTCAAAAATATGTTGAGTTTTATATGAATCAAATGGATATTTCCCAATATGTCACGGGTGCAGCACAGCCCAAGTTGAGTCAAGAAAATATGCGTCGCATCGAAATTTCTATGCCTGATGTAGATCGATGTGAGGCGATTGTTGCTTTGTTAGAGGAAGAATTATCAATAGTTGAACAAAACAAACGCTTAATATCTATTTTTGAGAAGAAAATTCAAGACAAACTTTCTGAAGTTTGGGGAGAGTAATATGGCAATAGAAACATTCAAGGAAGAATTGTATAATGCGTTTCCACTGTACAATGATGAAAATGATGTTACTTTTCTTATAGAATTATTGTATTATTTTCCCATTGACAGAACTTATATTTCTGCTGGCAATTACGACCAATATCTTTATGATCTTGAAAAAACAGTAATAGACAACTATGAAAGTGGGAATTATCAAGTATCCTATTTTTATGCTCATCTAATTTTTATGAGTTATGTTTATTACTGCGTCGAAAAGACATATCAAATTGCACCCAATAGAATGAAGGATATTTATTATCCGATCAACTCTTATCATGGTCGTACCGACAAACCTGATTTGGAAAAATACAGTAGCGTATACGAATTTAGTAAAATACCCGAAAAAGATATTTTCAAGGTGTTTCATATTTTGGGTATGGATGATTCTACAATTGGAATTTTTTCAAAGTATATAAGTGGTCGAGATGACTTTGCTCATGCGACTGGTAAAGGAAATATTTCTGAAGACGAACTTGCATTAAATATAAAAAACATTATTGGTAATATGGAGACGCTACATAAAGCCTTTGAAAAGTATCTCGAACAATTGTATGTGGATTATATGATTGAGCATCTTGAGTGTGGTTACGAGGCCATAAATGAAAACAATATCTATTTTGTTTTGGATAATGGATTATCAATTGCCGATTTAGAATATTTGTGTCATTTAGGAGTTGGTCGTCTGCAAGATAGCAACGAAACACTTAAAACAAATTATCAGGCAACAAGAAATATTCATTGCGCTTTTATTGAATACTGTATAGAAAACAACGGTACTAACGTTCCTACGGGATATTCATCACTTAGAAACAGTGCATATTTGCATTATAAATACCAAGACCGGGCAGACGAATATGTTTACAACGAATTTGGCATTATTGAACGTTCTTATATTAAAGATGGTGACGAATTTCCGGTATATGAGTGCCCAGAATGTGATTACAATCAGTTAGTGTACGATGCTGAAGCGGACAAGTATCATTGCTTTCATTGTTCTGAGGATTTTACAAGCGATCAGCTGTTTGTTTGTAGTGAATGCAATAGATTAAAGTATCGGAATGGCGATGCAATTTGCACAGAATGTGCAGACGCTTTATTGGCGAAAAAGGACTAATAGTTTTTTACTTTGAAAGGCGGTGATATTATGGATGATATGTTAAAGAACCAATCTGAAAATATAAATGAAAACGAATGGACGTTCCTATTGCTAATGATGCTAATGGAAGACATTAAGCAACGTAATTCACAATGGAATAGTTTTGAAAATGAGCTGATCTATAACAATCGCTTTTCATCTCAACATCCAATTGTCGATGAATTAAAAAAGAGATGTAATCAAGCAACCAAAATCATCCCACAGAATACCGTTTTTTATCGAGCACGCTGTTTTGAAAAAACCAGTTTTGATAGATTAGTCACATATTACTTAAAAGAAAATGGATTTGATGATAAGCAAATAAAAACCATAATTGATGAGTGGTCAGATCAAGAAAAATTATTGACATTGATGCCTCAAATATACAGCGATGTTGACAAGTCCGGTTCGCCAGAACTAATAAAAGCACAACAGAAATGGCAAAAGGTCAAATTTAAAGGGTGGAATGCCAAAGATTCTTCTGCCCCACCGGCCGACTATATTGGTCATGGTAGAGCTAATCCCGACCATATTAGATATTTGTATTTGTGCGAAGACAAAATTACTCCTGTTTATGAGGTTCGTCCAATTATCGGACAAACTGTTAGTGTCGCTAAATTTAAATTGCAAAAAGAGATTAAAGTGTACGATTTAACGCTAAATCTTCAAGATATAGTTGGAGAACTTAAATTCGAGATGCCGTCATTGTACAATACAATCGGAGAAATGTTTTCACGTCCGTACAACGGTGAACCCACTAAATATCTTCCCACCCAGTACCTTGCGGAAGAAATTAAGAAAATGGGCTTTGATGGATTGAGATTTAATAGTTCTTTGCATAGCGGAGGAATCAATATCGTTTTGTTTAATCCTGACCTTTGCAAGGCCGTTTCCTCCGATTTGGTGGAGATCAAAGCAATCAACCTTGAACTTGACCAGCCTCCCATATACAAAATTGGTACATAAAGTAATTGTTTTTGATACAAATATCAAAAAACGCATCGCATAATATTAGGGACAAGTAATACAATGTGATAATATTTATAGGAGAAGAATAGGTGCATAAAAATATAAAAGAAACCGAAATGACAAGTACACAACTATTTATCCTCTCTATGCAAACATGTCAATGGTGGAATGCCGTGTTTGTTCAAGCAAAACGTTTTTTTGAAGTTTTAGGAAACAATCACGGCGGAACTCCTTGGGATGATGGGGACGCCAACAGTATGTTCGTTGCCGAAAGAATGTTTTTAATTACTGCCTTGCACCATGCAATAGAGAATTTGCAAAAATTGAATGTGGAATTGCAGAGAAAAAATGATACCACATTTCAAACCGTTCTCAATGCTGTTGAACTTGTAGCTCCTCTTGAAGATATAAAAAATCTGCGTGATATGAATGAACATGGATTGGATTATCTTGTCGATAAGGGAAGAAAACAGGATGATTATAGAAAAACAGTAGAAAAGGGAGATTATAGAATACATACAACTGCGGCATGGACACATGTTCATGGCGATGCTAAGGTGATTTTGCTTGGAAATGTGGAAATAGATACCCTTCTACTCGTTATGAAAGAGCAACTTCCGATTGTTAAGGCAAAAACAAAAGAAATATTTGAGAATTCGCTTTATGCGAGATAGAGAGCAACGGAATATTAGGCAATTACAAAACAACAATTTCTTGAATATTGCTTCGATACATACGGCATATCTACAGCCTATCCGGTTGACGAGAATTTTGAAATGAAAAAGCATTGGCAGTGATTTCCCACCTTCGTTACATCATTTTATACCTTCAACCATATATTTTCTGCCGTTTGGGGAAATAATAACGGTGAATACAAAAAACGGAGGTATATATGTTCAAACACGAAAAAATTTTATTCCATCCCGTAGAGGTGGAGAGACCCAATCCGCAGTATGCGGTTCTCTTACAGGAGCAGCTTGGCGGCGGGAACGGCGAGCTGAAGGCGGCAATGCAGTATATGTCGCAGAGTTTTCGCATCAAAGACCCCGAGATCAAGGACTTGTTTCTTGACATAGCCGCGGAGGAGCTGGGACACATGGAAATGGTGGCGCAGACAATCAATCTGCTCAACGGTCACGACGTGGACGCAACCAAGGTGCAGGCGGGCGAGGAGCAGACACACGTCCTGCTCGGTCTGAATCCCGGGCTCATCAACGCTTCGGGATACTCTTGGACGGCGGATTACGTGACCGTCACGGGAGACCTCTGCGCTGACCTACTCTCCAACATCGCATCGGAGCAGAGAGCCAAGGTGGTTTACGAATATCTTTACCGTCAGATCGATGACAAGAAGGTACGCGAAACTATAGACTTTCTTCTCAATCGCGAGGAAGCGCACAACCAGATGTTCCGTGATGCCTTTAACAAGGTACAGGAAACGGGCTCAAACCGCGATTTCGGTACGACCAAAGCGGCAAAGATGTATTTTTCCATGTCGAACCCAGGACCGAATACATTTGCGACTGGTGAGACGCACGCGCCGTCGTTTAAGTAATAGTAACGATGGTAAGGCAGAGGCGGCGGACAAGATTTGTCCGCCGCCTCTGCCGTTTTTTACCCCACTTTTTTAAACTCGGGTAAGAAACCACATGCTGTTTATTCTGAAAGTCTTGTTTTGCAAGGAATTGAAAACTTTTATGGGTGTCGTAAAAAAATATCGGAAAAATGCAAAAAATCCGATACTGATTTTAGGCTTATTTTTGATTTCCGGACATTTGAGAAAACAGCTTGTCCTTATCAATTTTTAATAAATTAATTTGATTTTTTGCTAAAAATACCTGTTGTTGCTCTTATATGATAGCAGGGTGTCAAAAATTAGGCGTTTTGCCGAAGTGCGAAAAATCCTTATATTTCAAGGGTTTTCGGCGATTTTTTGATAAAGGTTGCTCTTGCGGTATTGCAGCATCAGCCGCTAAGTCCTCGTTGAGGTCGGTGATGGGGTCACCCTTGACGGCCAGGTACTTGGTATCAAAGGGCACGCCCGCTGCGCTGACCGGGTAGATGCCGGTGGTGTGATCCACAAAATACGAGGCAAAGGGGCTCTCATTGATCTCCTTTTCCGAGAGATTGCGCGTCAGCTGGTACACGATCGCTGAAATCATTTCCATGTGTGCCAGCTCCTCTGTGCCGATATCGGTCAGCGTGCCGATGATCTCCTTATCGGGCATGCTGTAGCGTTGATTGAGATAGCGCAGGGATGCGCCAAGCTCACCGTCGGGGCCGCCCAGCTGCGTGATGATGGCGGTGGCGAGCTTGGGGTTGGGTGTCTTGATATTGACGGGGTATTGCAGCTTACGTTCATAGATCCACATATCTCTTACTCCTTACAGATCGTTCTGCCAGGGCCAAGGGCTCTGTCCCCATTCCCAAAGGGCGGGGTTTTTGTTGTCCATGATAGTCATGGGGCCGCAGGTCCTGTTGTATACCTTGGCGACCTCGTCGCGTTCGGCGATCAGCTTTTGATAATAGTCAAGCGCAGCCGCGTTATCGGGGTAGCTGTCAAGGTAAAGGGCCAGCTCCACAATGGCGAAATCCAAGCGCTGCAGCTTGGCGTAAAGCTGCTTGCAGTCCTTGCTTTGTGTCTGATCCATACCTTACCGTCCTTTCCGCGAGCCCTTGAAGGGGAAGTCCAGGCACTTGAAAATCGTGCCCTTGTCCAACCACTGCTCGCATTCGTAAAGGTTTTCAAAGGCCTGTGCGGGCGCGTATACCATGGCAAGCGGGTAAGCGTCCGGGCAGGCGTGGGAGGGCTTTTGCGGCATGACGTTCATGACAGGCACGTCAGTCTCACAATCGCAATCCCGTGAATTCTGATATTGTCGCAGCGCAGCATAGGGGACGCGCTCTCGTCCGCGCCCGGCACTGCTTCTTTGTGCGTACATGTTTATTCCTCCTTAGTAGGCATTGAGCGAATTTGCTCAATGTCAGTATATGGCGGATGGGTGAGAAGTGTGTCGAAGCCAATAATTTCGAAGATAATTTGTGAAAAGTGTCTATGGTTATCTGCAGAGTATTGTGCTATAATATATAGATAGTTGTGATTGTTTTGTTAAAATTTGAAAAAACTATTGACAAAGTTGACAATGCGTGATAAAATGGTTTCGAAAACCACATTCGAACAAGGAGGCTTGTTTTGGACATTCTGCTTTATTGTCTGTTCGCTGTATTTTTTGGTGTTTCATTGATCGGCATTATCCTGTATTTCCCCAGAATAAAATGCTGGTTCTATGCATTCGGACATCAGGAAAAGTTAAATAATCCCAAGAAAAACCGTTTGGCGGTGATCGTTCCCGCCAAGAATGAGAGCGAATCGATCACTCCCTTTTTTGACAGTGTGGAAAGACAAAGCTACGACCGCGAGTTGTTTGATATCTACGTAGTGGTGGACGATGAAAATGACCCTACCATTGCCATGACAGAGCAAAGAGGTCACGTGCCCGTGATCGTTTCGGGGCAGACCAAAAAGGGCGACGCTCTGGACGGATGCCTCAAAAAGATCCTTTCTGAGGACGCTTACAAATACGATGCGTACATCGTCATCGATGCTGACACCGTGTTGGACGACGCGTTCTTGGAAGAGATGAATAATGCCATGGTCAAGGATACCGAGATCGTGGTTTCCAAGAAGAGAGTCAAGAACTATTATTTCGGAGATAAGAGCACAAGAACCCTGTCAGCCTGCTGTAACGGCGTGATCTGGACGCTGATGGACAATCTGGGCAATTACTACAAGACCCGGCATGGCTATCCCTGCTTTATTGTGGGTACGGGCTTTCTGATGCGTGCAGACCTGGTGCGTAAGAACGGTGGTTGGCCTTATCAGAGCACGCTGACCGAGGATGTGGAGCTGATGATGGACACCGTGCTTTCGGGCTATCTGACCTCTTATTACGAGCACGCGATCATTTATATGGAAGAGGCGACCAAGCTCTCAGTTACCAATAAGCGCAGACAGCGCTGGATGACGGGCGTGGTGGATAGTGACAGACTGTACATGCCCAAGATCGATGCAAAGCAAAGATCGGGTGCATCCAAAACCGAAAAGATGAAGCGTTATCATGCGACCAGCCTCAATATCGTGTACGGCCTTGTAGGCACGGCACTGGTGTATTCGACCCTCGGCCTGGTGCTTGCCATTGTGCTTGCAATTCTTGCAAATCCGATCTGGTGGTGGGCGTTGCTTGGCTGGGCGATCGGCCTTGGCGCGATCTATCTCTATTTCCTGGTTCCCACGCTGTTCGCGGTATTCTCGGATTGGAGCATTATCAAGCTGTCCTTTGTGGGCAAAATCATTTTGATATTCGCACATCCCATTTACTATATGGGATATATTCCGGTTATGCGCCGCGCGCTGTTCTCCAAGAAGAACAGACATACCTGGGTGGCCATCGATCGAGGCAATTTTTCAGAGGGAAGGTGAGCATCCATGACAGATGCAGAAACCAGACAACAGGTTCTGGCCGATATCAAAAAATACGAGTTGTCGGGTGAATTTGACAAGCACGTCGACCCCGTGGATTACAGCCTTGTGCTGCCCGTGACCAAGGATTTCCCTTACGTGCGCAAGGGCTTTGACAAGATCAAGACCTTCTTTGCGTATCAGTTTATCGTCAAATCCTTCCGCAGAAAGACGCTGCGCGACGAGATCAAGCCCGAGGTTTACGGGATTGAGAACGCCAAGGGCATCAAGAGCGCGGTCATTACCTGCAACCACGTCAACAAATTTGACTGCCTTGCCTTGCAGCATGCGTTCCGCAAGCTCAAGGATAAGATCTATATCGTAGCCGCACCGTTCAACAATATGAAGGGCGCGTTCGGTGACGGTATGAGAGCGGGCGGTATGCTGCCGCTTTCGGATGACCCTGCCGTGATGCGACACTTTACCAAGTCTGTAGACTGGTATTTGCAGCATAACAATTTCGTGGTCATCTATCCCGAGCAGGCAATGTGGTGGAATTATAAAAAGCCCCGCGTGTACAAGGACGGAGCTTACACCTTTGCCGTTAAGAACAACGTTCCCATTATTCCGACGTTCATCACGTACCGCCCCAGCGGTATTGTGAACGAGCAGGGAATCGAGCAGATGTATCTGACTGTGCATGTGATGCAGCCGATCTATCCCGATCCCTCCCTGCGCCGTCACGACAACGTGGCGTATATGAAAAAGAAAAACTTCGCTATGTGTAAAGCGAAGTACGAAGAGGTCTACGGCGAAAAGCTGACCTATTCGACCATCGACCCCGAAAAGGCACCCGATAAGATCGCACTCGGATAAGGGTCATGTTTCGTTATTATATCATTGCGATCGTTGTTGGAAATATTCTCATAGGCTTGGTCAACGGACTTGTTGGTCTGCCGGGATATTCCACACCCGTGGCATTGCTCGTGTGCTTGGGCGTGTCCGTTCTCTTTACCGCGTTGGAATTCGGTCTTGACGCCTTGATTGCATGGCTGACAAGACTCTTGCCGCTAAAGGCTGTAGATCCTTTTCGCAAGCTTTACCGCGTGGCAAAATGGGAGAAGAAGCTTTACAAAAAGCTCGGGATCGTCAAATGGAAGGACAAGATTCCCGAGGCCGGCGGTCTTTTGGCCAAGTTCCAAAAGAAAAAGGTGCTGGATTTTCATGACAACGAGTATATTTACAAGTTTATGTGCGAGTCCGTTTATGCTGAGGTGATGCATGTGATCTCCGCCTTGGCAGGACTTGCCGTCCCCGCGCTTTGCGCATGCCGTCTGCTGTGGCCGGACGTCATTGTGCAGGTGCATTGGTGCGTGCGCGTCGCGTTGCCCGTAGCATTGGTCAATTTCGTGCTGCAGGTGCTGCCCGTCATGGTGCAGAGATACGTGCGCCCGCAGCTCATGAGCGTCTATCTGCGCAATCAAAAAAGAGCGGAGAGACTTGCTGAGCAAAAGGTAAACGAATAAAAAAGTGAAGGCGACACCTTGCGGTGTCGCCTTTTGATGTGCTTTTCAGAGCATGCGGTGGGTACGCAGGTACCAACGCGCGTATTCTGCCCAGAAGGTGTTGAAGATGCGATAGGAATTTTCGTAAGCCTCGTCTCCCATGGAAACCAGATCCATCATGGCGATCAGATACCAGGCGTAAAGCTTGGCGTGCGGGGCTGCGACCAAGAGGTCGGTGTCCAGGTCGTCCTCTGCGTCGTAGGACGCAATGTCCGCAGGATAAATGCCCATGATCTCGGTCTGCACCGCGCCTTCAATTTCGTTGATCCACACCATTTTGGTTGCGTTTCCAAAGGAGTTGGGGCGAATTTCATCCACGTAATCGATCAGCTCCTGAATTTTCATTCACCCACTCCAAATCTATAGTAAATTCGGCTCTCACCGTGGGCTTATTATAGCATAGATGGGCAAAAAAGTCGTCCCCGCAATGTGCGAAGACGACTTTTGTATTTATTCAATTCTCAAAAGCTCCCCGTCGCCTGCGTGCAGGTGGAGGGTATAATAGCCGTCGGCGGTGCGGGACATTTTATCCCAAACGCCGCGGGATTTGCTGAATTTGTAAAGTGCCTTTTCGGTCGTGATCCTGGCAAAGGCTTCGTTATGAAAATCCTTATTGGCAAGCATGAGGTAGCCGCCCTCAAAGAATCCTGCCACAAATCTGCCGCCCTCGACCTTGTCAATGCCGCCAAAGGGCGCAAAGGGCACGGGCAGGGGATCGCGCTCTTTGCCCACGTGGAAAACGGCAAGGCTTTGCGCTGTGCCAACCTCTCCCATCACCGCTTGAATTTCGCGGTTGATCTGCTTGACAATGGGGTATTTCTCGCCGCGTGTGCCGTCTGCTTCGATGATGCCGTGGTGATACGACCATGGCTCATTGTGGCTGACACCGGGCGTCCAGTAGGTAAAGTAGCTGATCTGCGAGGAGCCGTAAGCCAGCGCGGTAAAGACCTCCCAGCGGATCTCGGATTCGGTCAGATAACGGTAGCCCCAGTGCTCGACCAGCAGAATGATGATCATCCAAGGGATGCCTGCAGCACGTGCATGATTGCGGATCTGCTCCAAGTTGTCGTAATAGTCCGGTCTGTCGTATTCGGCGTAGAGCACCTGCTGCGTGCTGTTTCGCTCGCGGCACTCATCCGAAACGCGCGCCTCGCGCAAGCCCTGCGCGAACATCTCGTCTGCGGTCTTCTCGGTCTTGCACAGACAATAATGGTCATAGGAGAGTAACGAGGGCTTGACCGCGTCAAGATACGCGGCGATATGCGCGTCGCTGTTCTGCTTTCCGCCCGGCACTGCCACGTTGGGCAGCAGGTTGACGTAAAAGTCAGCATTCGGGTGATGCGTGTGGAAATAGTCCGCAATGCGCGCCAGCATGGGGAATTGCGCTTCAATGGGCTCGTCCTTGATAAAAAAGCGATCCAGCGCGGGATAGCTTGCATAATCCGCGATCATGTCGTCAAGTGCTTGCTGCCAGCCCTCGGTTTCATTGATGGCGGCAGCCATGCGGTCGTCCCATACGTAGGCGCGTAAGCCCAATTCCTCGCACCAAGAAAGTACTTTTTTGTTGGTTTCTGTATCGTAGCGGCATTCAATGACGGTAAAGCCTGCCTCTGCAGCCTCTTCGAGTCGCTCGCGGCAGATAAATTCGGGGCGGATTCCGTACCAGAAGTTTATGGGATATGACATATCTTACTCCTTAGATGCCTTAGATGCGGCTCATGAAATCAAGCAGAATGCGGCAGCCGACGCGTGCCGAGGAATCGCGGAAGGTTGCGTAGTCCATGGTAGAGGGGTCGTTGCAATTGTCCGAAATGGCGCGCAAAATGCCCACCTCAACGCCGTTGGCGTAGCAGACCTGGCAGATGGCCGAGCCTTCCATTTCACAAGCCACAGCGTCAAAATTTCCCGTGATACGCGCACGCTGCTCGGGCGAAGCGACAAACACGTCACCCGAAGCCACCGTGCCGAGTACGTAGTGCACGCCCTGTGCCTGTACGCAGTCGGCAAGCAGGTCACAAAGGTGCTCGGAGCATGGGAGATAGACCTTGTTGATGCCCGAGATCAGGCCCACGGGGTCGCCGATGGGCGAGGTGTCCATGTCGTGCTGCACCGTGCTTTTTGCAATGGCAATGTCGCCGATGCGCAGCCCATCACACAGCGAGCCCGCCACGCCTACGTTGACGATGGCAGTCACGCCGAAGTGCAAAATCATGGTCTGCGCACACATGGCGGCAAACACCTTGCCGATGCCGCAGATGGCAATGACCGTGTCTTTTCCGCACAGAATGCCTTGCGTAAACTTGATAGAGCCGACGGTCAGGGTAGATGCGTTTTCCATCTGCGCGATCAGGGGATCGACCTCGCAAGCCATCGCACCGATGATACCGATTCTTTTATTCATAGGAAAAATCCTTCCTTTCGCAAAATTTCTCGTTGTCCATCAAGGCGTTCAGATAGCGTGCGCACTCTGCCTTGGCGGCCGCCATGTCAAGATTTTGGTAGTTGCCGCACTCCTTGCGCGCCTGTCCGGGCATCTCGCCCGTGTAGGCAATGGCGTCTGCAAGGCACTTGCAAAGCAGGGCAAAGGCATCGGCGGGCGCGGTGTCGCGCATGAGCAGGTAAAAGCCTGTCTGGCAACCCATGGGGCCAAAATAAATGACGCGCTCGCTGTCCTCGGAGTTGCGCAAAAGCGTTGCCAGCATGTGCTCGACCGAGTGCATGGTCAGGTTGTCCATGTAGTCGCCTGCGTTGGGTGTGCGGGTGCGCAGATCAAAGGTGATGATATCACCGTCGATGCGCGAGATATAAAAGCCGGGCACGATGGTATCGTGATCCACGGAAAAGGAGGTGATCTTTTTCATGTCGTGCGTCCTTTCATGATTGTTGTCTTCATTATAGCACAACGCGCACAAAAAGAAAAGGGGAAAGGTGTATTTTTTCGGGAAAATGCCTTGAAGGGAGCAGAAAAATATGGTATACTGTAGTTAGATGCGGCGGCTGATCATAGCCCCACCCGATTGTTTTGTTTGATTACCCCGAGGAGGATTTAGATATGAAGCCTTATGAAAGATTTTTGAAATACGTTGCATTCCCCACCATGTCGGACGAGAAGTCCGAGACCGTGCCCAGCACCGAAAAGCAGATCGTGCTCAGCCTTGCGCTGGCAGCTGAGCTGATAAGCATGGGTCTATGTGACGTGGAGCTTGACGATAAGGGATATTTGTACGCAACGCTGCCTGCCAATACAGACAAGGAATGCCCCACCATCGGACTTGTGGCGCACGTGGATACCTCGGACGCCTGTGCCGATTCTCCCATTGCTGCAAAGGTTGTGGCTTACGAGGGCGGCGACATCTGCCTGAATGAGGAAAAGGGCATTGATATGACGGTTGCGGATTACCCGAGCCTGCAGAATTATGTGGGGCAGCATCTGATCGTGACCGACGGCACCACACTGCTCGGCGCGGACGACAAGGCAGGTGTTGCTGCCATCGTTTCTGCTGTGGAAAGACTTCTTGCAAGCGATGCACCGCACGGCAAGGTCAGAATCTGCTTTACGCCCGATGAGGAGATCGGTCGCGGAGCGGATCACTTTGACGTGGAAAAGTTTGGCGCGGACTACGCGTATACCGTAGACGGCGGCCCGCTTGGCGAGCTGGGATACGAGAACTTCAACGCGGCCTCTGCCGTGGTCAATTTCGCGGGCGTTTCCATTCATTCCGGCTCTGCCAAGGATAAGATGAAGAATGCGCAGCTGATGGCCATGGAGTTCAACGCGCTGCTTCCTGCAGACCAGATCCCCGCCAAGACCGAGGGATATGAGGGATTTTTCCATTTGTGCGACATGCAGGGCGATTGCGAGAACGCAACGCTGGTCTATATCATCCGCGATCACGACCGCGCGTTGTTTGAAGAAAAAAAGCAGGTCATCGCCGCGGCTGCCGCCAAGATCAATGAGACCTGGGGCGAGGGCAGCTGCACACTGACGCTCAAGGACTCTTATTATAACATGAAAGAGATCATTGACGATCATATGTATACCATTGAGCGCGCCAAGGCTGCGATGCTGGAGCTGGGTATTCAGCCCGTTGTCACGCCCATTCGCGGCGGTACGGACGGTGCAAGACTTTCCTTTATGGGTCTGCCTTGCCCCAATCTGTGCACGGGCGGTGAGAACTTCCATTCCAGATTTGAATTCTTGTCGATCGAGTCCTTGGACAGAGTGGTTGATATCGTAGAACGCATCCTTGTCAACGCCGCAAAGGAGTAAGTATGGCAAAGTTATATTTCAAATATGGCGCGATGGGCTCATCCAAGACCGCAAACGCGCTGATTACCAAGTTCAACTACGAGGAGCGCGGCATGCGCGTCTGGCTGATCAAGCCCGCCATTGATACGCGTGACGGTGCGAGTGTGATCCGCTCGCGCATCGGCCTTGCGGCAGATGCGCAGGTGATCGGCACGGAGACCGATATCGGACGGGAATTCGAATCTCACAAGGATTGCCACGTCATCATTGCGGATGAGTGTCAGTTCTTTACCGAGGCGCAGATTGATCAGCTGCGTCGCATTGTGGACGAGCTGGATATCCCCGTGCTTTGCTTTGGACTTCGCACCGACTTTATGACCCGCCTGTTTCCGGGCAGCCGCAGGCTGTTCGAGGTGGCAGATTCGATCACCGAGATCAAGACCATTTGTACCTGCGGCAAAAAGGCCATTGTCAATGCGCGCATTGACGAGCGCGGCCGCGTGGTGACCACGGGCGGCCAGATCCTGCTTGGCGGCAACGATTCCTATGTGGCCATGTGCCACGCGTGCTGGAAGCAGACGATTGCCGATCAGGAGAGCGAGGAAGGCCATGAATAAGCCTATGATCGTTGGCGTTGCGGGCGGTACGGGCTCGGGAAAGACCACGCTTGCAGAGCATATTGCAAGGGCGTTTGGTGACAACGTGACCGTGATCGCACACGACAGCTATTATCATCTGCAGGAGGGCAAGACGTACGAGGAGCGATGCCTGACCAACTACGACCATCCCGATGCAATTGAAACCGACCTGTTACGTGCACACTTAGACGCGCTTTGCCGCGGCGAGAGCGTGAACGTGCCGGTTTACGACTATACCATTCACAATCGCAGCGATAAGACCGTTTGCGTGCATCCCACGCCGCTGATCGTGCTGGAGGGCATTCTGATCTTTTCGGATGCATCCTTGCGCGACATGATGGATCTGCGTGTGTTTGTGGATACCGATGCGGACGAGCGCATTTTGCGCCGCATTCTGCGCGATACCAAGGAGAGAGCCAGAAGTCTGGATTCGGTCATTGCGCAGTACCTGACGACGGTCAAGCCCATGCACGAGGCGTTTGTCGAGCCTTTTAAGCGTTATGCGGACGTCATTGTTCCGGGGGGCGGGAATAATCCCGTCGCGCTTGAGATGATCGTGCAATGCATTTGCAAGCAGACCGGACTGCATACAGTAAAGTAAGAGAGAATAAACTGAATTGATCGGGGGTGAGGGAATGAAGCGAAAATCTTTGGCAGCTGTGCTTTTTGTGCTGCTGCTTGTCTGTGCGCTTGCATCCTGCAGCGCGCCAAAAGTGCAGCTTTATGAGAGCATCAGGGAAAACCCCGTCTCTCCCGTGCCGATCGTATGCCAAGGACAGGGAAAGCTTGCCGAGGGCGTTGCCGAGGCTGAGCGGTATCTTGCCCCTGCGCAGAGTGTGGCGGATTACATATATCAATGCCTGCTTGCAGAGCAGAGTGAGATCGATCTTTCGGATTACGGGATCGTTGCCGACCGGATCACGCTGCTGTATACCGAGATCATGAACACGCATCCCGATCTGTTTTTTGTCGATCCGGGGATTTCCTACACCTACAATTCCGCGGGATTTATCGTGTCCTTGATCCCCTCGTATCGGCTGAAGGGCGAGGCACTTGATCGGGCAAGAGAGGACTGCGCACGTATACTGGACGAAATATGCGCGGGCGTTGACCCTGCCTGGAGCGATTTTGAGATTTCACTTTACCTGCACGATTATCTCTGTCTGCATTTTGAATACGATACCGATTACGAGATCTACGACATGCATCAGTTTCTGACGCTCGGCAAGGGTGTTTGTCAGGCATATACGCTGACTTATATGGAGCTGCTTTCTCGCTATGGGATCAAGTCTGACGTCGCCATCAGTCAGAGCATGAATCATATCTGGAATATCATCATGTTGGGAGGCAAGCCCTACCATGTGGATGTGACCTGGGATGACCCCGTGCCGGACGCCCGTGGCAGAGCGTTACACGCAAATTTTTTGCGCAGTGACGGTGGAATTGCCGCAACCGAGCATTACGGATGGGAAAGCGACTATGCTTGCACGTCCGATGTGTACGAGCGCACGTTTGTCACAGGTGTCGAGCACCCCTTTTCCTATACCGCAGGGAAGTGGTTTTTTGCGGATGGAAAGGAGCGAGCAGTTTTCGCAGCGGATTTTTCCACCATGCGCACCGAGCGCGTGCTGGAGATCGAACAAAAGTGGCAGGCTGAGGGCGACGGGGCGTATTATATTGACGCTTTTGTCGGCGTGGGCACGTATCGCGGCAATCTGATCTACAATCTGCCCGACCGCATTCTTGCGCACAATTTGCAAAGCGGTGTGACGGTTGAGGTGCAGATCCCTGCGCCGGGAGGCAAGCAGATCTTTGGCCTGTACGTGGTGGATGAGGTTGTGCATTACGCGGTTTCCGACGCACCGGACTCTGAGATGCAGTATCTGTCCTGTGATATTACGGATCTTGCAGACTATTTGTGGGGAGACGCCGATCAGAACGGCGTGGTGGACGGCAGAGATATCACGGCCATTCTGCGCTACGTAGAGGGTTTGCCCACCACGTGCCACACGGGTGCTGCCGATCTTGACGACAATGGCGCAACCGACGCGCGCGACGCGGATATTCTGCGTCAATATCTGGTAGAAAACAATTAAATTTTCATAAATTGCGCGATGGGAGGCCCCCTACGCGCCAAGGAGGTAAAAATGGATTTTAGATTTGTGGACAAAAAGTACCGTCCCGTACCGTTCTGGTCCTGGAACGAGCGTCTGCGCACAGAGGAAACGCGCAGACAGATCGGACTGATGGATGACGTGGGCATCGGCGGCTTTTTCATGCACGCTCGCGGCGGTCTGCAGACCGAGTATATGGGCGAGGAATGGTTCGAAAACGTTTCCGCATCCATCGATGAGGCAGGCAAGCGCGGCATGCACGCATGGGCATATGATGAAAACGGCTGGCCCTCCGGCTTTGGCGGCGGTATTGTCAACGGCAAGGGCATCAAGTATCAGCAGAAGTATCTGCGCGTCAAGAAGTTCACGCCCGATCTCGAAGACCCCAGAGGCCCCGAGGTTATCTATTGCTTCGAGAATTACTGCTTCTACTACGAGGTCAACCCCTTCTACGTAGACACCCTGGACGGCGAGGTCATTGCCGATTTCATCAACGAGATCTACGAGCCTTACTATGCAAAGTACGGCACGACCTTTGACGGTTTCTTTACCGACGAGCCGCAGATCTCGCGTAACGGTATTCCGTGGAGCTTCATTCTGCCCGAGGAATACGAAAAGGCATACGGTGAGCCGATCTTTGATCACCTGATCGAGCTGTTTATCGAGCGCGGCGAATGGCAGCAGACCAGAATGAACTTCTGGAAGCTGGTCACCGAGCTGTTCTCCAAGAATTACAATAAGCAGATCTACGATTGGTGTGAGGCACACGGCCTGCTCTATACCGGCCACTTGGTACTGGAGGAGTCGCTGGAATCTCAGCTGACCAGTAACGGTGCATGCATGCCGCACTATGAGTATTATCACATTCCGGGTATGGACTGGCTGTGCCGTCCCATTTTCCCCTGCCTGACCATGGCGCAGCTTTGCTCCACTGCAGCGCAGACCGGCAAGAAGCAGATTCTGTCCGAGACCTTTGCGCTCTGCGGCCACAACGTCGGCCACGAGGAGCTCAAGAGAAACTACGAGTGGATGATGGTGCGCGGCGTCAATTTGATGTGCCAGCACTTAGAGGGCTATTCCTTGCGCGGCATCCGTAAGAGAGACTACCCGCCCGCAATGTATTGCCAGCAGCCCTGGTGGGCAGATTACAAGGTGTTCAACGACGCCATGTCCCGCATCGGTATGATGCTGGCAGAGGGCGAGATCCGTTACGACACCCTGGTCATGCATCCTCAGACCTCCGCATGGATCAGCTTCAACTGCGGCGATAACAAGGGTCTTGGCGATTACAACAACGACATCATCAACGTCATGAATGCGCTGGACGCAAAGCACGTGCTGTACCACCTGGGCGACGAGATCATGATCGGGCGCCACGGTAAGGTTGAGGGCGGCAAGTTTGTCATCGGACAGCAGGCGTATTCCACGGTCGTGCTGACCAAGCATATCGCATACCTGCCCAATACCGAAAAGATGCTTGCCGAATTCCGCGCACAAGGCGGTCGCGTGGTTACGGTTGACGAGGTCGAGGGCTGCGATCTGATCGACAATCCCAATATTACCTACACCAAGCGTTACTACGACGGCTTCGAGCTTTACTATTTCGTCAACAGCACCGACAGTGAGCAGCCCACCAATTTCAAGGTCGGCAGCTACGGCATTGACATTGAGACCGGTGAGAAGGTTGACTTCTTCGGCACCTACAATTTCCCCGCATACGGCAGCCTTGTGATCATTGACGACGGTACTGCTCACGCACAGGCACCCGCTCCCCGCGCGCTGACCGAGGTTTGCCTTGGCGGTGACTGGGCAGTTGCATCCATGACCGACAACGCGCTGACGCTGGACACCTGCACTTATTGGTTTGACGGTGTGCTGCAACAGGAGAACGCTTGTGTGCTCAACGTGGCAGAGAGAGCTTACGAGCTTGGCCGCGGCGTGGATATCAAGTGCCACTTTACCTTCCAAGCAGAGGTGATCCCCGAGCGCATCTTCCTTGCTTGCGAGACGCCCGAGATCTTCTCGATCAAGCTCAACGGCAAGGACGTTGACAAGACCGATTGCGGTTATTTCCGCGACCACTCCTTCCGCATGCTCAACATCGCGGGCCTTGTACAGAAGGGCGAGAACGTCATCGAGCTGCAGGTTTACCTCAAGGAGACCGACGAGGTTTACGAGAACCTCAAGAAGTCCAGAATCTTTGAGTCCGAAAAGAACAAGCTGACCTTTGGCACCGAGATCGAGCCTATGTATCTGGTGGGCGACTTCGGCGTCAAGGCAGACGGCAAGTTTGAGCCTATCCCCAACAAGGCGTACTTCTATGAGGGCGGCTTTGCGCTGGTCGAAGCACCCAAGACGCTGACCTTAAAGGAGATCGAGAAGCAGGGACTTCTGTTCTTCTCGGGCGAGGTCACGCTCAAAAAGACTGTCACGCTGGACGGCGCACCCTGCTGCCTGAAGTTTGACAAGAAGGGCATCAACGCCATTCGCGTCAAGGTAAACGGCAAGGACGTCCGCACCGTCATGTGGACTCCCTTCGAGGTGGATATTTCGGACTACGTGCAGGCAGGCGAGAACGAGATCGAGCTGACCTTGGTCAACAACCTGCGTAACCTCATGGGCCCGCACCACCACGCAGCAGGCGAGCTGCTGGCAGTTGCACCTCCTCACTTCTTTGACGAGGGCTGCATCTGGAACAACTACTGCGGCGGTTACTATACACCTAAGTATAGCTTTGTGGAAACAGGGTTGATCTAAAATCATTTCAAGGGGCTGTGTAAAACAGCCCCTGTTTTCATTTTGCTCATATAGAGAATCAACAGTTGTAGGGGGCGACGTCCTCGACGCCCCGGGCAAACACAAACTAACCAAAGCATTGAAAAAAGTTAGTATATGCTGATCCGGGGCGTCGAGGACGTCGCCCCCTACGTTTTTCGGGATATAAGGATAATAAATATCGGGGGTAAGCGGGCGATCACTGATCGCCCGCACAGGCAACAACAATCCTATACGTTGCGTTCCCTCTTTAATATTCAAATATTTGTTCTCTTAATTGTCTGCAAGTATTTTCCAAGGATTCTGTGTTTTCACAATTGGCCAAAACAAGTAGAATTGATTCGAAGGTATTTATGAGCTTTATTGCATACTCTTTCATTCCCGCTCTGTATTGTTCGTTTGGCATCGAGTGATAGAACAAGGCTTCTCTGCATTGTTCTAATCTTGGCATACTCACTGCAAGTTTTACGATTTTATCGTACTCTTTCAAGTCTCTGTATACATAACAAAGCATTTGTATGATATCATATTTAGCTTGCAAATCACTTGTGCTTGCTAAAATATATTCAGCGTATTTTACCAGCTTATTTCTATACTCTTTATAGTTAGGCAAATCTGTCGTTTTGCTATATGCTTGTATCAGTTCAACAATGATTCTCTCATTGTTAGGATATTTTTCCAAACCTCTTTCAAGAGCTTCTATTTGAACTTCTATGCTATTTTGTTCTCTGATATCGGATAGTATTTTATCAATATCCATGGTGGTTGAAACTATATCTTCAATTAAAAGTGCATCGCAAGACACGCCAAGGATTTCTGCTAATTTTGGAATTATAGTGACATCAGGCAAAGACTCGTTTCTTTCCCATTTTGACACTGCCTGATATGAAATATGCAATTCCGAAGCTATTCTTTCTTGTGTGATTCCTTTTTTGCTTCTGAAATATTTTATTTTCTCACCAATCGTCATTGTGAACACCTCCTATTTACATTATCATTCTAACACACATTTTATTTTCTATCAATAACCTGTTAGATGAGAAAAAGCAAAACTGTCATTTGATTTTCTTTTGAGTTGGTTTTGCAAAAATAAAGCAAACCTATTGACAAACAGCCCTCCGAGTGCTACAATGATATAAACCGATGAGAAAGAGGAGTAGCGTGCGAAAAGCACCCTTGCAGAGAGCCGCGGCGGTGGGATGCGGCAGGGCGTGCGTGCGTGAATGGACTTTCGAGGGCAACGGGAAATTTTATCCCTGCGGGATAGAATGTATAGGCGACGGCATGACCCACCGTTACAGGGGTCGGCATATTTGTGTGAGCATTTGCGCAAGCGCAGTATGATTGAGCGGATAGTAAGACTATCAAGCAGGGTGGCACCGCAAGAGGTATTCTCTTGTCCCGGCAGATCAGATTTTTGATTGCGGGATGAGAGCTTTTTTCTTTTCCGCACCATACTCACTTCCCCGATGAGTACGGACAGAACAGGGGAGAAAGGTTCCAAGATGGCAAACGTAGAGATCCCGTACAAAATTTATTTATCCGAAAATGAAATTCCCAGACAGTGGTATAACGTCCGCGCGGACATGAAGAAAAAGCCCGCGCCGCTGATCGATCCCCGCACCATGAAGCCGATCACGCTGGAGGCCATGAGCGAGGTATTTTGCGAGGAGCTCGCAAAGCAGGAATTGGACGATACCACGCCTTATATCGATATTCCCGAGCCGCTGATCGATTTTTATAAAATGTATCGCCCCGCGCCTTTAGTTCGCGCTTACTGCCTGGAAAAGCAGCTGGGCACGCCCGCGCACATCTACTATAAGTTTGAGGGCAACAACACCAGCGGCAGCCATAAGCTCAATTCCGCGATTGCACAGGCATATTATGCAAAGATGCAGGGTCTTGAGGGCGTGACCACCGAGACCGGCGCGGGCCAGTGGGGTACCGCACTCTCCATGGCGTGCTCTTATTTCGGACTTGATTGCAAGGTGTTCATGGTTAAGGTCAGCTACGAGCAAAAGCCCTTCCGCCGCGAGGTGATGCGTACCTACGGTGCAAACGTGACCCCCTCTCCCTCTACCACCACGGCAGTGGGCAGAAAGATCCTTGAGGAGCATCCCGGCACCACGGGCAGCCTTGGCTGTGCCATTTCTGAGGCGGTTGAGGCCGCAGGCGCATCGGGCGGCAGCTACCGTTACGTGCTTGGCAGCGTGCTCAATCAGGTGCTCTTGCATCAGACCATCATCGGCCTTGAAACCAAGACCGCGCTGGATAAGTACGGCATCAAGCCCGATATCATCATCGGCTGCGCAGGCGGCGGCTCTAACCTTGGCGGTCTGATCTCTCCCTTCATGGGTGAAAAACTGCGCGGCGAGGCAGATTACCGCATCATCGCGGTTGAGCCCGCATCCTGCCCCAGCCTGACCCGCGGACGCTATATTTACGACTATTGCGACACCGGCCGCATCTGCCCCATGGCCAAGATGTATACGCTGGGCTCGGGCTTTATCCCGTCCTCCAGCCATTCGGGCGGACTGCGCTATCACGGCATGAGCACAGTGCTCTCCGAGCTGTACGACCAAGGACTGATGGAGGCGAGAAGCGTAGAGCAGACCGCAGTCTTTGCGGCAGCACAGCAGTTTGCACGCATCGAGGGCATCCTGCCCGCGCCCGAGTCGGCACACGCCATCAAGGTAGCTATCGACGAGGCTATGATCTGTAAAGAAACCGGCGAGCAGAAGACCATCGTGTTTGGTCTGACCGGTACGGGTTATTTCGATATGGTGGCATATCAGAAGTTCAACGACGGCCTGATGGGTGACTATATCCCCACCGATGCCGAGCTTGACGCAGCGTTCACCAATTTCCCGCCTCAGCCTTGACGCGAAGCGTCAAACTCCGCGCAAGGCGCGGAATATCACTGCGGCGAAGCCGCAATATCACTGCCGCAGGCAATATCACTTGCGCGAAGCGCAAATATCACTCTGAATGTCGGCGGGAGCAAGCCCCCGCCCTACGGACACGGGGTGTCGAGGACATCGCCCCTACGGTATGATATCATGCAAAAACCCCGCCGAATTCGGCGGTGTTTTCCTTATGCTTTTTATCGATCGGTCAGCTCATATTTCTCGCAAGAGCGGAAATCAATGATTTTGGGAGACTTTGTCAGTGCGACCAGCACGTAATATTGCTCGTTTTGCGTGATCTCGGTTTCGCGCTCAAGCTTGACCTGCCCGAATTTTTCAAAGTCTACGTATTGCCTGGTGACGTAATCGGGTCTGTTCATGCGCGCGACCCAGGAGCGGGCGTAAGTGCGGTTTTTCTCGCTGCGCAGCTCAATGCGCTGCACGCGGTCGATCTCGATGGTGTATTTTCCCGTCAGCAAGCAGAAGAGGGGGAGATTGGTGGTAATCGCGGTATATGCCATATAGCCGGCGTAGATCCAAAGCGCCACCCCAATGCCTATGAACAAAACTAAGAATATGGGCGGGATGTCGGCATAGCCGAGTATGGTGATTGCCGTCCAGAACGCGGACATTGCAATGATGATGACGGTGAGTGCCAATAAAAGAGCACCCTGCGAGAGCAGCAGACGCTGCTCACTTTTGATATAGTCCGCACGCTTTAAGGGGATCTTGCGGTTTTGATTTTTGTCCATTGGTTATCTCTCCTTGATCTCGTGAATGTCACATTCCCAAAATTTGAGTACGTGTGGCTTTTTGGTCAGCACAACAAGCAGATAGCATTCCTGCCCGTTTGCCAGTGAGCGATTGGATTTGACCTTGCCGTATTTCTCAAAATATACGTACTGGTTGGTCACGATCTCGGTACGCCCGCCGCGACCTGAGCGTGATGCGTGGTATTCCTCCTCGGTCTTGAGCTCCAAAAGACTTACGCGGTCGATCTCAATGGCATATTTTCCCGAGTGCAAACAGGAAAGGCGAACGGCTTGCTGCACAAGGGCAATTCCCACCAATACGGCGATAGCCCAAAGCAGAGCCGAGGCCGGCACGATGGCGACGTTGTATAGCCATCCATGATCATACCAGCCCGAGATCATGGTATAGGTGACGAGCACGCAAAAGGCAATGAAAAAGATTTCCGCAATCACCATTTTGCCAAGGTCAACCAACAAATCGCGCTTGTGCTGCTGCACGATCTCCTGTTTTTTCAGGACCACTTTTTTATCTTGTTCGTTCATTTCTTACCTCTGTGTAATTTCGTATTTGTCCGTGTCGTAAACCGCGATGATGCGGGGCTTTTTGGTCGTGGTGGCCAGCACGTAAAAGGTCTGCCCGGTGTAGGGCGGCTTGAAAAGCTCATACTTGCCGTATTTTTCAAACTCGGTTTGGTACATGGTGTAGTGCGCGTGAGAGTGTCGGCTGTAATGCTCTTTGGGCGTGCTGAATTTTGCACGGTCAAGCTCAAAGGTGTATTTGTCGCAAAGCAATGCAACAGAAGGGGAAAGGTATCGGATGACGAATACCGCGCCCGTGATGGGGATGGCGTAAAACAGCAAAGAGGCCGCCACAAAGACCGCAATCAATACGGCAAAGCCGTTTGTTTCGGTAAAGGCAACGACTGCCATGCCCGTGCCGAGACCGCCAAACATGACCACCGAAAGCAAAAGCAAAAAGCCGTACAGCGCAACCTCGCGGATGGCGAGTCGCTTGTGATCCTGTATGCAATCGGATAGGCGCATGATGCGTTTTTTATCCTCGGTGTACATAAATCCTCCGGTTTACGTGATTGTGATTATTATATCATATTTGCCTTTGTTTGTAAAGCAAAAATTGAGAAGAAACGCAGGGAGTGGTATAACGAAAAGGGAAGTGACGTGCGCAAGAGAAAAGGATATAAATAAATGTATACCCCGACAGCCAAAGAGCCGTCGGGGTATTTTTATCCCTTTATATATAACAAATCAAATCGCGAAAAATTCGCAAAATTCCAAAATTATTTTTTTACGTACCAAACGGGGGGAAGGGCTGCTTCGTCGGATAGCGGGTCGCGGTCGGCGCGGGATTGGATCAGCTCCATGACCTCTTTCATGATGCGCGCGTCGCAGGCCTGCACGGGCGCGTCGCCAAGAAAGCCGTCCGTGATGGCACCGTGGTAGCGGAACGCGGTCTCATATTTGGGAAAACGCGCGGAAATATCGGGCGTGAGCGTGGAATGGTGGGTATTGATGTGCCGCGTGAGTACCTCGCCCGATGCGCGTCTGATCTTGACCTCGGTGGGAGTGTCCGTGATGCGGTTGGGCAATTTCATCATCTCGTCCACCGCGTGCAAATAGGTGTTGCGCGCGTGGGAGACGCCCACAAGCAGCACGAAGCCGCCCATCTCGCAGATCTTGCCATAGCAGCTTTCGGGGGCTGTGCCGCTGGGCGTGTCGATCTCGCCCTTGGCAAACGCCTCGGCCTTGTCGCGCTGCCCGAACACCACCATGGAATGCGTGGGGTTTTCGGTGCGGATGCCGCGCCCGTCGGCCACGGCTAAATCGGAAAATGCACCAAGGCAGGTGTGCACGTCGCACACGTCCAAGGTAAATTCCTTGTCGGTTGCCCAAAGGTTGGCCCATGTGTGCGCAGGCACGCAGAATAGCCCGCCCTCGGCAGTGAAATAGTCGATCAGGATGTCCAAAAGCGCAGCTGCACCGCCCTCAATCTGCCCGATAAGGCGCAGAGACGAGTGCATGAGGAAGACGCGATCGCGGGGAATATGAAGCGCGTCCAGTTGTGCCCAAAGCTCGGATTTGGTATAAATATGTGGCATAATCTCTCCTTTCAGCCCTGCAAAATGACAGATTTGAGCGTGTCGTGCAGATTCTGACGAACCTCGGGCAAAAAGTCCCCGTGGCCAAGGCCGGGCTGGCGGTCGTAGGTCACGTCGTGTCCTGCGTCGCGCAGCTTTTGCACGTAATCGTTACAGAAATGCTCGGGGAACAGCACGTCATCACCGTCGCTGCAGATATAGTACTTGGCGCGCGGCATGTCCGCTATGCGGTATATGGGGGAGATGACGCGCAACGCGTCCTCCAGCGGCATGTCGTAGCCGCTCACCGCGCTGATATAGGTGCGCGTGATGTCCGAGCGGCAGTCAAGCTGCACGGTCGCATCCACACCGGGGCAGGCAGCGGCCACCACGCAAGGGGTGTGACAGGAATCTGCCGCAAAGAGCAGCGCTCCGTGGCCTCCCATGCTGCCGCCGCAAACGCCGAGGCGCAATTCTTGCACACCGTATTTGTCGCAGATGGCGTCCAGTATCGCGTCTCCCATGCGCACAGCTCCCTTGTTGCCCCAGCTCCAGGGGCCGGGGAAGAGATATGCCAACAGGATGCCGTGCCTGCCAAAATCCCTGGCATGCTCTGCATCGTAGCTGCAAGGCTCGGGGCAGCCGCCAAGGCATGAGCCGCCGCCAAGTCCCGGCAGCTCCAGCACCACGCCGCGCAAGGGCAGCGTCAAAAACGCCTCGTTGGTGTTGGCATAACGGAGATAGGTGTCGCGGTTGATGTATTTACGGTCGTCAAAGTGCTTTTGCATGGTGTGCCTCCCGTGTTTGATCTTGATTCATTATAGCACGGATCTTACGAATTGTAAAGGCAAAAAACTGCGCTCTTCCGCAGCTTTTGCTTGACAAACCCGTATAAAAATGGTACACTTGAAACAATAAAAGAGGAATTTTTGAAAGGAGCAGGAACATGAAAAAACTCAACGTTGCCATCATTGGTCAGGGAAGAAGCGGACATAACATTCACGGCACTTATATGTGCAGCCCGGATAATCTGTACTATACCGTCAAGTACGTGGTGGATATGGATGCGCATCGCCGAGAGGTGGCCGAGAAAGAATACCCCGGATGCATCACGCTTTCCGATTACCGTGAGCTTTTCTCCTTTGACGACGTGGATTTGGTAGTCAACGCATCCTATTCCGAGATGCACTATCCGATTACCAAGGATCTTTTGCTGCACGGCAAAAACGTACTGGTCGAAAAGCCGTTTGCGCGTTCGCGCTACGAGTGCGATGAGCTTTTGCAGATCGCCAAGCGAGAGGGCGTTTTGCTGGCGGTATTCCAGCAGACCTTCCTTGCGCCCTTTTATGAATTCTGCTATGACACGATCAAGTCGGGCAAGCTGGGGCAGGTCAAGCAGATCAGCATTCGCTATAACGGATTTGCCCGCCGTTGGGACTGGCAGACCCTGCAGAAAAAGTGTGCGGGCAGCACGTATAACACAGGGCCTCACCCTGTAGGTATGGCACTGGGCTTTGTGGACTTTGATCCGCACGCGCAGGTGGTGTACAGCAAGCTGGATACCGCGCTGACAAGCGGCGACGCGGACGACTATGCCAAAATCCTGATCGCCACACCAGACAAGCCGCTTGTGGATATTGAGATCTCCTCGATTGACGCGTTTTCCAATTACAACGTCAAGATCCAGGGTACGCTGGGCACGCTCAAGGCCACGCCCGCGTCCTATGAAATGGTATATATCAAAGAGGGGGAGAATCCCGAGCGTCCCGTGGTCGAGGGCTCCTTGCGCGACGAGGCGGGCAACCCCATCTATTGTGGGGAGCAGCTGATCCGTCATCAGGAGTCGGCGCAATTTAACGGGACCGCCTTTGACGTGGGCACGGCAAAGATGTACAAGCAGATCTATGACAAGATCACCGAGGGCAAGGAGATGACGGTCACGCCCGAGATGGCGGCTGCCGTGATTTCGGTCATCGAAACAGTACATGCGCAGAATCCTCTGCCGCTCAAGTTTTGAGGTGGAAATATGAAGAGAATTGCCATTCTGGGCTGTGAAAACTCCCATGCCAACGCGTTTTTGCGCGAGATTCGTGAGAATGCGGCATACGCGGACGTGCAGGTGGTGGGCGTGTACAGCGACGATGCCGAGGCTGCGCAAAAGCTGCACGAAGCCTTTGACGTGCCTGTTCTTGCGCACTATGCGGATGCAGCGGGGCAGATTGACGGTTTGATTATCACCGCACGCCATGGCGACAACCACTATAAATACGCAAAGCCGTATATGGAAAGCGGCATTCCCATGTTTGTGGATAAGCCGATTACCGTGTCCGAGCAGGATGCGTGCGAGTTTGCCGCAGAGCTTGCCAAAAACCACGTGCGCGTGTCCGGCGGCTCGTCTCTTGGGCAGGATACGTACGTCGCGCAGTTGCGCAAGGCAGCCGTGGAGCAAAGCGGCGGCAGGACGCTTGGCGGCTTTGTCCGCGCGCCTTATCAGAGCGTCAATGCATACGGCGGCTTTTATTTCTACGCGCAGCACTTGGTGGAGATGGTATGCGAGATCTTCGGCAGATTTCCGCTCAGCGTGACCGCCAAGCAAAACAGCGACTGCATCCACGTGCTGTTCCATTACGAAAATTTCGATTGCACAGGGCTTTTCTGTGACAACAACTACAATTACGCGGCCTGCCTTATGTCCGAGTCGGGGACGGAGTGTTATAGCATCCCCAGCACCGAAGAGTGGTTTGCGCGTGAGTTTGCCGAGTATTACGGCCTGCTTGTCGGAAATCCTTCACCGCTTTCCTTTGCGGAGTTTTTCTCGCCCGTGTTTATCATGAACGCCATCGACCGTTCTCTGCAAAGCGGCAGGGAAGAGGCCGTCGGCCGCATAGAGCTGTAAGGAGTCGGTATGAGTCAATATATCATGTCCGCCTTTGCGGACGAGTACGCTGCGTCGTTTGAGGAGCAGGTGGCGGCACTCTCCCGCTTTGGCATTGACTTTATTGAGATCCGCGGTGTGGACGGAAAGAATGTTTCCACGCTGACGGACGAGGAGATCTTAAGAGTCAAGCAGACCCTGGAGGACTACGGCATCCGCGCATCTGCCATCGGCTCGCCAATCGGTAAGATTGCGCTGGACGGCGATTTAGAGGCGCATTTCGCCATGGCACGTCGCGTGTTCGCGACAGCAAAGCTGATGGGCGCACGGTACGTGCGCGTGTTCAGCTTTTACGCGCCCGCAGGTATGGAGATCACCGATTGCCGCGAGCGTGTGCTTGACGCGCTGGAGCACCTTCTGGACATGGCCGACGAGTACGGCGTGGTGCTGTGCCACGAAAACGAAGCGCGCGTTTACGGAGACGTGCCCGAGCGTTGCTTAGAGCTTGCCCGGCATTTTGGCGGCCGTCTTGCGTGCGTGTTTGACATGGGCAACTTTGTGCTGGAGGGCGTTGAGCCTGTGGCTGCCTATCAAATGCTGCAGGATCACGTGGCCTATTTCCATATCAAGGACGCCTTGTATGCGGGCGCGATCGTACCGCCGGGCAAGGGCGAGGCATGCATTGCAGAGATCCTTGCAAAACACCAACGCTATGCAAGCGAGGACTTTTTCGTCTCGCTGGAGCCGCATTTGCAGACCTTTGACGGCCTGAATGCGCTGGTGGGGCGCGGATTTGAGAATCCTTATAAGTATCCCGATGCCAAGGCGGCGTTTGCGGATGCTGTACAGAAATTTCGGGAGGCTACGACATGAAAAGCTTCAAAACAGATCTTTTGGACGTACAAATACACGACAGCAGAGCCCGGATGGGCTCAGCTGCCGCCAAGGATATCAAGGCCTGCCTGCTTGCTCTGATGCAGGAAAAGGATAAGGTCAACGTCATTTTTGCTGCCGCGCCCTCGCAAAACGAGGTGCTGGCCGCGCTTGCAGCCGACAAGGAAATTCCGTGGGAGCGCGTCAATGCCTTCCACATGGACGAGTATATCGGCCTTGCGGCAGGTGCGCCCCAGGCGTTTGGTAATTTCTTGCGTGAGCATATTTTTGGCCTTGTCAATATGGGCAGCGTGCAGTATATCGATGCCACCGCCCCCGATGCCGAGGCCGAATGTGCGCGATACTCCGAGCTTTTGAAAAAGTATCCGGTGGACGTGGTGGTCATGGGCATTGGCGAGAATGGCCACATTGCCTTCAACGACCCGCCCGTGGCGGATTTTTGCGATCCTTGCATGGTCAAGCCGGTGGCTCTTGACGAGGTCTGCCGCACCCAGCAGGTGCACGACGGATGCTTTGCCACGCTTGACGACGTGCCCCGGACTGCCATTACCCTGACCGTGCCCGCATTGCTTGCGGGGAAGCACCTGTTTTGCATCGTGCCTGCCGCCACCAAGGCACAGGCGGTGCGTGCAACGCTGCAGGGAGAAATTGGCGAGCATTGCCCCGCTACGGCGCTGCGACGCCATGCAAGTGCTACCCTCTATCTCGATCCCGACAGCAGTGCGCTTTTGTAAGGAGTCTGTATGATTAAGATCAAGAGCGATAAAATCATTCTGCAGGACGTTTTTTTTGACGGCTACGTGTACGTAGAGGGAGAGAGGATCGTAAGCGTCAGCAAAGAAAACATGCCTGCAGAGAGCGAATATGACGCCACGGGCTGCTACGTCAGCGCGGGCTTTATCGATATGCATACCCACGGAGGCGGTGGCAACCCCTTTGAGGGCAGCGTGGAGCAGATCGTGGCGGGGTGCAATTTTCATCTTGCGCACGGCACTACCACCATCTGTCCCACCGTCTCGGCAGCTCCGCTTGCGGATATGGCGCGCTCGGTGCAGAATATCAAGGCCGCCATGGCCGACGAGCGCGTGGGTGGCACCATTCACGGTGCACACCTGGAAGGGCCGTACCTCTCGCGTCGGCAATCGGGTGCGCAATGTGCGGATTTTATCACACCGCCCTGTGAGCGCGAGTATCTGCCGCTGCTGGAAGAATACGGTGACGTGATCGCGCGCTGGAGCTACGCTCCCGAGAACGACGAGGGGCAGAGGTTTGCCAAGGCATTGGCCAAGCACGGCGTGCTGGCGGCAGCAGGGCACACCGACGCGATCTATGACCAACTCAAATCCGCCATGCAAGAGGGCTGCAGGCTGATCACGCATCTGTATTCCTGCACGTCCACCGTGACGCGTGACCACGGATTTCGACGGCTTGGTGTGATCGAGACCGCATTTTTGGAAGACGAGATCGACGTGGAGATCATTTGCGACGGCAAGCATCTGCCGCCCGAGCTGATCAGACTGATCTACAAGATCAAGGGAGCGGAGCATATCGCGCTGATCACGGACAGCTTAGCCCTTGCGGGGACAGACCTGACGCACGGCTTTATGCAGAGCACCGAATTTATCATCGAGGACGGCGTTTGCAAGCTGATGGACCGCAGCGCGTTTGCGGGCAGCATTGCCACGGCCGACAAACTGGTGCGTGTGGCGGTCAAGGAGGCGGGGATCCCGCTGACAGATGCAGTGCGCATGATCACATCCACCCCCGCACGCATCATGGGGCTTGCACATAAGGGCAGCATTGCACCCTTCATGGATGCCGACCTTGTTATCTTTGACGAGAATATTGAGATCAAGCAGGTCTTTGCCAAAGGCAAGGCCGTAAAATAAAAGAAAGGGAAATTACTATGAGCTTTTGGATCTGTGCTGACCGACGGCCCGCGACGCCCGAGTTTTACTATTTTTCCAAGGAATTTGAAGCACCCGCGGGTGCAAGACTGACCGCGTCCGCTTGCGGAGACAGCCGCTATGCGCTGTATCTCAACGGCCATTTGGTCTGCGAAGGCCCTTGCCAGGGCTCTTCGTATCAAACCTATTATGAAACCGAGGATCTGACGCCTTATCTGATCGAGGGAAAGAACCGATTGGAGGCCAAGGTGCAGTACGTGACCGAGGGGTATTTTATCTCGGTGTTCCGTGGTTCGCGCCCCGGCTTTTGGTTTGATGGTAAGCTGGAGGCAAACGGACAAGAGATCGCGCTTGGAACGGATGCGAGCTGGACGTGCGAGCGGGAGACAGCATGCGCATTTTCCAATATGCCGGGTCTTCATATTTCCATCCCGCCCTTTGAGCAGTGGTCGGGCGGCTCGCAGCGTGTCGCCGTGCCCGTTGCAGCACTGTATCAGCCCGACCTTTTGAGCAAGAGCTTTAATATGTTCGGTTTGGGAGAGCCTTACGTGCTCAGGGAAAGACTTATTCCGCAAATGGAGACCGAGCCGTATTCTCCCTTGCACGTGGTCAGAAGCGGCGAGAGATTTGCGGAATACGATGCGGGTGCATACACCACTGCCAAGATCCGCATGAGATTCAAGGCACGCAAGGGCAGCAAAATCCGCCTTATCTGGGCGGAGAGCTACAGCGTGGCCAATGAGGCGGGGCATCGCTATAAGCACGTACGCGACGCGTATGATGACCCCACCGCACAGATGGACGGCGCGTTTGATTCTCTGATCGCGACAGGGGAAGAGCAGTGCTTCGAGCCGTTCTGGTACAGAGCTTTCCGCTTTGTGCGCGTGGAGTGTGACGATCCCGACTTTGCGCTGAGTGAATTTGCGTATGCGTTTTATCATTATCCGCTGGACGCGGCAGGGCATTTTGTTTGCTCCAACGAGCGATATAACAAAATGTGGGAGATTTCCCGCAACACCGTGCTTTGCTGCATGCACGAGATGTACGTGGACTGCCCCTACTATGAGCAGCAGCAATACGACATGGACAGTGCCCTGGAGATGCTGTTTACGCTGCGCATGAGCGCGGATGACCGCATGCCCTTCAAGTCGATCACCGATTTCGCACACTCTCAAATGGCTGACGGCATGCTGCAGGCCAATTACCCCTCCACCATGGTGCAGATCATTCCCGATTTCACCCTGTTCTGGGTGCTGATGCTGCGCGATTATCTGCGCTATACGGGCGGAACGGACGAGGCCATTGCCCGCGTGCGCTCCATGAGCGGCACGGTGGATAAGGCCTTGGAGAGCTTTGAGCCTTATATGACAAAGCAGGGACTTGTTGGCGTGACGCCTTACTGGCACTTCGTGGATTGGGTGCCCGGCTGGGAGATCGGCGTGCCGAACGGCGGCAAAATAGAGCCGATCACAGTCACCTCGCTGATGTACGCAGCAGCACTCAATGCAGCGGCAGAGATGTGTGATACGACAGGCAGACCCGGTCTTGCAGCCGACTACAGACAAAGAGCGCAAAGCATGATCGCCAACGTCAAGAAATATTGCTATGACGAAGAGGTCGGACTGTACCGCAATACGCCGAGCACCAAGGAGTACAGCCAGCACACCACGCTGTGGGCCATCCTTTCGGGGGCTGTGAGCGGTAAGGAGGCGGGAGAATTGGTCGACCGTACGTTTGACGGGCACGTGCCCGTGGCCATCTGCTCCTTCTCCATGAGCTATTATATGTTCCGTGCGCTGGAGCTTGCAGGACGCTACGATCAATACGCCGCACGCCAGCTGCAGGGCTGGGAGACCATGCTGGATTGGCATTGCACCACCTGGTGTGAAAATCCCGATTCGCCCAGAAGCGAGTGCCACGGCTGGAGCTCTGCGCCCATTTATGAGTTCTCGTCCATGGTATTGGGTGTGTATCCCACGGCCGACGGCTATGGATCGGTGCGCGTAAAGCCGCACGTACACAGCTTTGATCTCACCTGGGCCAAAGGCACCGTGCCCACGCCGCATGGCATTATCTCAGTGGCATGGGAGAAAAAGGACGGAGAGCTTGTGCTGGACGTCGCGCTGCCCAAGGGCTGCAGCATGCCCTGCGAGGTGATCTTGCCCGACGGACAGGTGATCGCGCAGACCGAGACGGCCTCGAGATATACTTGTAAGATCTGACAAGAATAAAAAAGGACACTTGCATGGGGAGATACTCCAAGCGGAGTATCTCCCCAGTTCTATTCGCCTTGGGCGAGTGATATTGCCTTTGGCAGTGATATTCGCCTATGGCGAGTGGTATTTGCTTCGCAAGTTTTGGAGGCGAATAGAATATCACTGAAGC
>JAZNZB010000055.1:0-9664 GCA_045594705.1 Eubacteriales bacterium
TGTCAAAGAAAAGAATGGAATGAATTAGAACATGTAACATTGAGAAATTTCTCTCCGTTCTTTTTTTGAGCAAGTAGCCGCAAAAAAAGAACCAAAAAAACGGCGTTGGATTGGTTTCGCGCCTGCGGGCGCGACGAGGGCTCTGCCCTCGACCCGCGAGCCTTTGAAAAGGCTCGAGCGAAACTTTCATCCTGCGGGCGCGACTTGGGGCTCTGCCGGTTGACTTTTGGATGCTGAATTTCGCAGAAATTCAGCATCGGGTGGCGTCGCTGACACTCGAATGTACAACAACATTCACACGCCACCATGCTTTTCTGAAAAAAGCGACGCAAAAACTTCTATCCTGTGGGGGTGATCCGTTTGGGGGAACGACACGAAAATGTTATCTGAACAGAATTCCGTAGCCCCAACCAACCCTTCCTCCACTCTTGAGTCGCTCAACAAACGCGCGGCGCAGGGAAGTATTTGCGGGCAGGCGGTCGGGATTGCGCTCGGCCGTGTCAAACAGGCACCACAGGCTCTCGCCGTCCGAGTCGTCCCAGGAGAGGATCTCAAATTCCTCCATGAATTTGCGCACGTTGCTGTGCTCTGACACAAACTCATTCATACGAGGATACAGCAGCCAGGAGTGGCATACAAACGGCACTTTGCCGCCCGGGCATTGCCCTTGGGGCAGCTGCGACTCAAAAAACGCCTTGGCGCGCGCAAACGATTCCTCGTAAAGCGCAGGGGAGAGCGGTTGTCCCGAGCGCGGAATGTGCATGTTGAGCACCTTGCTCTCCTTGCCAAGCGAAAGGCCGTCCTTTTGATACTCGCGGCCGAAATCCACAATTTCAAACTGCAAACGTCCCAGCGCAAAGCGGGTCATTTTGAACCAGCCGGGCATCCAAAAGGCCACGAACATGCCGTGCACGCCGCGCACGAGCTTGCATTCCTCCAATTTGTATTTCAGATCGGACATGGAGTCGTGCCAAATGGCGTCGTCAATGCCGCGCTGTGCGTAAAGGATACGCAAATGCTTTGACATGCAAATGAACAAGAGCAGGTCGGTGGTATGATTGTGTACGCCCGAAAGCCGCGCTGCCTTTTTGCTTTGCGCAGTCAGCGCGCCAAAATCGCAATCCGCGTTCGCCTCATAGGTCGCGATCGCATCCTCAAATTGCTGCTTGGCCTCGGGATTGGCCATGAGTGTGTCAAAGGCGGCAAGAAGATGCGCAGCATCGGCGGGATCGTACGCAAAATCCCCCAAGAACCAAATCAAATAGTCTCTCATCGCATTCCTTGATCAGCGGAACAGAATCCCAAAGCCGTAACCGACTCTGCCGCCTGCTTTGAGGTGGGCAACGAATGCGCGGCGCAGCGAGGTGTCGGTGGGCAGACGGTCGGGGTGCTGCTCCATGGTGTCAAACAGACGCCAGAGGTCCTCGCCGTTGTTGTGGTTGCTTTCCATGATCGTGAATTCCGAGAGAAATTTGTAGGTGTTGAGATGCGGCGGCACGAATTTTGCCGTGTCGGGGTAGAGCAGCCAGGAATGGCACACGAAGGGCGCGGGCTGATCTTTGGGGAAGGTTGCCTTGTAGAATTCCCTGGCGCGCGCAAAGGAATCCTCGTAAAGCGCGGGAGAGAGAGGCTGACCCGAGCGCGGAATGTGCATATTGATCACCTTTTGACCCTTGGCAAGCGTGATGCCGTTTCCTGCAAATTCGACAGGGGAATCAACCAGCTCAAACTGCAATCTGCCCAGTGCAAAGCGAGTGAGATTGTAAAATCCGGGGAACCATCCGCCCACAAAAGAGCCGCAAATGCCGTAAACGGCGCGGCATTCCTCCAACTTATAGCGCAGATCCAGCATGGAATCGTGCCAGATGGCAAGATCTATGCCGTGCTCGACGTACAGCTCGCGCAAACGCTTCGAGAGCATGATAAAGAGCAGCAGGTCGGTGGTGTAGTTGTGCACGCCCACAAGTTTGCCTGCCGCCTGCGTTTCGCGCATCAGAGCGCCCCAGTCACAGTTGAGATCGGCAACGTACGCGGCATTGGCGCGCTCAAAGGGGATGCGCGCCTCATCGCATGCGCAGATTTTGTCATAGGCATCCAGCAGGTGTGCGGTATCTTCGGTTGCATAGTCAAATTCCCGGAAGAATTCTTCAAAGTATTGTCTCATAATAGCTCCTTACAGGGTGAAATTTTTGGATCATGGAGGGGATCTGCTCCTTTGGGGCGTCCGTGTCTCCATTTGCTCAAAATTCTTATTTTTATCATAACACAAACCCCTCGAAAAGTCAACAAAAAATACGGCTGAACCGATTGCCCTTCCGGGCGTTCGGCTCAGCCTGTTTGGATATTATGCTTCGGGGATGTGGTCAAAAATAAAGGTCTTATTGTTCATATCGGGATCGTCTTTGCATTCGGTCACGTGCAAAATGATCGACACCGCCCCCACCGTCATCTCGCCCTTAAATCCGTTTTGATCAAAGACGTATTTGTCTCCTTGCGGTACGGCAACGGCATTGGCATAGGAATCGATTTCGAACGGAGAGATTTGGAGACCGAAGGAAATCTCATGATTTACGCGGTAAATCACCAAATCGGGCGCCATGTATGAGGAACGCCACCAACCTCCTTGCCCTCTGACGTGATATTCGCTTGCCACGGGGGCGTCAAACAGGCGAGTCAGTGTCAGATTTGCGTACAAGAGGTTATATTCCGCTTGGTTGCAGCCCTGCGGCAATTGCGGGTAGCTTGCGTATAAGGTTTCCCATTCCTCTTGTCCGATGGGCTCGCGCGTGATACCGTCGGTTTTGTACCATCCTTCAAATTCCAGGTAGATATTGACCGCTGCGCCAAGACCCAACGTGCAGGCAAGCGCACCGTCCTTGATCTCATGGACGAAAAATTCACGGTCTCTGCCAAGGTCACCGCCGGTTGCTTTTTCCTCAATCAAGCGACCTTGCCCATCAATGTACACGCTGCGTCCACGAGAATAGTGGTCAAGAAGCACGGGTACACCGTTGCTTTGTGTGAAAATGGCAATCGGCCTATAGGTTTCCATCATCAGGAGCAGTTCCTGTATGCCGTCACCGTTCAGGTCGCAAAGGGAATAGCAATATGCGTTTTGTCCGTTCGGGACTGTGGCTTTTTGAGAGAAGCCTGCATAGGGACGCATGTCCATGATCGAGCAAAACAATGCGTGATACATCTCATAGTCTGCTTGAGAGGTAAAGGAATACAGATCGTCGTAGTCGCCGTTAGCCCATGCTTTGCTGTCATAATCTGAGTAGAGCTGTGCGATGCGCTTGTAAACGGTAAGCACGTCATCATAGCTTGCAACGGTGAAAAGGGGCGGGCGCTCCTGACTTTCGGGTTCAAGCGCGGGTTGGAAGTAAAAGCCCACGTCCTTGGTCGTGATGTGAACGTCGTTCAGGGAGAAAATGCCCATTGTTTCGTTATCTATCACGTATCGATATTCCTGCCACGTGATCTCGGTCTCCACGCCATTTTCAACCTTGAAATAATGGCGCTCCTGCTCGCTGCCTCTGTAATAATAGTATGCCCCTACCAAGGAGCCGTTTTGCAGCGTTTCGATATGCAGCGCATAGGGCTCTTCTCTTTCCATGTACCAGAACGTACCGTTGCCATCAAGCTCGACCAGGGCATTGGCAAAGCTTCGTACGAGCACGGGAGAGCCGTCTTTGAGCGTCAGCAGTGTATACAGCGTGCAATTCTTGGAAAGCAGCACAAGCTCGGGCGAGGCGTCATTGTCCAGGTCCTTGAAGGCGTAGCCCATCGTTGTGGCGTCGGTGCATTTATTCACAGCGTCGTAAAGAGCAGCTTCGATCCCGGAGGCCTTTTTGGGTGCGACCAATTCCTCTCCTGCCTGCTTTTTTTGCAAGAGAGAGCGATAGATGTCAAGTATAGGGGTGTATTTGGCGATTGCTTGCACAGAGTCGGATGGCTGCGACTTACATGCGGCAAGTCCAAGCAACAGGATGATGCAAAGCAAGAGTGAAAATAACTTTTTCATAGAAAATCTCCGTTTCAGGCTCGTTTATGATATATAACAAACGAGATCACGAAAAATTTGCCTTTTTTTATTTTTAAATAAATTTTACGGCAGTGCCGTACGCCATGATCTCGGCAGCACCGTCCATGACGGCGGAGGAGGCGTAGCGTACGCAAATGATGGCGTCCGCACCCATGGCTTCTGCACGCTCGATCATACGGTTGGTCGCCATTTTACGCGCCTCGTTCATCATTTCGGTATATCCCTTGAGCTCACCGCCCACAATGGTCTTGAAGCTTGCTGCAATATCGCGGCCGATGTGCTTGCTTTGCACCGTGCTGCCTTCCACAAGCCCCAGCGTTTCAAATTGCTTACCCGTAATATAATCGGTCGTATAAATTTTCATATTAAAAACCTCCTTGTTTTATTGATTTGATTGTAGCATATCAAAGCGTATTTGTCAACAAAAAAAGATTTGACACATGGGCCGCGGAATAAGTGGGAAAATGAGGGTGAATCATACCCGTTGCTGTCAAAACAATAAACCGAGATACGCAAAAAAACAGTTGTAGGGGGCGACGTCCCCCACGCCCCGTCCTACATAAACAAATCTTCTTGCAACGAAACAAGTTCTATATGCCTGCCGGGGGCGTCGAGGACGTCGCCCCCTACGGTTGATATCTTTCAAGTGAAAAATCGAACACGGAGATTGTGCCAAAATCAATCTCCGTGTTAATTTTTCGCTAATTCTGCATTCCGATGTATCAAGCTTTTTTGTTCAGTTGGGCATAACCTTTTTGCCCAGCAGCTTGCGGCAAAGGCGGTAGAAGTAGTAGGCACCGATGACAAAGGCAATGTCAAGGCCGGTGACAACCAGCACGTACAAAATCTGTGTGGGCACGTAGCCGATCGCTTCGCTGATCGTGACGCGCAGGCTTTCCAAAGGGGCGATGTTACAGCGGTAGAGGTTGTTGTAGTTGGTTTGCAGCAGATGTGAGGCGATTCCCGCAATGATGCAATAAATGCCCACAAAGGCAGCCGAGCAGCGCACCTCGCCCTTGCCCGGGGTGTGCAGCTGCAGTGCGGGCAGCAGCATGTAGGCAAAGAGTACTAAGTTATGAAAAGTGACCGTATGGAAGGCAAAATAGTTTTGGAAGTAGTGTTCAATATCCCAAGCCGAATAGATCAGATCGGGATAGATGACGGTCAGCAGAAAGACGGCCGAGGTCAGACCGCAGGCAACGCCCGAGACAAGACGCGCGTGCTTGCCTCGATAAAAGGCGAGCGCGGGGAGTGCGAGCAGCATCAGTGAGCAGAAGTGCAGGGGGATGTGGTAGAGGTCGTAGCCCTCGGGACGCATAAACGAAGAAATCTGCTTGCCGACCTCCAGCAAAAGCAGGATGATTGCAATGACCTGCAGAGGGATCATGCGCACTCGCAGGGGCTTGTTCGCAAGGACCAGACGCAAGATCACGGTCAGCACGACCATGACGGCAAGCGCGGGCAATAGTGTTTTGAGATGTGCGGGCGTCCAGAGTTGCATACCAACTTCCTCCTTGTGTGATTGTTTTCATCATAGCACCAAGCAAAAAATATGTCAATAAAATCAGGGAGGAATTAAGATATTAAGATTTTGGACGCGAATCCACAATCAAAACCCCCGACCTTGCGGCCGGGGGCTAAATGATGATTAACTTAACAGCGCGCGGTCGTTTGCAAATTCCCTGCCGCTGGTCTGAGAAAATTTCTTGATCAGTGCATCCACGGTCAAGGCCTTTTTCTCCTCGCCCGAGACGTCGAAAATGATGTGTCCTTCGTTCATCATGATCAGACGGTTGCCAAAGGCAATGGCGTCCTTCATGTTGTGCGTGACCATCATGGCGGTCAGGCCGTTTTCCTTGATCAGCTTGTCCGAGATCTCCAGTACCTTGGCAGCCGTCTTGGGGTCGAGTGCAGCAGTGTGCTCGTCAAGCAGGAGCAGCTTGGGCTTTTTGACCGAGGCCATCAGCAGCGTCAGAGCCTGTCTCTGACCGCCCGAAAGCAGACCCACCTTGGCGGTCAGTCTCTCTTCCAGCCCGAGATCCAGAATCTTGAGCAGCTCCTTGTATTCCTTTCGCTCCTTGGAGGTAATGCCCGATCTCAGTGTGCGCCATGCGCCTCTTCGTGCGGCAAGTGCGAGGTTCTCTTCAATCTGCATGTCGGCGGCCGTACCGGTCATGGGGTCCTGAAAGACTCTTCCGAGGTATTTGGCTCTCTTGTGCTCGGGCAGCCGAGTCACGTTGACGCCGTCAATGATGATGCTGCCGCAATCCACGGGGTAAACGCCCGCGATCATATTGAGCATGGTGGATTTTCCGGCGCCGTTGCCGCCGATGACCGTCACGAAATCGCCCTCGTTCAAGTGCAAATTCAACCCGTTCAGTGCTTTTTTTGCATTGATCGTGCCGGGGTTGAACGTTTTCTCTACACCAATAATGTCAAGCATGCGTCTTACCCCCTTTGTGCTTTTTCATGTGTGTCTGTGTGAACTGTCTTTTCCAGTACGGAATGGCAAGGAAGATGGCCACGATCACGGCCGAGAGCAGCTTGAGAAGATTTGCGTCAAAGCCCAGCGTGATGACCGTCTGAATGACGATATAGTAAATGATCGAGCCAAAGGCAACCGCCAGAAGACGCAGGGCGAAGTTTTTGAAGATCTTACCGAACAGTGCCTCGCCTATGATCACGGCCGCAAGACCGATGACGATCGCGCCCTGACCCATCTTGACGTCTGCAAAGCCCTGGTACTGTGCTAAGAATGCGCCCGAAAAAGCAACCAAGCCGTTGGAGAGCATGATGCCAAGTACCTTGTTGAAATTGACGTTGATGCCTTGCGCGCGGCTCATGCTCGGATTGATGCCGGTCGCACGGATGGAGCAGCCCATCTCGGTGCCGAAGAACCAGTACAAAACGGCGATCAGCACGAGCAATACGATGCCTACGGTGATCATGGGGTTGTGCAGTGCGAAATCCTTGACCCAGCGCAAGGAGATCAGAAGATCGGTCTGGTTGACGTTGATCGACTGGTTGGCCTTGCCCATGATCTTAAGGTTAATGGAATAGAGCGAGAGCTGGGTCAGAATGCCCGCAAGAATGGGAGGGATGCCCATGAGTGTGTGCAAAAGTCCGGTCACGGCGCCCGCGATCAAGCCCGCGGCAAAGGCGGCCAGCATGGCAAGCCAAAGATTGCAGCCGTTGAGGATCAGAATGACCGCCACCGCACCGCCCGTGGCAAACGAGCCGTCCACGGTCAGATCGGCCACGTCAAGAATGCGATACGTCAAGTAAACGCCGATGGCCATGATCGCCCAGATCAGACCCTGGGAGACCGAGCCCGGCAGGGCACTGAGCAGTTGTTCGAATATTTGCATGTTTTTTACCTCTTAAAGATGATATTCAAAAACAGGCGGCAGCCGGAGAGAATTGCTTCGCTCCGGCTCTCTGCCTTGATTTGGATCAGTCCTCGATGGCTACGTAGCCCTCCAGAGGAGTAATGCCCAGCGCATCGCAGATCTGCTTGTTGTACTTGGGTGTCTGGGTCTCGGCATAACCGATCGCCATGGTGGAGATATCGGCCTCGCCCGAGAGGATCTTGGCGGCCATCTTACCGGTCGCATAGCCCAGATCATAGTAGCTGATCGAGAGGGTGGCAACGCCGCAGCCCTTGCAAATGCCTTCCTCGCCCGCGATGACGGGAACCTTCTTGGGAGAGCAGATGTTGTCAATGATACCTGTGTTTTCGGCGACGGTGTTGTCGGTGGGAACGTAGATGACGTCGCAGTTATCGGCAGCGGTGGTGCAGATCTGTGCAAGATCGTTGGAATCGGTGAAGGGGTAGAGCGTTGCGGTCAGGCCCTTGGCTTCCAGCTCTGCCTTGACCACGTCCACCTGATACTGGCTGTTTGCTTCCTTGGAGCAGTAGATCAGTCCAACCGTTTTTGCCTCGGGGAACCATTCGGTGATCATGGCCGCCTGCTTGTCTAAGGGAGCGAGGTCGGAGGTGCCCGAAATGTTGCCGCCTACCGTGCCGGAGAAATTCTTGAGCTCAAGTGCCACGCCGTATTCGGTAACCGACGTACCAAGGATCGGAATCTCTGCCGTAGCGGCTGCAGCTGCCTGCAGTGCGGGGGTGGCGTTTGCCATGATCAGATCCACCTTGTTCGAGACGAATTGATTGACGATGGTGGAGCAGGTGTTGGCGTCGTTCTGTGCGTTCTGGTAATCAAACACCACAGCGTCCTCTCCAAGCTCGTCAATGACTGCTTGCTTGAAGCCTTCGGTTGCAGCGTCCAGTGCGGGGTGTTCTACCAACTGTACGATACCGATTTTATATTTGCCGTCGTCCTTGGCTGTGTCGCAGGAGATCAGCGCAATGCAGCTGCACGCGCAAAGAATGAGGGCTAAAACGATGGATACTGTTTTTTTCATGATAAAACTCCTTGTGTGTAATTTGCCAAGCGGCTCTCGAATGCGGCGAAAAAACCGCTTGACTTTTTCGTGTCTTTAGTATATAATACTTTCATACATTAGTCAAGCGAATGGTTTTGATCATTATCATCGAAAATATCGATGCTCGGAGGGCATATGGAGCTGAGAAATTTAATTACCTTTATTCACGTAGCCGAGCTTGGCAGCTTTACCAAGGCGGCCGAGGCATTGGATTATTCGCAATCCACGGTTTCCTTTCAGATCAAGCAGCTGGAGGATGAGCTGGGCTGCCTCTTGTTTGAGCGCATCAATCATACCATTACGCTGACCGAGCGCGGGCACGAGCTGGTCTCTTATGCACACAAGATCCGCGCGCTGACCGAGGATTATAAGGACAGTCTGGCGAACGCGGAGCAGTGCCGCGGAAGTATCCATATCGTCACGCCCGATTCGGTGTGCGAGGAGATGATTTCGACGCATTATCCGGATTTTCACGCAAAGTACCCGGGCATTTCGATCCGATTCTCTACAGGTGACACAAGCGATATGCTGGAAATGATCGACCGCAACGAGGCGGACGTCATCATTACGCTGGATCGCAGACAGTATCATAAGGATTATGTGATCGCGGGGGAAGAAAAGCTGCCCATGCATTTCGTGGCGTCGTCCCGTTCAAGATTTGCGGGGGTCAAGGGCCTTTCGATCACGGATATCGTAAGCGAGCCGTTTGTGCTGACCGAGTACGGCCAGGGATATCGCCGCGTGTTTGACCGCGAGCTGGCCAAAAAGTCGCTCGCCATCTCGCCCGTGCTGGAGATCGGACGCACCGACATCATCACCTCGGTGCTCTTGCAGAACGACATGATCTCATATCTGCCGGATTTCGTCACCGCACCGCTGATCGAGTCGGGCGAGCTGTGCTATCTGGACGTGTGCGACCTCAATATCGATATCTGGAAGCAGCTGATCTACCATAAAAATAAATGGATGTCCAAAAGCCTGAAAATCTTTATTGAATACGTCAAGGAGCATGAGTTTACAAATGAAAAAGTCAGCCCTATGGAGCTGACGAATTAGAGGATCTTCACACAGGATTGTATCAAACGCAGGATCTGTTCGCTTTTTTGCAAAAAAGAGATCCCCATCGCAGGGGAGGGGGGGGCCGCCGCGCCCCCCGCCCGCGAGACAAAAAAA
>JAZNZB010000056.1:0-9407 GCA_045594705.1 Eubacteriales bacterium
AAAAATCCCCCTTGCGGCTTTGGCCGCAAGGGGGATTCATTATTCAAGCTTCAGGCTGTCACAATTCAGAAATGCATGTGCACCGAGCAACGAATCGGTGGGGATCACACGCGAAGCTCCGCAATCCTTGCAGGAGATCAATATGCCTCCGTCCAGCACCTGCGCCTCGTATCTGCCCTCCTCTTCCCCGGGCAGCACACCGTCGGGCAGCGGGGCCTTGGGCGGACATTTGCAATAGATCTTGCCCTCGGCATCCAGATCGTTGATCACAAACATAATGATATCAAAGATCTGCGGGTCGGTCAGCGTTTCCTCGTCATCCCCCTGCAAAGCGCTCAGATCCTCAATGCCATTCTCTGCCAGCAAATCCAAAAGCTCCAGCTCGGTACGTGCAAGCTCGGCCTTGACCTGATTGGTCTCGCCAATGCAACAGATATTGATATCCGAGTAAGGGCACTGCAAGGAAAACAGATCCTTACCGAAAAAGACCGACTTATTCAAAAGAAAATTGTGCGGTGAGGGGCAAAACATGCAAGGCACGCTGAGCCTGATCTGATCGTCCTTGGTATAAACGATCTTCATCTCGCTCTGTCCGCAGGTGCATTTGAGCTTGATCATTTCCGCACTGAGCGCAAATACGCCCACAGCACTCATCACGCCTGCACCGCATGTCGGGCAGCGGTAGGCGACCGTTGTTTCCTTGGGATTGATAATCATGTCGTTTCCCCTTCCAATAAAAAATCCTTCTTGGTTATAGTATGCGCTGAATGGACAAAATGGCACGGAGTCATCCATGCCACTTTGTGATATTGATTTAGATATTGATGTATTTGTATGCCTTGTCGTTGTAGGTCAGCTCCAGTCCGTTCTCCTCGTACCAATCCTCGATCTCAACGGAGGTAGCACCGACGAGTGCGTTATAGAACCAAGCCAGGTCGCCCTTGCCCTCGTAAACCATGACTGCATAGTAGGTGGTCTTGGTCTCCTTGGACTTGCCGTCCTTATCGGTGGAAACGGTGGTCTTGGTCACCTCGGTCACGGGAGAAAGATCGCCTTCCTCAGCTTTTTTGAGCCACTCGTCCATGGTGTCGATCTTCTGCTGATCCTTCAGAGTATCAACAACGTAATTTTCCTGTGCATTATAGGTGTTTACAGTGATCTCCTCATGCAGATCGTTGAGAACCTCGATCAGAGTATCCAGATTATTGGTCTTCTTTGCTACCATTGCCTCGTAGAACTTTTCAGCGTCCTCCTTGGAGGTGAACAGCGCATAGCCGAACTTCTCGGTCTGGGTTTCGTCACGGTAAGCTTCCTTTTCAAGCAGGTAAACGGTTACGGTATAGGTGGTAACCTTGACCTTTTCGGTAGAAGTGGTACCTGTGCCGGCAGAGGTTCCGGTTTCCTTGGTGGATTCCGCGGTGGTCTCTGCAGCAGGAGCAGCAGCATCGGTGGTGGTCTCCTCGGCAGTACCGGTGGTCTCTGCAGAAGTGGTGCCGGTGGTCTCCTTCTTTACGGTCTCTTCTCTTTCGGAGGTGGATTCGATATAGGTAATGTCACCCTTCTTTGCGGGATCCTGATCCTTCTCATGCTCGCCCTCATGCTTGCAATCCTCGGTGTGCTCACCTGCATCAAATCCGAATACCCACTTGCTCAGATCGGTGTGGGTGGCGGGGTACTTATACTTTTCCTTGAGCGTATTGTTGAACTTCTGATCCTGAATAGCCTCGGTCCATGCCTTCTCCTCAAACTGCTTGAGCAGTGCTTCCTCAGCCTTTTCCTCATCGTTGTCGTTTTCCTTCAGGATCGTAGACCAGTTCTTGTCACGGTAAGTCTTGAGCTCAGCTTCCTTGAGCAGCTCAAGCACTGCTGCCTTGTAAGCATCCTTGCCCTCAACGCCGGCCAGAGCCTTAGCCTTTTCCAGAATTTCAGCCTTCTCTGCCTCAAAATCCGCATCGGTCATGCCCTTGTTGCTTACGCTGAAGCTGTACGAATAGTAGTCAGCCATCAGGAAGGATGCAGGGTTATCCTTGACGTACTGCTCGATCGAAGCGTAATCCTTCTCGCCGCGGAGCGCAACCTTGAAATCGTCGCTCAGTCTCTCTTCAACCTTGCCTGCAAGCGTGGTCAGCTTCATGCACTCGCGCAGGTCGTTTTCATTGATGCCTTCACCGTAGGATGCTGCCAGGTATGCGGAGAAGTTCTTGTAGAAAGACATGCCGAACTGCTCATACAGATCCTTGGTGCTCTTGTAGCTTTCCTTCATGTGCTCGATGGAATGATCGATCTCTTCCAGATCCTCGGGAGTCAGCTCGATATTCAGATTGGGAGCATACTCGCAGTAGGTAAGCAAACGGGTTACGTATTCCTCGGTCAGACCCATGTAGAAATCGAAGACGGTGACCTGCTCTGCGTCCTCTGCGCCGCTCTTCATGTACTGATCCTTGAAGGACTTGCTTGCATCAATTCCCATGATGCTGAGAATCTGCTCTCTTGTAGCATTGCTTCCAAGGTAAGACTGGTACATAGAATAATAGTTGTTGAACTGGCTCATAAAGAAATAGTTCATCATAGTACCGGTTACCTTATAGTTCTCGGTCTTGACAACCGTTTGAGAACGTGCAAACCAACCGCCTTGGTTGATCATGCTGATGCATCCCATCAGCAGTGCGATAACGACGAGGATCGCCGAGATCGTGACAAAAATACCCGCACCGGATACCTTGTTCTTCTTAGCCTTGACCTCGTAGCTACCATTATTGGTATCGGTCATGGCTCTCTCAATTCTGCTTCTGTTTCCTTTTCCCATGTCAGGGTTCACCTCTATGTTGTATTTTTTGATTATGTTACAGGTAGGGACAAGCTCCGTAAAACGGGCATACTGTCCCCATCCAAACAGTCACGCAATATTATAGCGCATTTATAGTATGCAAATATAATCGATTTGTAAACAAATACTTAATTTTTCTGTTTTTTTCGTTCTTTTTTTCAAAAGGTCTCTTAAACGTGCATGATCACAGGCAGGATCATGGGTCTGCGCTTGGTTTTGGCAAAAATAAATTTGCCAAGATCATCCTTGACGCGGTTCTTGACGGTATAAAAATCCGCATCTCTGCCGGAAAGGCTCTTATCCATAGCCTCCGCTGCGATCATGCGCATCTCCTCCATCAGATCCTCCGATTCACGCACGTACACAAAGCCACGCGAAACGATATCGGGCCCCGACAGCACGTAGCGCGCATGCATATCCACCGTAGCCACGACCACGATCAAGCCGTCCTGCGACAGATGTTTTCGGTCACGCAGCACGATGTTGCCTACGTCACCCACACCCGAGCCATCCACCAGCACCTTCCCCGAAGGCACGGTCTCGGCAAATTTCGCACCGTTCGCGCTCAGCTCCAGCACCTTACCGATATCCGAAATAAAGATATGATCGGCAGGCATACCCATGCTGCGCGCCAGCTCTCCATTGGCAGCCAGGTGCTTGTATTCACCGTGAACAGGCATATAATAGGTAGGCTTGGTCAGTGCCTGCATCAGCTTGATCTCCTCCTGACATGCATGTCCGGAAACGTGTACCTCGACTACCGAGTCATGCAGCACCTTAACACCCATCTTGGAAATCTCGTTGACAATACGGTTGATCAGGCTTTCATTACCGGGAATCGCACTTGCGGACAAGACCACAAGATCCTGCGGCCCCAGCGTGACCTGATTGTGCTCACCGAACGCCATACGGTACAGAGCCGACATAGGCTCGCCCTGGCTGCCCGTGGTGACCAGCGTCAGCTCCTCGGGCTTATATCTCTTGATATCTGCCAGATCCACGATCACGCCGTCCGGTACGCTCATATAGCCCAATTCTCTTGCCGCGCTGACAATATTGAGCATGCTTCGTCCCGTGATGGCCACGCGTCTGCCGTGGCGGATGCTTGTATCGATGATCTGCTGCACGCGATGCACGTTGGACGAGAAGGTGGCGATGACGATTCTCTTATTCTGGTTGACAGAGAAAATATACTCCAGCGACTCGCCCACCTTTTTCTCGGAAGGGGTATATCCGGGTCTTTCCGCATTGGTGGACTCACACAAAAGCAGCAGGACTCCCTCCTTGCCAAGCTCGCCAAGGCGGGTCAGGTTCATGATCTCTCCCTCAATGGGCGTCAGATCCAGCTTGAAGTCACCCGAGTGTACCACCAGACCCACGGGGGTGCGGATGGCCAGTGCGCAGGCATCCGCGATCGAATGGTTGACGCGGATGAATTCCACCGAAAAGCTCTTGCCAAGACCTACGGTATCTCCTGCCTGCACGCAGCGCAGATCGGCCTTCCAAGGCAGCTTGAATTCCTCAAGCTTGTTTTTGAGAATGCCCAGCGTCAGCTTGGTACCGTACACGGGCACGTTGAAATTGCGAAGGAAATACGGGACGGCACCAACATGGTCCTCGTGTCCGTGCGTCAGCACAACACCCTTGATCTTTTCCTTATTGCTCTCCAGATACGTCATATCCGGGATAACTAAGTCGATGCCCGGCATATCCTCGTCCGGGAATCCAATGCCGCAGTCCACGATCAGGATCTCACCGTCACACTCGAACAGCGTCATATTTTTGCCGACCTCCAAAAGGCCGCCCAGAGGAATGACACGCAGCTTGGCGTCCGGATTTTTTGCTACCGTCACAGAGGTCTTGGAAGCAGTCACCGTCGCTGCTCTTGCTGCCGTCTCTGCCTTGCGCTTGCCCGTACGTACGTGCGTTTTACGCTCAGACACCTTATTCTCTGCGGGTGCAGGTACGGGAGCGGTCTTTTGTTCAGGCTGCTTTTTTGCAGCCTTTTCCGTTTTGGCGGGAGATTTTTCCTTGGCAAGGGATTTCTCCTTCTGCTTCGGTTCCTTTTTCGGGGTGGGCTTGACAGCCTCGGCCAAAGCGTCCTGCGCGGGCTGCGCAGCCTTTTTTTGCTTGACGGGCTTTTGAGCGGACGTCTTTTTCTGCTCTGCTGCGACGCTTGCGTAGATCTCCTCAAGTGCTTCGTTGATGATCTTTTCGCTGACGCTCTTGCTCTCGCTCTTTTTTCTGGCAGACTGCTTACTTGCAGCTCCACCGGCATTTCTGTTTGTTTGCTTTGCCATACGTTTCTCCGTGTGCGCGCGGATCTCCTTTCTCTTATCTGTTTGCGCACAAAAGCCGAGCCCCTTGCCCAAACGGTATCACGGCCCCCGTTTCGGTCATCAGAGCTCCCAATTCAATTTGTATTTGTGAAATGAAATTCATTTCTAAACGGTCACATCAGTGACATTTATTATAACATATCCTCCCCCGATTGTCAACAGGGGCAAAAAAGGTTACAAAACATGATGAAAAAGCTCACAAAATAAGGCAAATGGCGACAGCGATCCCACCGCCCGTCAAAAATCCGACCGCAAAACCTGCCACTGTCTGCCACGACAGCTTTTTCTGCGCGACGGGGAGGCTTTGCTGCCCCGCGCTTTGTCTGATGATCCTGGTTGCCTCGCTGACCATATCCTTCCCTTGCACCACGGCGGGATCGCGCTTGAGCACGAAATAGACCTGTTCAAACAAGGAATCCTCCTCCATTTTGACTACGTACATTTTTCTTTGCGCACCCTTGAGCATGTCGTCCTCCCCAAAAATTGTTTTCTGCTTGCATTATTGCCGAATTTTTGGAATAAATTGCACCCTAACGATAAAATTTCAATATTCGTGTCGGTACGACATAATTTATCCATGAATACCATTTTTTCAGAAAATTCACCATTTATTTCCATTTCTCTATTGACAAGAACCGCACAATTTATTATAATAATAGCATAGAAAATCAAACATGATATATAAAGGAGAATGAATTATGAAATCTACAGGCGTCGTACGCAAAGTGGACGAGCTGGGCAGAATCGTACTGCCCATCAGCATTCGTCAGACCATGGACATCAACGAAAAGGATCCCTTGGAGATCTTTATTGACGAAAACCGCATCATCCTGCAAAAATACCACCCCGCATGCGTATTCTGTAACAATGCCGACCGCATTGTGTACTTCAACAACAAGCGCATCTGCGAGGATTGCCTTGAAAAGATCAAGACTCAGCTCTGAGAAAGGAATCACACCATGAAAATTACCGATATCAAGCAAGCATTGATCGGCGGTGCACTGGACGCGCGCCTTGCCGAGGTGTACGGTGCTGACGCTGTTGCCGCACAAAAGAACCGTTATGCAAACGCCATTGACTCCTTTGCCGAACTGTATGGAGAAGACCGTGACGTCTCTCTGTTCTCTGTTTCGGGCAGAAGCGAGCTTTCGGGCAACCATACCGACCACAACCACGGCTGCGTGGTGGCTGCCGCCATCAATTTGGACATTATCGCGGTCGCATCCGCAAACAGCGACGGCATCATCCGCGTCAAGAGCGAAGGATTTTCCATGGATGAGGTGGATATTACCGCCTACAACACGCCCGATCCCGACAAGTTTGCAACCTCCGCCTCTATCATCGCGGGCATGAGCGCGCAGTTTGCTGCGGCAGGCCTTTGCACGGGCGGCTTTGACGCTTACACCACCTCAGACGTGCTCAAGGGCTCGGGCATTTCGTCCTCGGCCGCCTTTGAGGACATGATCGGCAACATTCTCAACCACCTATATAATAATGGTAAGGTTGACAACGTAGAGATCGCCAAGATGTCGCAGAAGGCCGAGAATCAGTTCTTCGGCAAGCCCTGCGGTCTGATGGACCAGGTAGCTTGCGCGCACGGCGGCATTGTTGCCATTGACTTTGCTGACCCCACCGCGCCCGTCATCCGCGGCGTTCCCTTTGATATTACCGGTGCAGGATACGCGCTTTGCATCGTTAACACGGGCGGCAACCACGCAGACCTGACCGATGATTACGCATCCATTCCCGCAGAGATGAAGGCTGTGGCCGCTCATTTTGGCAAGAAGGTCCTGCGCGAGGTGGACGAGGCTGACGTGATCGCCGCGATCCCCGCACTGCGCGAAAAGCTGGGTGACCGCGCGATTCTGCGTGCGCTTCATTTCTTTGCGGAAAACAAGAGAGTGCTGGCGCAGACCGACGCACTGCTGTCTGACGACCTGGACGCATTCCTGTCTCACGTTTGCGCATCGGGACAGTCCTCCTTCTGCTATCTGCAGAACATTTACACCACAAAAGCACCCGACGAGCAGGGGCTTTCCCTGGCACTTTGCCTTGCCGAGCGTGTGCTTTTTGGTAAGAGAGCCGCATGGCGCGTACACGGCGGCGGCTTTGCGGGCACCATTCAGGCGTTCGTGCCCGCAGAATACGTGGAAGAATTCCGTGCCGCTATGGATAGCGCTCTGGGCGCGGGCGCATGCCTGCCCCTGCACATCCGTCTGATCGGCGCGTGCAAGATCGCATAACGGAGGCAAGCATGTCCTTTTTCCAAAAGAATTCATCTCCCATGCTGCCGGGACAGCAGCCGCGCAAGCAGCCCGAGCCCAAAGAGGCCACCAAGCAGGATAAGCTGCTTTTCTGGCTGGTGCTTGGCTGCTCGGCAGTCTCCACGCTACTGTATTTCACCGTAGTGGAAGTCTCCAAGTACATGGAATCGCTGATCACGGCACAGGTACTGGGCATTGGCATTATGGTGCTCTATGCCGTTGCAGGCGCAGCATTTCTGCTGACTTACATTATTTATAATCGCGGATTCACACGCGATAATATCACACCCGACATGCTGCCCGACACCATGAGTGAGCAGCAAAAGGCAGACTTTATTCAGAGTGCCAAGGATCGCAAGCGCAAATCCAAGTGGATGATCATCGTGATCTTTGCCCTGTTTGTACCCTTGGCCATTGACTTTTTGGTGCTGGTTGCCATTCCCACACTGCTCTCCCCCATGCTTGGGCAGTCCGCAGGTGCATAATATGGCGAATTACCGCATCTGTACCCTGTTTTCCGGCTCTAAAGGCAACTGCACTTATATCGAAACGCCGGGGGCGAAAATTCTGATCGACATGGGCAAAAACTGCAAGGCTGTCTGTGCAGCGCTTGCTGAGATTGGGGTTGACCCGACCGCGCTTGATGCGGTGTTTGTCACGCACGAGCACCGCGATCACATCGACGCACTGTCCGTATTCTGCAAGAAGTATCCCCTGCCCATTCACATCCAGCGCGCAAGTGCAGAGCGGCTGATTATAGCTGCACCGCACTTGGAATCGCTGATACATAGCTACCCGGACGCCGCGTCCTGCTGCGTGCGCATGGGAGACGTATCTGTACAAGCCTTTCGCACACCGCACGATTCCCGCGCTTCGGTGGGCTATCGCATCCTGCTTGACGGCAAGCAGCCGGCTGCCATTGCTTATGCGACAGACATCGGCTACGTCACGCCCGAGATCATCGAGCATCTGATGGGGTGTGAGTCGGTAGTGCTGGAGTCCAATCACGATCCGGAGATGCTCATGGACGGGCCTTACCCTTACGATCTCAAGCTGCGCATCCGCGGCAAAAAGGGTCACCTTTCCAATGAGGACTGCGCCACGCTTGCAGCACAGCTGTACGCAAGCGGCACAAAAAACATTCTGCTTGCGCACCTTTCGGAGCAGAATAACACCCCGCGCCTTGCCTTTCACGAGACATTTTGCGCCATTGCGGACAAGGATTTTAATCTTCGCGTGGCGGATCCCGTACACGTCAGCTGGTTACTCCCGTAACCAGCTGACGCGCAATGAAATATTTTGCCGCAGGCAAAATGTGAAATATGCGCTTCGCGCATGTGAAATTCGCGCTGCGCGCGAGTGAAATGTTCCGCATGCGCGGAACGTTACGGTAGAAATTTGCCATGCAAATTTCTATTTTGATTGTATTTATCATACTGTAAGGAGTACGTATGCTCAACGTAAAGCTCATCACGATCGGCACGCTCAAGGAGTCGTACTTGCGAGAGGCGGCCAAAGAATACAAAAAAAGGCTGGGGGCTTACTGCAAGTTTACCGAGGTAAATTTATCCGAAGTAAAGCTGTCGGACAAGCCCGCCGGGAAAGAAATTGACGCGGCACTTGAGGCTGAGGGAAAGCAGATCCTGGCGAGCATGTCGCCGCGCGCTTACAAAATCGCGCTTTGCGTGGAGGGCAAGCAATTGTCCTCGGAGCAGCTGGCACAGAAGATCGAGCAGATCAGCCAGACGCACGGCGAGATCTGCCTTGTGATCGGCTCCTCGTTCGGGCTTGCGCCAAGCGTCAAGAGCGCGTGTGACCTGCGGCTGTCGGTCTCGGCACTGACCTTCCCGCACCAGTTGATGCGCGTGATCCTGTTGGAGGCCACCTACCGCGCGTTCACGATTATCAAGGGAACACCCTACCACAAATAACCGCCACCACACGGACACACCCCTGATGAAAGTTTTCGCCCGCCTT